>DNTA01000247.1 GCA_003500135.1 Cytophagales bacterium | reverse complement strand
TTTTCAAGTGAAATAAACAGATAGCCAATCTACTATTTTCAGTCATTCACAGACAGTGTAAAGAAGCAGAGTTATTTGTTACAATAGTAAACCTGGCAGCAATCAATATGGGGTCCTACATCTCACTAATCAAGTTGGTGAAGTCCGGACGACTGAACAGAAAGGAGCGCGATCTAAAAATTGTACAACTGGATTTATTTACATTGAAGCGCAAGGGTGTTTTTCAAAAACTCGGAAAATCACCTTGACCTTTAAATATAAGCCCCTTTTTTCCTATTTTAGAAGTTAGTCGGATGACAGTAGTTTTTTTTCAATTATAATGCCTTAACGAAAATGCTTTTTAGCGCAAAAGTAAGTACATTGAATTCAAACAAAACTCAAAAATGAAATGCTGACCGATATACAAATTGCACAGGCAACAAAGCTGAAACATATTGATGAAATAGGAGCCAAATTGGGCTTGAAACCTGCTGATATGGATCTCTACGGCAAATTCAAGTCGAAACTGCCCCTTGATTTGATCGATGACAATAAGGTAAATGAGAGTAATTTAATATTGGTAACCGCCATTACTCCCACACCAGCCGGTGAAGGGAAAACCACAACATCCATCGGGTTGGCTGATGGATTATCAAAGCTCAATAAAAAAACGACAGTTGTACTGCGGGAGCCTTCACTGGGACCTGTATTTGGTATCAAAGGAGGAGCTGCAGGAGGTGGTTATGCCCAGGTAGTTCCAATGGAAGACATCAACCTTCATTTTACCGGCGATTTTTCAGCAATAGAAAAAGCCAATAACCTGCTTGCTGCACTGATTGATAATAATGTGCAAAGCAAAAACAGAAGTCTGGGCATCGACCCAAGAACAATTTTGTGGAAACGCTGCATGGATATGAATGACCGTGCTTTGCGTAAAGTAATAACAGCCCTGGGTGGCAAATCAGGTGGTATACCTATGGAAACCGGATTTAATATTACAGCAGCTTCCGAAGTGATGGCGATACTTTGTATCAGTAAAAACATAGCAGACCTGAAGGAAAAATTTGGTAATATTTATGTAGGTGATACTTTTGACAATCAACCGATCTTTGCACGTGATATTAAGGCCGAGGGTGCAATGACGTCATTAATGAAAGATGCAATAAAACCTAATCTTGTTCAGACCCTTGAAGCAACCCCGGCAATCATTCATGGAGGGCCGTTTGCCAATATTGCCCAGGGGACCAATAGTATCATTGCTACAAAAATGGGCATGTCACTGGCAGATTATGTGGTTACAGAAGCCGGTTTTGGCGCAGATTTGGGGGCTGAGAAATTCTTTAATATCAAATGCCGGTATGCCGGTATTTCCCCTAAGGCGGTTGTCATAGTGGCTACCATAAGAGCATTGAAATATCATGGTGGTAAAGCATTGAAAGAATTGACACAGGAAGATGTGGAAGCTGTGGTTCAAGGCAAGGAAAATTTAAGAAAGCACGTTGAAACGATTAATAGCTTTGGTTTACCAGCCGTGGTTTGCATCAATCGTTTTCATTCCGATACGGATGCCGAAATTGAAGCTTTGAAAACAGCTTGTGTGGACTGCAATGTACCTTTTGTAGTGAGTGAGGGTTTTGCCAAAGGTAGTGAAGGTACACTGGATCTGGCCAGGGAAGTAATGAATGCAGCAGAGTCCTGTGAATCAACCTTCAAGCCAACCTATAATTTGGAAGACAGCGTACGTGAGAAGATTGAGAAAGTCTGCCGAACAGTTTATGGAGCCCAATATGTCATTTTTTCGAATAAAGCCAAGCGGCAACTTAAGCGATTTGAAGAATTAGGATTTGGCGATTTGCCAATTTGCATCGCCAAAACGCAAAAGTCGCTTTCCGATGATGAAAAGTTACTTGGCAGGCCCGAGAATTTTGACATTCATATCAGGGAATTTGAAATAGCTGCAGGCGCTGGTTTTCTTATTCCAATTGCGGGCACAATACTACGGATGCCGGGTTTACCTTCTACTCCGGCGGCAGAGGGGATAGATATAGATGATCATGGGATTATTTCCGGATTATCATAAAAAAAGGGAAGAGCTCTAATTTTATTTTTGAGCTCTTTCTTAATTTTGTTCAATTTTATAAATGATCAATTATCTGATTGTCCTCTTGCGTAAAGAAACTGGTTGATTGCGCATTGCGCAAGTGAATGTATTGCTGATAATTATCGGAATAATTAATGCGTTCATCCAATGCGCGATCAAAGACCTCGGAGAAGGACATGATAACTTCTGAAGCTTCCCGGAGCCCATTTTGTGAACCGCTATAGGCAGTGATATAATCCGCAAATTGATTTTCACGCACAAAACCGGTGAATAACGGACTTGAATTTCGGTGGATCATAACCCTCAGCCCTACCTCTTTGGCAATAGCCATATCGAGAACATCATCAAAGAAAAAACACACTTCTTCCGGCTTTATTCCCTGAACTTTCCCAAGATAAGAAAGGGCAAGCCTTTTATTTTTAACTTTGAAAAAGACAGCATTAAAATGTTCTCTTCTTGCCAGTTTAAAAGCGCTTTCGTTTTGTTCGCCGGTGATGATCGCGGTGAAGGGGATTTTTCCGTTCTGCAAATATTTGCCGAAACGCATCAGGTTGGTTCCCATAGAGTCGGTCTCTGAATATAAACTTGTTGCACCTTCTCCTTTGTAACCGGCGTTAAATACGCCGTCCCAATCGAACAAAAACACTTTAATTTTTGAAATTTTTTCAACCAATTGTTGGGGGCTGGCTACGAATTGTCCGCCCAAATCGCGGAATACTCTTTCTGGATTTAACATTTTGTAAAAATAAAAAAACCACCTTGGAAAAGGTGGTTTTCAAGTTAAATATTAAGTTTTTGACTACAAATCCTGAATATCAAGAATACCTACCACTTTATCCTTTTCCGTAACGATTAAAGTGTCCACACCTTTTTCATGTAAAAGGGTGTTCGCATCGTTCAGCAGAGCCGTTGATTCGATTGTTATTGGCTTGTTGTACTTGATCTCCGACATTTTCTTTTGCATGGCAATACTACCTTCTCCATTGGCAATCATTCTTCGCAAGTCACCATCAGTAAAAGCGCCAGCCAGTGAACCATTGTTATCCACAACACTAACACACCCGTACCCGGATTGCGTCATTTTGAATATGGCCTCGCCCAGGGTGTCATCATAAGTAACAATAGGATTATTGTGTGTGTTAATGGCATCTTTGACTTTTACCGTCATGAGACGCGTATGCTCAAAGAACTGTTCTGTGCCGAGTTTTGTGAAATTATTTTCGGTCAGCATATTGAGGATCTTGTAGGGCACTGTGATCGTATGCACACCAATATTCAGGGCATTTCTCACATGCTCAGGGTGCCTGACCGATGAGAACATGATCTTTGAACCGTAACCATAACGGTCTACGGAATCCACACATTGTTCCACCAATCCCAGGGCATCATGTCCCTGGTCCTGAAGTCGACCAACTAACGGGCACACATAAGCGGCGCCGGCATGCATTGCCATGTAGGCTTGCTGTAAGGTATACACAAGGTGCACATTGACCATGATGCCTTTTTTACTAAGTTCATTACATGCTTTTACACCTTCCATTGAAACCGGTATTTTAAATACGGTTTTTTCTTTGCTCAGGCCCAGTTCCAGTAATCGGTCGGCCTCCTTTACGATATCTTCTGCATTTTCTCCCAACGCTTCAACCTGCAGCACAGGTACAATGTCGGCAAGTTTGAGTATTAGAGCATCAATATCGGTCACACCATGTCGATGCATGAACGTTGGGGTGGTCGTAAGACCATTCAAAAAACCTACTTCAAAGGCTTTTTCAATTTCGTTTAAATCAGCAGAATCTAAATATAATTCCATTGTCTACTATTAATAAGTTAGTCTTTTCTCTTCTATTTATCGGTACTGAACCTCTAAGTTATGAATTTCTATCAGGGGTTTTAAAAACTCCTCCAAATCGTAAACACAAAGTTGGCTGGCGGCATCGCAAAGGGCCTTTTCGGGTTCTGGATGTGTTTCAATAAACACACCATCAACACCCGCAGCCACCCCTGCTCTTGATAAAGTGGGTAAAAACTCCTTGGCGCCACCACTTGGGTCAGCCGAAGGAATGCCGTATTTGCGAATGGAGTGGGTGATATCAAAAACCACAGGATAACCAATTTGTCGCATGTGGTAAAAACTCCTGGGGTCTACAATCAGATCGTTGTATCCAAACGTATAACCGCGTTCAGTCAGAATGATCTGATCATTACCACTATCCACACATTTTTGTGCAGGCTTTGCCATATTTTCAGGAGCCAGAAATTGTCCGTGCTTCAGGTTTACCACCTTGCCTGTTTTAGCTGCTGCGGTAACAAGTGTTGTTTGCATTACAAGATAAGCCGGTATCTGAATTACATCCAATACCTCAGCTGAAGCATCCACCTGATCGGGGTAGTGTACATCTGAAAGAATGGGGAAGCCAAATTGTTCCTTTACTTTTTGGAGTAGTTTCAGGCCTTCATCCAGCCCCGGGCCCGTATAATACTCCACGGAGCTTCTGTTGTCTTTTTGAAATGATGATTTATATATGACCGGGATATTCATGCGCTCCGAAACCTCCTTTAGCATTTCGGCCGTTTTCATCATGGTCGATTCTTCTTCGATAACGCATGGACCGGAGATCAGAAAAAGCTCATCACTTCCACAAATAATATCACCTACTTTTACTATTTTCTTTTCCATTGATCTTAATTACATTTTTCGATACCAACCCTTTATGCGGTCCTTATCCAACACCTTTTTCCAATTGGCGCCGAATGCATGGTTCCACATATGTTCCAGTTTGATTGCTACCTCTGCCATTGCATCAATATCTTCTTCATTCCACTGGGCTGATAGGTTTTTTGGGATATCGATCTTGTGCTTTTCCACCATGGTATGGAATTCATCCACAAAATCACCATACACATCTTTCAATTGATTGAAAGCTATGCAGTTGGCTATACCATGGTGAATGTCAAAAATTTTGGACAATCCATAGGAGAGGGCGTGACAAACACCCACTTCTGAATAGGTAAGGCTCAGTCCTCCCATGTAAGAAGCGACCATTAGCTTTTCCTCGTTTTCTTTTGACCGCCCATTATCACTATCGAGAAATACCTCTTTACATAATTCCAGGGCTTTCCAACCATAGGCTTCACTGAAGGTGTTCTTTTGTGTGCCCGTCATTGATTCCACACAGTGTATGTAACAGTCCATGCCTGTGTAAAACCACTGATTTCGATCGACACCGTCCAAAAGGTCGGGGTCCAGTACGATTTGATCAAATACGGTCCAATCGCATTTAAGGCCCAGTTTTTTTGTGGGCCCTGTCAAAACAGCTGTCATTGACACTTCAGCGCCGGTACCGGAAATAGTAGGAACACCCACGTGGTAAATTCCAGGCTTTTTGACCAGATTAAGTCCCTGATAAAGGGTAGAAGATCCTTCATTAGTGAACATAAGCGATGTGGCTTTGGCTAAATCCATTACGCTTCCGCCACCGATACCAATTATACCTGCGGGCAGGCCTTTATCACGTAGCACATCGTCGCGGATTTTATCCACCTGCTCTGTTGTAGGTTCTTTAGCTACATTGATCCATAGAAGAACATCATTGCCACGCACCGGGATTCGGTCTTTTACACCTGGTTTGCTTTGAAAAACATCATCTACCAGAAATACCATACAAGCATCAGGAGTAGGGCGCTTTTCTTCCAATATTTCATCAAGCTTATCGAAACTACCTCTTCCATAAGCCGTTTTGGTTACACTTTTAAAGTTTTTAAACATCTTGGAGTAATATCAATGCGTGCTTTTACAGCACTTCTTTTAATACTTGTTCGATTTTTGCCACATAGCTGTCGAGCTCTTCCTCAGTCCAGTTCACTTTTATTAAGAAGCATACCATTCTGCTTAGTACCTCATCAGACTTTGGCAACTTAAGGTTTTTATAGTCCTGAGGAGCTTCCATCATTTCGATTGGCAATTTGGCAATCGTATTCATATTCTTGAGGTGGTCCCAGTTTTTGATATAGTGGAAGTTATTGTCGTACCAATAAGCTGATCCTAGTGAAGCAGCGCTCATCGCTTCATGCACGCGTCTGGCGGTTGCCTCATCTTTTAAGAAGAAATTGAGAAAAGTGGCGGTGTCTCCATTTTCATCGGGCAGATTGCGGAAGGTGATTTCCGGAAACTGCTTCAACATGTCCTTGATCTTCTTTTTATTGGCACGTTGCCTTGCCAGGATATATTCAATTTTTCTAAGCTGTGCCAGACCTACGGCGGCATTAAGTTCACCAATACGGTAGTTAAAACCCAGGATAGGATGTTGTTCAGCGCCGCGGTTATCACCAATATGATCGTGCCCGTGGTCTGAGAACATGTGGGCATTATCGTAGATCTGCTTGTCATCGGTGATCAGCGCACCACCTTCACCTGCCGTAATGATTTTAAAGAAATCGAATGAAAAGCACCCAACCTGACCGAAGGTCCCCAGCATTTTGCCTTTAAATGAGCCTCCTAATGCCTGAGCTGTGTCTTCTATCAAAATCAGATTGTGTTCCTTACAAATATCAACAATCTCGTCAATGCGGGCCATTCCACCCAGCATATGAACGAGTACAACCGCCTTCGTTTTTGGTGTAATGGCTGCCTTAATACCCTCCGGGCTGATACAAAGTGTTTCATCTATTTCAGCAAAAACAGGAAGCGCTCCGCCGAGAAGGGCTCCTTCTATAGTAGCTAAGAAGGTAAAAGGAGGGACGATCACCTCATCGCCAGCACCAATTCCGGCAGCTGCCATAGCTGTAGCTACCGCAGTTGATCCACTGGATACCGCATGGGCATATTTTGATCCGCAAAACTGTGCCAGCTCCTTTTCTAATGTTTTAGCCTTCCAGTGGCCGTTTCTCAGATTATCATGATTATATCGAAAAAGGATGCCTGTTTCCAGCACATCCATCACTTCTTTTTTCTCTTCTGCACCGAATAATTCTGTTCCTGGCATATGAATGTTGATTTTTTATGAAATTTCCTGCAAAACTAATACTTTTTGGCGTATAGTCGCGAAGGGTATTGGGTTAATTTAAGAATTTGGTACTGAATTAGGAAATTAAATCAAAATGATAAGAGATTTGTGTCTTTGAAAGTTTTTGGTCAATCTTACAATATTATACAACTAGATGAAATGCATTTTCCCCAATTGATAATATTTGATCATTCTGCCGATGATTGTTTACCATCATGACTAAACGCACGCTACTTATTTTGGCCACGGCAACCTTGCTCGTAATGGGCGGTTTAGGCTTGCTTATTGTCCCCTGGTCGAGGGGAGTTAGCGCCATTCGATTTCTTTCACAGGGATGGGTATGGTGGCAGCAACTTTTAATAGGTTTGTTAGTAGGTTGGTTGTTGGCAAGTATTGCGCTTTGGATCATACAGATGCCATACCTCAAAAAGGTAAATGCATTTTTTGGTGAGTTGTTTAAATCCTTCAATTTGTCCTTATTTGATATCTTCTGGATCAGTATATGTGCCGGTATAGGTGAGGAAATGTTTTTTCGGGGCGCCATACAGCCATATTTAGGTATTGCCCTGACTTCTTTTTTATTTGTTCTGCTTCATGGCTACATCAATCCGTTTAACAGACCTTTAACGGCATATGGGTTATTCATGGTGTTAGCAATAGGACTGTTGGGCGTAATGACGGAAGAAATAGGCATTATTTCGGCCATAACAGCACATGCCATGATCGATTTCATATTACTCATGCGATTAGCACGAGATTAAATCTTATTTTTAATAGCGCAATTATATAAAATGTATCATATTGCCATTCCACAGCCGTATAGGAAATGAAAAAAGCGATATACAAATTTATCTTTTGCACCCTGGCGGGCTGGCGCATTATTGGTGCTCCCAAAGAGGGATTAAAAAAATATATCATCGTTGTGGCGCCCCACACCTCCAACTGGGATTTCTTATTAGGGGTTTTCACACGGGGAGTGGTTGGGTTTAAATCGAGGTATTTGGCTAAGAAACAGCTTTTTCTACCTCCTTTGGGCTGGTTATTTCGTCTATTAGGTGGATATCCGGTCGATAGGTCCAAAAGCTCTAACATGGTCGAAGCCGTGGCCGAGATATTTAATCAACATTCTGAGTTTGTCATCGCCATCACCCCGGAGGGCACCCGGAAACAGGTCACCAAATGGAAATCCGGGTTTTATCACATTGCTACACTGGCCAAAATCCCTCTCGTATTCGCCGGATTGGATTATGCAACCAAATCAGTAATATTTCGTGATGAGCCCTATTGGCCAAGTGGTGATTATCAAAAGGATTTGCCCGAAATTCAGGGGTGGTTTGCAGATAAAAAGGGCCTGAACGAAGCTTAGGACCTAAAAGATATGCAATAAGGCGCCAAGAATTGCCCCAGATGCTGTAGCCAGAGCATTTACCTGGTGGTTATTAATGATGCCTTTGTTTTCAAGAATCGCCCCTAGAAAGGTGTCAGTTAGATTCCCTGCAAACCCGGCTATTGTAATGATTACCACAGTTTGTAAGGTATTCATAAATGGATAAATACTTATAGCAACTAATAAGGCCCCTAAAAATCCGAAAGCCGTGCCTTCGGGGCTAATTACACCATTATTTCCCCTAATACCTTTTCCACCCAGCACATAAATAAAACGCTTGCCATAAATGTTTCCTAATTCTGAAGATAACGTATCGGAACAAGCGGTGGCAAAGGCAGATGCGGCCATCACCATGCATAAATCACGGTATTGCGGCCATAAAGCAGCAACAATTGCCAGGATACCCGCTATTCCGCCATTTCCCAGCACATTGGGCCAGCTTCTTATCCCTTCCTCCATTTCAGCGCCCGGAAGCCTTCTTTTGGTATTCCTTTTCCACCTTGTAGCAAGGTTGGCGAATACAAAAAAAGTGATTAGGATTATGAGCCCGGCCCATGAAAATGCATGGTATAATAGACCTGCCAGAATGCTGCCGGCAATAGAACCGGACAATGTCAGTTTTTTTAACAGGTAACTTGAAACTCCAAAAATGGCGATAAACAAATATGCGGTCCACATACCGCCAATTTAATAAAATTGTCATTCGGCAAAACTATCATGGAAGATTACATTATCGGGAAAAGAACACCTACACAGAATTTAATAAACCGTACATCTATTTTTTGATTAGTTTTGCTCAAAACACTTTCAACTCACCTATAATTTTCGAATATTGATTTACAAAACAACCTGGATTCAACATGAAAGCTCGTAAAATCCTGACCATTATCGGTCTGGTCATTGTGGGAATAATCGTAATCCTTGCTGCTATAGGCGCCATATTGCCTTCCAAGGTGGTGATTACCCGAAATATCAGCATAGATCGCCCGGTTGAAACGGTTTTTCCGTATGTAAATGACTTAAAAAACTGGGAGTTGTGGTCTACATGGCATTTGGAAGACCCTGAAATGAAGATCGATTACGGGGTAAAAACAATTGGGGAAGGAGGGTCGTATAGCTGGGAAGGTCCAAAAGCGGGCAAAGGCCATATGGGAATCACAGTTTCACGCCAAAACGAAATTATACGCACACAAATAGACTTTGGTGAGCAGGGTACCGTGAACGGTGAGTGGACATTTGAAGAAAGTAATGGAAAGTCACTTGTTTCCTGGTCACTACACATGGATGCAGAAAATGATCTTTTTGCGCGTATTATGATCAACTGGGTGATGCCAGGTATGGTCGAGGAAGACTTTGATAAGGGTTTGAACAATCTTAAAAAAGTGGTTGAGAAAAAAACCAAAAACCCAGACATCCAGAAAGAAGAAATAAAAACTGACTCAATTCAAAACATATAAAATAACCATGCAGAAATTTATGATGTATGTCAAAAGAATAGGGGCTTTGATAGTGATTATAGGCCTCGCTATTCTCGCCTTTTTATTGTTTTCACACAAAAGTGAGGGATATCGCGTCGGTGTACCCATGAAAATAAGCAAGAAAGGAGTGGTTTTTAAAACCTATGAAGGCGAAATGAACCTTGGAGGACTCACCAGCAGCGCACAAGGTGCCATTCCAACCACCTGGGAGTATACCGTGAGGCATTCAGCCGACAGCGTACTGGCTAAAATTGATAATGCCATTATAAAAGGTGAGCGCGTGAAACTGTATTACCGCGAAAAATTTGTTACCTTCCCATGGTGGGGCGATACGAAATATTTTGTATTTGATGTGGAACCAGTGAAATAAACCCGGATTTTGCAATAGAAAATTTTCGGGTTTTAAATTAAATTTTCTATTGCCAAATGACGAAAACCGCCAATATAAGGCGGTTTTGTCAGGGTTAATCCCGACAAAACCGGGTTTTCGTCGGCCCATTGGGCAAATTCTGCTCTACAGCTGAATTTGGGATTAATGGTACCGCTGGGATTGAGTCCGCCATCCCGGCCTTTTTTTTCTTTTAGGAGGTTTGCAATGGTT
>DNTA01000154.1 GCA_003500135.1 Cytophagales bacterium | reverse complement strand
GATATCAAACCAATGACAAGTCATTATCTGTGCAACAGGTAATGGACAGCTATCGGCAACTGTGGAAAATTGAAAAAGCCTTCAGGATTTCAAAGCATGACTTAAAGATCAGGCCAATATACCATCGTGTACAAAGAAGAATTGAAGCGCATATATGCCTTTCGTTTGCCGCATACAAGGTTTATAAAGAACTTGAACGACAACTTTATAGTAAGAATGCAAGCATTAGTGCTGAAAAGGCCATAGACATTGCCAAAACCATTTTTAACATCAAGGTCAGCCTGAAGGAATCGAATCAAACTATAGAAAAGACCATCATTAATAGTGATGAACAGAAATACCTGGTCCGACTTTTTGACTTGATCTGACTTGGGTGTCCCAGCGAGGAAAACAGGTGCACCAACATTAATAGAAGCTGTTTTACCAAATGTAAAACGTACCATCGATGCCGTAAAAAGCGTAATGTATGTGAAATAAAAACATAAAATTGATCTGTTTAAGGCTTTCTGTTATCGGACAGCCTTTTTTTATGCCCGATTTTTTAAATATATCCTCTTCTATTCTTTATTCTTTTTGTTAACTTCCTTCTTAACCAAACCCTTTCTGAGTTATGTTAAATAATATTTGCAGTTTACTTTTTACCCTTATCCTTCTGATTTCACCATTGTTTTCACTAGCACAGATAGATATCAAAGCTGAAATTCGACCTCGTGCAGAATTTAGAAATGGATTTAAAGCTCCAAGGGAGAAAGATATGGATCCGGCATTTTTTGTAGAGCAGCGATCGAGGTTATATGTGAATTACTTAAGAGATAGATTTGAATTGCATATGGCACTTCAGGACGTAAGGATTTGGGGCGCCGTTGACCAAATTTATAAACAAGACCCAACACTTACGAACTTTTATGAAGCCTGGGCCAGGTATAATTTTGCGGGAAATTGGTGGTTGAAAGCGGGCCGTCAGGCATTGGACTACGACAATGCCCGTTTTCTTGGTGATCTTGACTGGGCACAACAAGGCCGTAGCCACGATGCTCTATTGATACAATATCAGGATGATACCAAATTTCAAATCCATGCAGGAGCAGCTTTTAACCAGAATGTCTTTGAACCTGCAAAGCTTTCCGGGACGGAATACTTCGGAGTGAACAACTACAAAACCATGCAATATGTCTGGTTTCACAACGAAACAGATCTAGTTCAGTATTCAATTTTATTTCACAACGATGGTAGACAAACACAGGACACAACTGTTGCATACCGGCAAACATATGGTTTATTTTCTACCTGGTCTATTGGACAAGCAACCCTTGGAGGTGAGTTTTATTACCAGGGCGGAAAAAATCAAAACGACCGGAATGTCAGCGCTTTTCTGATTTCGCTTTCTGCCACTATGCCAACGGATATCACTCCCGTGACTATAGGCTTCGATTATGTTTCCGGTTCAAGTATTGATGATACCGATGATCACTCCTTTAACCCTCTATATGGCACAAACCATAAATTTTATGGCTTTATGGACCATTTCTATGTGGGAAACCCTCACTCCCAAGGCAATGGTGTCACCGGATTATTCGATGTATTTTTAAAAACTAATTTTAAGTTGTCTGAAAAGTCAATCTTGAAAGGTGATCTGCATTATTTCAGAAGCCCCGTTGAATTATACAATCCGGAAAATTTAACAGAGAACATAGATAATAGTTTGGGGTCAGAGCTTGATCTTGTTTTTATCCACAGTTTTGCTCCAGATGCAAAATTATGGATTGGTTATTCACAGTTATTTGCTTCTGATGGGCTTATCGCTGTAAAAAATAATTCGGGAAATAAATCGGCCACACAAAACTGGGCATGGTTTATGTTTCAATTCAAGCCAACACTACTGACCAAAGAATTATAAATATTGGGCCCGGTGAATAGTTGGCATTTCAGGCCCAGGCCCTGTATTTTCTTTCGTAGAAAGATACAAATCCCCCTAGAGCCATTACCACACAACCTATCCATAAAATATTGATATAGGGAAAAACCTCGGCAGACATAACCAGATATTCCTTTTCACGGATACCTATTTCTACTGATCCCTTTTCCTGTAAAATTCGGTTTATTCTAAATTTTGTGCCCAGATCCTGAACCAGTTTTTCCGGCGCTTTTACACGGCCCTGTTCATCAAAAGAATAAAGAAGTTCAAAAGAATGGATATTGGTCCCACCTTGTAACTGATGCTCAGTTACGACAACATCTGCAACGACGACATTCCCAAAGATATTTTTGGCCGTTTGAATATCAGATTTATCAGTCAGATAGATATTTTTTAACTCGACTTCAATATTTTCATGTTGAACAGCGCTTCCGACCTTTAGCTTGCGCAGACTCTCATTCATAAAATCATCCTGATCATTCGTTTCCAGATCGGCCCATTTGACATGAGTAAAGAGATCGTAATTCCAAAAATGTCGGGTATCGGGCTCGGGTACATTACCGAATCGTTCATTCAACTGTACAAATGGCTCCAGCTTAAACTGTTTCTGGTTTACCGTATCCAGATAATTGATCTGATAGAAAATATTTACACCTCGCTGCTTTTTACCCAAATACGTTACTTTGAACCTTTCCATAGGTATTTTTCGCTCTTTTTCGAGAATAATATTTTCATTGTTTTTGAATTTCTCGTCAAGCATGGCCACATCGAAACCCTCTGTATTTTCCGAAATGGAAAAAGAACCACCTGTTGATAACACAGCGCCGAGCATAATCAAACCAAATCCAGCATGTGCAATGGGCGCCCCAACCTTTTTTAAGGCTCCCGACTTCTTTTTCTGCCATAAAAAAAGAAAGTTGCCTGATATGGCCGCTCCGGCAATAGTGGCAAAAATAATTTCCGACCAATCGTATTCAGCGATGTTTCCCATAATTAAAATAAGTGTGAGAGCCAGAAAACCACCAGCCAGAATTGCCAGAAGATATTTTTTAAGAAACTTTGAAGTATTCGTATTACCAAAGGAGAGCCAAAGACTTCCGGTTAAAAGCAACAGAAGCGCCGTTGCCAAAGGAAGCTGCCAGGTTTTATAAAATGCATTGCGCAAATCAAGGTTGGTGAAGGCATCCATATTAGTGCCGATCAGTTTGTTGATGACCGGTATAGAAGTACTGATGCTAATTTGAATTGCAGAAAGAACCAGAACCAAAGTGGCCAGAAAAATCCAAAATTCCCTGCTCCAAAATGCTTCTTCATGCCTACCGGTCTTCGACAAAGAAGCCGAAATAAGCAGTAAAACAATATCGGAAAGAAAATAGGCAAGTACGATTATATTCAATGGTGTTGCTAATAAGAATGCCACTGAGATTATAATAAGAACGAGCGCTTTTGCTTTCTTTAAACCAGCATTTATCATTAAATGAACGGCCAGGTATTCGAGTGTTATTAAAAACAGGAAAAGCTGGACCATTAAACCATTGTCAGTAAAAGAATGGACCGAACTTTCACCCAGTACGCCACTTCTGGTTAGAAATGTCGAATAAAGCGCCAATAAGAAAGCCATAGCGCTCAACAAAAGGGTCAGTAAGCGATATTGGCCCTTTTTTCGATGAACAATCATCATGTGAAGTGCTGCCAATAACACAATCCATGGTACCAGTGATGCATTTTCAACCGGATCCCAGGCCCAGAAGCCCCCAAAACTCAACGCCTCGTAAGCCCATGCGCCACCCATTAAAATCCCGATACCTAGTACAGTTACCGCCAAAACAGTCCATGGCAAACAGGGTTTGGGCCAATCCTTTGACTTGCGCCAGGCGCCTGCAAGCGCAAATGAAAAGGGCGCCGAACACAATGCAAAACCTGCAAATAGCGCCGGTGGATGGATGGCCATCCAGTAATTCTGCAATAAAGGGTTCAGGCCATTGCCATCTTGAAATGCTTCTATTTTTTGTAAATAATCATTTAATGAGGCCCATGGCAAAATGACGTTTTCCGGTAATTCACGGATAAGCGTAAAAGGGCTATACCCAATTTTTACATTGCCCAGGTAAACCCCAAGCAGCATAGAAAGGAGCCAAACCTGTACGAAAAGCAAGATGATCAATACCTCGGATTTTAGTTTAATATGCTTTTGTTGTATAATGAGGATAATAAGCGCCGTCCAAATGATCCACAACAAAAAGCTGCCTTGCTGACCGCTCCAAAAACTCGCCAACAAGTAAACCGGTGGCATGCTTTTGTTGGAATACTTCCAAACATATTCGAATTCGAAATAGTGTTGGAAAATAAGGTACATCAGAAGAAGTGATGCTCAAAAAGCCAGGCCGGCATGTGCCAATATGAATCCTTTTGAGAATTGCTTAAAAGATTCGGCTTCAACCTTTTTATTACTTAGAACAGATTTGATTAAAACAATGCATGCAAAAAGCGCACAAACAAAGGCCGAAATAATCGTAATATGTCCAAATCTAGCTAAAAAAGTATGTTCTCCGATATACTCCATCAGGCCTCTATTGCATTGTTTTCTTTATATTTTGAGGGACATTTCAGAAGAATGGTGTGTGCATAAAATTTCCCTTCTCTAAACCGGCCTTTTACCACAATTTCTTCAGATTTTTCAAAATCCTGCGGCATAGGTTCATTGAGTATCACCTGCATCTCGTTGCCCTTTTTGTCGTGCATGAAAAAAGAAAAATAATTGGCATTTACTTTTGGTGAATATACAATTTGCTTGTTCTGGTTCAGTTCTCCAGCTACGGTAAATTCATTATCTGGTTTGTTTTTGGCTTGGGTAAAACTACCATAGGAACCACCGCTGTCGAGGTTTAAAACAAAGAATGAAGTAGCTATTGCGATAAGTATCAAAGCTATTATTTGGGGTTTTTTCATACAGAAAGCACCATTATGTTTTTTCTTGGGATTGTAATTTCTTAAATTAAAGGAAAAGGAACAAATTCACTCTTTTCAGTGAAATTTTTCTGAAAGGCGCATTATGCAGATAAAAAAAATTTTCAATTACCTGAAACCACCTAAAAAATGGCTTTGGCCGGTAAATTTCGTGCTTGCTGTTTTTATTGGTCTTTTCTGCTATGCCATGTATGTGTCAAATGCAGTTTCCTACCTTTCAGATGATCCCAGGACCTGTGTCAATTGTCATGTGATGCAGCCCAATTTCGCTTCCTGGCAACATAGTTCACACCGAAATGTAGCCACCTGTAACGATTGCCATGTTCCACAAAATAATTTTCTGGCCAAATATATGTTCAAGGCAGAAGATGGCTTACGACATGCGGCAATTTTTACATTAAGAGCAGAACCTCAGGTTATTCAAATGCGGGAAGATGGAATAAAAGTGGTTCAACAGAATTGCAAGAGTTGTCATATCAATGCCAATCAAAACGTACAGCTATCTACCGTCAGTTACGAGGACGCCTTGCACGGCGAAGGAAAATTGTGCTGGGAGTGTCACCGACAAACTCCGCATGGGCGTGTAAGAAGTTTGTCTTCTACTCCTTATGCCAGGGCGCCCCTTTTAAAAAGTCCGGTACCAGATTGGATAAAAAACATGAATAAAGAAGAATAGGAAAACCAAATACATATGAGCACCCTACGTGAAACCATTGAAAAAAGGCCCTGGCTGGGCTGGTTGCTTTTCTTTATTACCATTATTGTCGTATTTCTTATCGGCCTGCTTACCTCTAATATAATGGAAAGAAGAACAGAGGCATTGTACCTCGATGAAAATCAGAAAAAAATTGATATAAAGACCTATGAACCAAGAAATGCGGTATGGGGCATAAATTATCCCCTTGAATACCAAACCTACCTGGAGACCTCAGATACTAGTTTTCGAAGTAAACACAATGGCAGTGTTTTGATAGATATGCTGGAGCGCTACCCTAATCTGGTGATCCTTTGGGCCGGATACGGATTTGCTAAAGATTATAACCAGGCCAGGGGACATTACTATGCCATAGAAGATATTCACAACACCTTACGAACAGGAGCGCCTATAGGCCCTGATGATGGCCCAATGCCGGCAACTTGCTGGACATGTAAAGGCCCTGATGTTCCTCGTTTGATGTCACAGATAGGCGCCACAGATTTTTATTCCGGAAAATGGGCCCGCCATGGGGAAGAAGTGGTAAATCCGATCGGATGTGCGGATTGCCATGACGAAGAAACCATGGACCTTCGCATCACTCGCCCAGCACTTATCGAAGCCTTCGAACGTATGGGTAAAGACATCAATAAATCAACCCATCAGGAAATGCGGTCTCTGGTTTGTGCGCAATGCCATGTGGAATATTATTTCAATAAAGAAAAACCTCATAAGGGTGTTCCATACCTCACTTTCCCCTGGGACAACGGGATGAAAGCGGAGGATATGGAAAAATATTTTGATGATTTGGGATTTAACGACTGGACGCATGCCTTGAGTAAAGCGCCAATGATCAAAGCACAGCACCCCGGGTACGAAACTTATACAACAGGCATACATGCAAAACGCGGTGTTTCCTGCGCTGATTGCCATATGCCTTATAAAACGGTAGGAGGTGTTAAATTCACTGACCACAAAATCCAAAGTCCGTTGAATAACATAGCCAACAGCTGCCAGGTATGCCATAGAGAAAGTGAAAAAGAACTTATTCAAAATGTGACCGACAACATGGATCGAGTCATTTCAGATCGTGGAATTCTGGAAGACTTACTTGCAAGGGCTCATATAGAAGCAAAATTTGCCTGGGATAAAGGAGCCACCGAGGAACAAATGCATGACATTTTGATGGACATTAGACATGCCCAGTGGCGATGGGATTATGCCGCCGCTGCACATGGCGCTGCTTTCCATTCGCCTGTTGAAATACTGCGTGTTATTGGTACTGGAATTGAAATTGCCCAGGAAAGCCGGATAAAACTGGCACGTCTCTTGGCTGGTTTAGGATTCAATGAAGAAGTACCTATCCCCGATATTTCCACCAAAGCCAAAGCACAGGAGTACATCGGGCTGCCAATGGAGAAGTTGAATTCCGAAAAGGCTGAATTTCTGAAAGAAGTAGTGCCCGAATGGCTTGAACAGGCCGAAAAGAGAGAATCAGAGTGGCCTCAATACGATATGAAGAAGGTAAATTATGCTACTTCAGAGCTGAAATAGTACTGAACAATTTCGTGTTAAACCCTAATTAAATCAAAAATGAAGGAAGACGACAAGAGACTGAACAGAAGGGATTTCGTGAAGTTCGCTGGAGGCGGTGTAGCCGTTGGGGCAATGGCGCTGAGCGGCTGGGGCATTACCGAACTTATAGTTGATGAAGGACCAGTGGCTTCATGGCATAAATCAGTATGCCGCTACTGTGGTACCGGTTGTGGGGTAATGGTTGGAAAACGCGACGGAGACGTAGTGAGAATACGTGGCGACGTGGAAGCACATAACAAAGGGGTGATTTGTATAAAAGGCTCAAAATTGGCGGAATTAACCAAATTACCAAACAGGCTAAGCCAACCAAAGATTAAAAAAAATGGCCGGTTTGTAGAAGTCAGCTGGGAAGAAGCCATGCAGCTGATGACCGGGAAATTTCAAAGCTCCATTGAGGAAAACGGCCCTGATAGCGTTGCCTTTTACGGCTCTGGGCAACTATACATCGAAGAGAGCTACACAGCCAACAAACTATTCAAAGCCGGATTTGGAACCAATAATGTAGATGGTAACCCACGACTTTGTATGGCCTCGGCGGCTGTTGGTTATACTCAAACATTTGGCAAGGACGAACCTCCCGGAGCTTATGAAGACATCGATCATGCCGATTGTTTTTTCCTGATAGGTTCAAACACCTACGAATGTCACCCACCACTCTGGGAACGCATAATGATACGTAAAAAGGTGCATCCTGAAACCAAAATTATTGTTGTAGACCCACGAAGGACAATGACGGCAAGACATGCCGACATCCATCTTCCGGTTATTCCGGGAACGGATATGTTATTGTTGAATGCTATGGCATATGAGTTCGTCCGCAATGGATGGATCGACAAAGATTTTATCAGAAAGCATGTAAAGTTTGTCGATGGCAAAGAAACGGTGGCCTACGAAGACTTCGCCAGGTTCCTGGAAGATTATGCACCGAAAAAAGTAGCAGATACACTCGGGATTACGAAACGTCAAATAGAAGAAGTGGCCTATTTATTTGCCAATTCGAAAGCCACTATGTCCATGTGGACCATGGGCATCAACCAACGAAGCCAGGGGGTTTTTCTGAACAATACTTTAAATAACCTCCACCTGATCACAGGTCATATCTGTCGACCCGGCGCTACCCCACTATCACTTACCGGTCAGAGCAATGCCTGTGGAGGCGTACGCGATACAGGTTCTTTATCACATATTTTACCCAATGGCCGTTTAGTAGCCAATGAAAAGCATAGACGGGAAATGGAAGAACTCTGGAATGTGCCCGAAGGTAGTATTGCTCCTAACCCAGGGTATGACGCCGTAAATTTATTCAAGGCCATGGGTGATGAAAAAGTTAAGGCAGCACTGATCATGTGCACCAATCCAGCACAATCGATGCCCAACCTTGGTGAAGTACGCCCGGCAATGGAAAAATGCTTTTTGGTGGTAGCAGAGATTTTCGAAAATTCCGAAACAGCCCAATATGCAGATATCTTACTGCCTGCGGCCCTTTGGGCAGAAAAAGAAGGTGTTTATGGCCAGTCGGAACGTAGGTACCAGCTTATTGAAAAAATGATCGACCCGCCGGGAGAGGCCAGAAGTGATTTTGACATTTTGGTGGATTTTGCCAATCGAATGGGATATGGCGATTTGATTGCCTATAAAACCCCGTCAGAATGTTGGGAAGAATACAGGAAAATATCAGCATCGAGCTATTATAACTTCGAAGGTATGACCCGCGAAAGATTAAAAGAATTGAGAGGCTTGCAATGGCCTTGCCCAACTACTGACCACCCGGGCACTGTACGAAGATTTACTAGTGAAGACCCTTTTGTACCAGAAGGAAAGGATGTTGAGTTTTATGGCAAACCCGATAAAAGAGCAGTGGTATTCCTTAGGCCTTATATCCCTTCTAATGAGCAACTGAGTGAAGAAGCGCCAATATATTTGACTACCGGTAGGGTGGTAGAACAATGGCATACAGGAACCATGACGGATAAAATTCCTGATCTTCGGGAAGGAAGTGGTCGGGCACATTTTATTATGAACCCTGTAGATGCTGCTATGATGGACCTTGAAGATGGTGACCTGGTGGAGGTAACAAGCCAATATGGAACCATAACAGGGCAACTCAAATTATCGGAAAATGAAACCAGAGGCACTATGTTCGCCTCATTTTACGACAGCCAGTTTTTGGTAAACCTGGTTGTGGCCGACAATTATGATCCGGTATCAAAAGAACCCGAATATAAAATTACAGCTGTTTCGGTGAAGAAAGCTACTAAACTAGAAAAGCTATGATTGAAGAAACCAAAGACCTGGTCAAGATACTGACAACTGTTCTTGTAATTATTGATTTTGCCCTGATCATTTATTTAATCCGTAAGAGGGGCATTTTAGATAGCAAGGTTAAAAAAGTGATCCTTTTCGGAGTAATAATTATTCCTTTTGGCGTTGCTTTCCTGGCCAACTATCATGTTTTTGAGACGAGCAAAACCATAGGTTCCTGTCAGAATTGCCACGTTATGAAACCTTTTACGAATGATATGCAAAACCCTGCAAGCATGACGTTGGCTGCAAGGCATTATAAAAACAACTGGATAGCCAAAGATCAATGCTATGCCTGTCATGCCGATTATGGCTTTAATGGCACCCTGAAGGCCAAAACGGACGGGTACCGCCACCTTATGCGATACATTACGCGAACGTACCATGAGCCAATCCGTTATCGAGGTGGGTTTAATAATCAAAATTGTTTGAATTGTCATGAAAATGCTTCCGGTTATTTGGCAGTTGAAATGCATGAACCACTGCGTGAAGATTTTAAATCAAATGAAACAAGTTGTTTGAATTGTCATGGCCGCGCACATCCCAAACCTTCCAGCAGAACACCCGGCCACGAGGATTATCAGAAGTTGATTAGTGAATTTGAGTTATTAAAAGAACCTAAAAACCGGGTGGAAGAAGTGGCTGACTTTTTGTTGACTTTAAATGATGATGAAAATGAAGAATTTTAAAGTGGAGTTGTTGTTTGTAGCGCTGGGGTTACTGATAAGCCTCATTTTTGTTTTCAACCCCATGCCTTTCTGGATGGCTGCTTTCGTATTTGTGGCACAACCCATGTTCCTCTTCGCAATAGTTAGCAGTCTGATCAGAATTTATAAAGATTTGAAGCAGAAAGGTGTGATATAAAAAACGCATCCCTGATAACGGGATGCGAATTAATATCTGTTATTTCATATATCTTTTTACCTTCCCCCCAACTGACTCAGGGCTGCCATACCTCTTTTGCCGCCCATTTTATTCATGGTCTTCATCAACTTGCGCATATCACCAAATTGTTTCATCAGGCCGTTTACTTGTTGAATAGAAGTGCCACTACCTTTGGCAATACGCTTCCTTCTACTGCCATCTATTACATCAGGGTTTCTCCTTTCAAGCGGTGTCATTGACTTGATGATCGCTTCAATTGGCTTGAAAGATTCATCATCAACATCGAGGTCTTTGATCATTTTATTCATGCCGGGCAACATGCCGATCAAGTCTTTTATATTACCCATTTTTTTGATCTGCTCCAGCTGTGATAGGAAATCCTCAAAGTCAAACTGGTTTTTACGTATCTTTTTGTTGATACGGCGTGCTTCCTGTTCGTCAAATGTCTGTTGTGCCTTTTCTACCAGAGACACCACATCACCCATACCGAGTATACGCTGTGCCATACGATCGGGGTGGAATACGTCGATAGCCTCCATTTTTTCCCCAGTACTGATAAACTTAATGGGCTTATCAACCACATTGCGGATGGAGAGCGCAGCGCCACCACGCGCGTCACCATCGAGTTTTGTTAACACAACACCGTCAAAATTTAACCTTTCATTGAAGGTTTTGGCAGTATTTACCGCATCCTGACCGGTCATGGAGTCGACTACAAACAAGGTTTCGGAAGGTTTTAATGCTGATTTCAGAGATGAAATCTCCTTCATCATTTCCTCATCGATTGCTAAACGACCCGCCGTATCGACAATAACCGTCTTCTTGCCGTTTTTCTTGGCATAATCAATGGCATTGTTGGCAATTTTTACTGCATCTTTATTTTCCGGTTCGGCATATACTTCCACGCCAATTTGCTCACCTAAAACTTTTAGCTGATCAATCGCCGCCGGACGATAAATATCACAGGCGGTTAATAAAACCTGTCTTCCTTTGGATTTAAGGTAGCTCGCAAGCTTACCCGAAAAAGTGGTTTTACCCGAACCCTGTAAACCGGAAATAAGAATTACATTGGGATCACCCGACAGGTCAATGTCTGCCTTGGCGCCTCCCATCAAACGGGAAAGCTCTTCGGAAGTAATTTTCACCAGTAACTGACCGGGAGAAACCGAAATCAGCACATCACGACCCAGTGCCTCTTCCTTTATATTGTCCGTTACTTCTTTGGCTACTTTATAGTTTACATCGGCATCAATTAATGCCCTTCGTATTTCTTTAACGGTTTTTGCTACGTTGAGCTCAGTGATCGTACCCTGACCTTTGAGGGTCTTAAAGGCCTGATCAAGCTTCACACTCAGATTATCAAACATACGCTCTCCTCAATTTTTCCACAAAAATATAAATTAATCCTGACAAAGCCCTTTTTTGGCAGCATTTCATCCACAATAGAAAGCTTATACCTTTAAGAAGGGCTTCGAAGTTTTTAACCATCTTCTTAACAAGGGAACCAAAAGCACTGTTTTATGATTATATTTATTGCAAACCTGCCATGTCATGAGAAGTACTCTTTTCATTATCATTTTCTTTTTTTCTTTGATGCCCGATCTTTATTCCAAAGAGGATATTACCCGAGAATTTAGAGGTCTTAAATTTTCCAAAGTCTTGATTAACGGGCCATTTGATGTACAATTGATCAGGTCTGATGAAGAAAGAGTACAAATAACCGCATCACATCGATTTATGCGAAGTTTCAGCCTGGATAGCAGAGGCGATCAAATCATTCTGGATTTTGATGAAAAAAACTGGTCTGCCAATAAAGGTAGTATTGAAATTTATTACAAAGAACTTGAGTAAATAGAAGTTGAAGGTGCGGTAAATATCACTTCAAACACTTCATTGACAACAAAAAATTTGAAGATGATCCTTGAAGGGGTAGGAAAAATCGACCTCGATTTGAAAGTGGAAAAGCTGATAGTAGAAATAGAAGGAGTTGGAAACATCAAACTGAGGGGCAAGTGTAATTATCATAAAGTAACCTTTGAAGGATTGGGCAACTATGATGCCCGGGATTTACTGTGTCGGAACGCTATGGTGGAAGCTTCAGGCCTTGGCAAAGTACGTGTTCATGCCTCTGAAAAATTCATTGGAAGTACTGAGGGTATCGGAACCATCATATATTATGGTGATCCGAAGTATCAGGAAATAAATTCTGAAGGATTGGGCAATATAAAGAGTGGCAATTATTAAGCCGTAGCTTTCTCTTTATTTTTGTTGGCCAATTGGCCGCATGCAGCATCGATATCTTTTCCACGACTCCGCCGCACGTTCACTATCACCCCCTTTTGTTCTAAAAACTGCGCAAAAGCATCCAGTTTGTCTTCCTCTGTATTTTCAAAACTCGCCTCAGATATAGGATTGTACTCTATAATATTAATTTTCGTCGGTACCTTCTTGGCAAAATCATACAATTCCGCAGCATCTTCTATTGAATCATTAAAGTTTTTGAAAACGATATATTCCAACGTGATCCTGTTGCGTGTTTTTTTGTAAAAATATTGCAAAGCTTCAACCAATACGTCAAGGTTGTTGGTTTCGTTGATGGGCATGATCTGGTTGCGCTTTTTATCATTAGCTGCGTGCAACGATAAAGCCAGATTGAATTTAACTTCATCATCCGCCAGTTTTTTTATCATTTTTGCCACACCGGCCGTAGAAACCGTTATACGCTTTGGGGACATGCCCAGTCCTTTGGGAGAAGTGATTTTGTCAATGGCGCTCAATACATTGGCATAATTGAGCAGGGGCTCACCCATTCCCATAAATACGATGTTACTTAAAGGTTGCTCGTAATTATCCGCTGCCTGTTGGCTAATGGTTACCACCTGGTCATAAATTTCGCCTGGCTCAAGGTTTCGCTTGCGGTCCATATAACCTGTAGCACAAAACTTGCAACTTAAAGAGCAACCTACCTGCGAAGAAACACATGCCGTCATTCTGGAGTCTGCCGGAATCAAAACCCCTTCGATCAGGTGATCGTCATGCAGACGAAAAGCCGATTTAATGGTAGCATCACTACTAACCTGAGCGTTGTCGACCGCAATAGGCAAAATTACGAAAGTCTCATTCAGCCATTTTCGCGTTTCTTTCGAAAGGTTGGTCATTTCATCAAAGCTGCGGGCAGATTTATTCCATAACCAATCATAGACCTGTCGCGCCCTAAAAGCCTTATCGCCTTTTTCAAGAAAAATATTCTTTAATTCCTCTTCACTTAGCTTCCGTATGTCCTTTTTTTGAGTAGCCATGGTGCAAAGATACGGATTAGAGGCGATAAAGATATTGATTTCGATGTATTTAAGGTTTGGCGGTATAGACCACCTCAATTGGGTAATGATCCGACTCGGACATATCCCTCCGAACATGATACTCCTCAGCCTTTAATGAGTCGCTGAAAAACTGGTTGTCAATGCGTAAAAAGAAAAGCTTGCCGCTGTAGGTAAAGCCAAAACCCTTTCCTGCGGCTTCAAATGAATTGCCCAGATGCCTTCGGAGCACATAATAAGTGTAAGAATACGGCAATTCGTTCAGGTCGCCGCACAGAATTACCGGATGTGGCGATTTTTCAATATGGTCAACTATGTGATCGGTTTGTACCGCTCTTCTTTCAAAACCCTTACGCATCCGCCAACCGGTCATTTTGTAGCTTTTCTTTAAATTTTCCGAATCAACAATGTCATTTTCATCAATATGCATGGATTGCAGGTGTAAATTGTAAACTCTTATCGTGTCTTCATTCCAAAATACATCAGCATAGATGGCATTCTGAAATTCACCCTGGGAACTATATATCACCCCTTTTTTGATCATAGGCAACTTACTGAAAATATTCAGGCTAAAGGTGGCCCCGCTTTTATCTGTGGCCCGTATTTTCTGATGATGATGTTCCCAGCCGGCTGATTGCAGCCTTTCAATAGTGTTGAACAACTCCTTTTCATCGCTATTATAAAACTCCTGGAAACATTTAATATCTGCCTTGTGCGATACTGCCCAGTTGATCATTTCTTCCGATGACTGGTAGGTTTCATTTCTAAATTGCTCGTAGTTGTTAAAAACCCGAACATTATAGCTTAAAACCTTTAGATTGGTTGAATCAGAATAAGCATGGCTGCTCCAGGTAAAGGTGGCTCTCAAAAAAGGCCAGCCAAGCAATAGCATTGCCAGAAAAAACAGCGCCCGCTTTTTGCGCTTCCGAATAAACCAGATCACAAAAAATAAATGGAAAACCAATAGGAAAGGAATAAGCATAGCCAGAAAACCAGATGGCCACACAGCCGATGGAGATACCAAAACACTGGAATATACGAGCAGCGTAGATAAAAAAGTGATCCAGACAAAAGCCCTAAAAAACACGTATGGTTATTTTGTTTCCGTTAAATGAAATTACGAACAAACTGTAGATAATCTCAAGTAAAACAGAAAATATTGATCCATTAAAATTTCTTTTTTCAATGGCAACCCATTTTTTTAAATGGATAATCAAAGGTTATGCCAATAAAATTAGGCGTTTCATTCGCCAACATTCCTGTTATATTTGCAGATGTACACCAATCCTCTAAAATATTTTTTATGAGCGCAAAAAATATAAGCATAATTGGCGGTGGAAATCTCGGTAGCTCCATCGCTGAAGGATTACTTAAGTCTGGCAAATACCAGGCAAAAAACATAACCGTCACCAGAAGAAGAATTGAAAAATTGCAACACCTTGCCGATAGTGGAGTAAAAATTCATTCCGACAATCGGCTTGCAGTATCGGAAGCTGACATAGTGATAGTTGCAGTAAAACCAAACAATCTGGATAAGATACTTCAGGAAATCAAGCCCAAACTTCAAGTTCACCATGTTTTGGTTTCAGTAGTCACGGGTGTAAGCATGAACCACATGCAAACTATTGTTGGGGAAGGTATAAGCATATTCAGGGCAATGCCTAACACCGCCATTGCGATAGGTGAATCGATGACATGTATTTCCGCTCAAAATGGTAGCATGGAGCAAATGGAAGAAGTAGAACATATATTTGCACAGGTGGGAAAAACAGTTAATATTTCGGAGGAATTGATGGATGCTTCCACGGTTCTGGCGGCATGTGGCATTGCCTATGCTTTGCGTTTCATCCGTGCCGCTTCACAAGGAGGTATTGAAATAGGCTTTGATGCTGCCACAGCTCAAACTATAGCCGCGCAAACAGTAAAAGGCGCTGCCGGTTTATTGATAGAGGGAAAGCAGCACCCTGAGTACGAAATTGACAAGGTGACCACGCCAATGGGATGCACCATTGCCGGTCTCAACGAAATGGAGCATCAGGGATTCAGCAGTTCATTGATAAAAGGAATAATAACTTCATACAATAAGATTTGAGTAAAAAATACGTCATAACCGATATCCATGGATGTGCCAATACTTTCAGGCACCTTGTAGAAGAAAAATTGGATTTGAATAAGGAAGATAAGCTATATCTTCTTGGTGATTACATCAACAAAGGTCCACGATCCAAAGAAGTGCTGGATTATATTATGTATCTCAGAGAGAGTAAATTTCAGGTTTACACACTTCGCGGCAACCATGACCAGTTATTGTTGGATGCACTGGATCAAAAGGCAGAAGTTGATTTTTTGTTGAGAGGCGGCCAAATAACATTAAAGAGCTTTGGCGTTGAAAACGTGGCCGATGTTCCGGAGAAATATGTGGATTTCATTCGAGGCCTTGATTACTACCTTTTGCTCGAAAAATGGATCCTGGTACATGCCGGTTTTGATTTCCATAAAATGGACCCTTTTTCCGACAAAGAAGCGATGCTCAACCTGCGCGGTATGGATATCGACGATGCCGTAACAAAGGGGCGAAAAATCATACATGGCCATGCACCTACTCCTGTGGAAGAAATCAAAATGCATCTGAAAGACCCTGAGAGAAAAGAATTTACAGTAGATGCAGGTTGTGTGTACGATCATAGGCCTGGTATGTACCACATGGTTGCATTGGAACTTGAAAGCTGGACTTTATTCTCGCAACAAAACATAGAATAATATGGCAATAGAAGTTACGCAGGGTGATATTACCCAAATTCCTGTTGATGCGATAGTCAACGCCGCCAATGAAGGATTAAAAGGTGGCGGAGGCGTTGATGGCGCCATTCATAGGGCTGGCGGCCCTGATATTATGAAAGAATGTCGTCAAATTGGACACTGCCCCACCGGCGAAGCGGTAATAACAACTGCAGGCGAATTGCCGGCAAAAAAGGTGATCCACACCGTCGGACCGGTATGGAATGATGGTAATAAAAATGAGGAGGAACTGCTCGCCAACGCCTATCGAAATAGTATGAAAGTGGCTGATGAAAACGGCCTTATGAGCATCTCTTTCCCAAATATCAGCACTGGCATTTATGGCTTTCCCAAAGAAAAAGCAGCACAAATAGCCATAGAAACAGTAAAGGGTTTCCTAAACAACCCAAGGCGGGATTTTGATGTGAAATTCGTTTGTTTTGACAATGAGAATCTTGAGATTTACCAAAAGATTTTAAACGAAAAATAAAACTAAACCCATTTCAAACACCATGGACCTATCTAAGCTGACGGTTTTTCGCTCGTCAGCAGGATCTGGCAAAACCTTTCAGCTTGCCAAGTCCTACGTAAAACTGGCTTTGGAAAACCCCCAGGCTTTCAGGCATATTCTGGCCATCACTTTTACTAATAAGGCCACTCGCGAAATGAAAGAGCGGATACTTCGCTTCCTCCATGATCTTTCCCAGGGTGATAACCCTACATTGCTGGCTACTTTGAGAGAAGAACTTGATAAATCCCCTGAAGCTATACAGCATGAAGCCAAAATGGTTCTAAGCAATATTCTGCACCAATACTCTCAATTTTCCATCAGCACAATCGACAGTTTTTTTCAAAAGATCATTAAGTCATTTGCCAAAGAATTAAAACTGCTGGGAACTTTCCGCATAGAATTAGACGAAAATAAAGTGCGGCAATTACTGATCGACAACCTCATGTTGGAGCTCGGTCAGAATAAAAATCTGACCAGTTGGGTAATGCGTTTTGTGGAAAACAATATTGAAAGCGGCCGGAACTGGGACATTCGAAAAGACATAGATAACTTGTCAAAAGAAATCTTTTCCGAATCGTACAAGAAAATCCAGGCGCTTCAAGCCCCGCCTACCGATAAGGACCGGAATAATTTTCTGGGCTTTTTGGTAAAATCCATAAAATCCTTCGAAAATGATATGTCTGACCTTGCTGAACAAGGCATACAAATCATACAAAACCATGGCCTTGAACTTCATGACTTTAGCTACAAGGATAAATCTGCCCCTTCTTATTTTTTTAAAATTAAAGAAGGAGAGGAATATGAATACAAAACGAGAGTTCAGAATGCCCTGGAAAATGAAAATGCCTGGTATTCGAAAAAATCTGAAAAAGCTACAATCATACAAAAAGCGTTACACAATGGACTCCAGGAAACTTTAGAAAAAACAGTGGAATACTACGACCGGAATTATAAAGACTACAATTCAGCGAATATATGTCTTCAACAGTATTTCGCCTATGGTATTCTATCTGATCTGCAAAGAAAACTGGCTGAATACCGCGAGGAAGAAGACGTGATGTTGATTTCTGATACCAATGTATTCTTAAAAGGGATCATAGCCGATAATGAGGCTCCATTTATTTACGAAAAAACAGGATCGCGGTACCACCACTTCTTGCTCGATGAATTTCAGGACACCTCGGCATATCAATGGGAAAACCTCAAACCTCTTGTAGAAAACAGCCTTTCGGAAACCGGGCGCCAAAACCTGGCCGTGGGAGATGAAAAACAATCCATCTATCGTTGGCGTGGTGGCGACTGGGAATTACTGGCCAGCAAACTCGGTAAGGAAATAAGCGATGAGCAAATTACTTTTTTGAACCTTACCACCAATTGGCGTAGCCACAAAGGGATCATTCAATTCAACAATTCCCTTTTTGAAATATTTCCGAAAATCCTGGAAACCCTTTATCTCAAAAAAGTTGAGGAAGGGGCATTGGCCCCGGGGCTTTTTTTTGAATCCATTTATCAAAACAGCCTTCAGGATATTAGCGAGTCTATGAAGTCGGCAGATAAAGGTTATGTAGAAATAAATTTTCTTGAAAAAGGCCTTACCAAAGACGAACTGCTGGATGCTACTTATAATAAAACAATTGAACAAATTGTTCAGCTACAGAAACAAGGAGTAGCGCCAAAAGACATCGCCATATTGGTACGCAACAACCGGGAAGGGTCACAATTGGTGAATCATTTACTTCAATATCAGCAATCACCGAAAGCCGTACCCGGCATCAACTACAATGTACTCTCCAACGACTCCTTATTGTTGAGCGCTTCCCCGGCTATTCGTTTGCTAGTCAATGCCATTCGTT
>DNTA01000155.1 GCA_003500135.1 Cytophagales bacterium | reverse complement strand
TTGCTAGTCAATGCCATTCGTTGTTTACATGATAACAACGACCAGCTTGCCCTGGTGAATGTGGCTTTCGAATACCAGATGGTCAGGCATCACGGTCAACCTGATATCAATGAAAATTTAAATGAACTTTTTAGCGAGGTTACTTATGAGAAAAAACCTCTGGAGCATGTGCCGGAAGCCATTTTAAATCTTTCTGATGACCTGCGAAGTCTGACTATCTACGAATTGGTAGAACAATTAATCAGTCTATTGGAGCTCTCAAAAAAAGACGGAGAAATCGCCTTTTTACAAAGATTGCAGGATGCTGTTCTGGAAACCTTCAGCCATGAGAAAGGTGATCTGCCGTCTTTCCTCAACTGGTGGGACGAATCGGGTCATAAGCTTTCCATACAAAGCCCTGAAAACGCCGATGCCATGCAGGTGATTACCATTCACAAATCGAAAGGACTGGAATTTTCTAATGTGATTATACCTTTTTGTTCATGGAAACTGGACCATGAACCTTCGCATGCCAATTACCTTTGGGTTGTCAGCCGTCAATCAGGATTTAGCGAAGCAGGCGCTATTCCGGTAAAATATTCCAGCAAACTCACCAAAACCCACTTTGCCGATTTCTATTATCAGGAGTTACAAAAAACCTATATCGACAACCTGAACCTGATGTATGTAGCGCTGACAAGAGCGAAAAAACGACTTTTTATCACGGCGCCGCAACCCAAGAACAACAAAGAAGGAGAAGTCAACATCGAAACAGTGGGTGACCTGCTCTATGAGACCATGCAAACACAAAAAGACCTGGGCAATGAATTGTATTTGGGCTGGCAACCTGACAAACCCTGGTCATATGGTGAGTTAGTTCCGGATAAAAAACCCACTTCAATACAAACCAGTCAAACAGTAGGTATTCCTGAATATATTTCACAACAGTGGAAAAATAAAATTGCGATAAAAAGAAAGTCAACCGGCTGGCTGTTGACGGACCAGAGATCTGTCAGGTTAAATATGGGGAGCTTAATGCATGAAGCGCTAAGCAATCTTCAGCATGCTGACCAACTGGAAGCACAACTACACCAACTCAATGCCGATGGGACCATTGATAATGAGCAAATGACCTGGCTTAGCGAACGCATCAGTGGCATATTAGGCCTTCCTGAGGTTGCCGAATGGTTTTCAGGGGAATGGAAGGTACTGGCAGAAAGTAGCATCATTGTGCCGGGAGATCATGAGAGAAGACCTGACCGGGTGATGATCAAACCCAATGAAACTGTGGTTGTGGATTTTAAGAGTGAAAAAGAATTGAGTACACATAAAAAGCAAGTGCTCAACTATAAAAAGCTTTTGGGAGAAATGGGGCATCAAAATGTTTCAGCCTATCTGCTGTATGTTGTGGCCGGTAAACTTATTAAAGTAAAGGGATGACATTTTTAGAAAAAGTTACCAGCTATGTATTGAAGCACTACCAGGGCCAGACTCCGCAATTGTGCGTGGTTTTCCCTAATAAACGCGCTGGTTTGTTCTTTAAAAAACAGCTCTCCAAAGCTACCATTCGACCGATTTGGGCACCGCAGGTGTTGAATATCCGGGAATTCATTCAGGCGCATACCGTTCTCAATCCTGCCGACAGGCTGATTTTGATTTACGAACTGTACCGGGTATTTAAAGAATATCAAAAAAGCAAAGAAAGCTTCGACTCCTTTTTTTATTGGGGAGAAACCCTGTTAAAGGACTTTGATGACCTTGATAAATTTATGGTCGACCACCGGGTTTTATTTCGCAACCTGGCACAAATAAAAGATCTCGACCAGCTGTTTGACTATCTGGATGAAGCACAAAAAGAACTCATTAAAAGCTTTTGGGCCAGTTTCGGCGAAAAGCTATCAAAACACCAGCAGGATTACCTGCAGCTTTGGAACCACCTACCCGACATTTACGAAAATTATCAGGCTGTACTTCAGGAAAAGAATATTGGATATGAAGGGTTGATCCATCGACAGGTAGCCAGCTCGCTTAATGACGCAAACTTTAAATCACCTTTTAAAAACGTCATATTTGCCGGTTTCAATGCACTTTCTGTGGCCGAAGAAAAAATTATCAGTTGGTATATCTCAGAAAAAAAAGCCCGGATCTTGTGGGATGCTGATAAATATTACCTAGAAGATGACAAACAGGAAGCCGGTAGGTTTTTGCGTGAGCTCAGGAACAAGCCCGTTTTACGACCAGGTTTTGAGTCAGAAGAATTTGAAAACTCTTTTAAAAAACCAAAATCAGTTCAGGTGCATAGCGCACCATTAGATACAGGTCAAATTCAGGTTTTGGCCCAACTGCTTAAAAAAGAAGGCGTTTTGGATGAAAGGACGGCCATTGTGCTTCCAGACGAAAGGCTGCTCATTCCTCTGCTACATGCCCTGCCCGATCGTCTTGAAAATAGCAATATCACTATGGGATATCCTGTCAGGGCTTCCCAGAGTTATTCTTTCATTGAAAATCTGCTTGAAGTGCATATGCAGAAGAAGCAGCAGGGCAATAAAACACTTTTTTATCATCGCTCTTTATCTGCGCTGCTTAGTCATCCTTTCATTTATAGCCGCCTATATGATAAAGTACATGAAATATTAAAAAAGGTCGGCGACCTGAATTTGGTTTTTGTTGAGGTTTCTGAGTGGATTAAAGACAGCCCATTTTTGCAACTGCTGCTCATATTCCCAGACCGTCAGGATGCTGTAATTGAAACGATGCAGGAAATATTGAAGTTTTGTGTAGACCCGGAAGAGGAACAGTCTTTGGAAAGCGAATTTATATTTCAATTTATTTCCCTTTTAAATCAATTAAAAGACTTTCTGAATCAATCAGAAATTAATTTGGATAACAAGGCATTTTTAAAGCTTTTCAGACAATTAACACATGGTTTGAGATTACCTTTTGAAGGAGAGCCCCTTCGTGGATTACAAATTATGGGACTACTGGAAACGCGGAACCTCGATTTTGATAATGTATACCTGCTTTCTGCAAATGAAGGCCTGCTACCACCTTCGAACACGCAGGTTTCGTTTGTACCCTATAATCTACGCAAGGCTTATGGCATGAATACAATGGAGCATCTTGATGCCATTTATGCTTATCTTTTTTATCGCCTGGTCCAGCGGGCAGAAAATGTCCATATCATCCATAATAACATCGATACCAATACGAAAAAAGGTGAAGTCAGCAGGTTTGTGCAGCAATTAGAGTGGGAATCACAGTTCAGCTTCTCTCGCAAGACATATACCAACCAGGTGGCGCTTCCTGCTGCCCACAAGATTACCATACCGAAAAATGAGCGCGTGATGGAACGATTATGGCGTTATACAAGTAAGGTAGAAAATCCAAAGACTTTATCGCCATCAGCATTAAACACCTATCTGGACTGCCCGCTGAGGTTTTACTTTCGCTACGTGATCAATTTGTATGAACAAGAGAAAGTAGAAGAGGACATCGATGCCAGGGTTTTAGGTAACCTGCTGCATTTAACCATGGAATATCTTTATATGCCTTATGTAGAAAAACCAAGCGCATCAATTACAAAGGTGGACTTTCAAAATTTGAAAAAAGAACTTCCGAAGGCTATAGATCAGGCTTTTGAAAAGCATTTTCATATTGGTAAAGAGGATAAGATAGCGTATGCCGGACAGAACGTTTTGGCCCATAGCGTAATAGAAAAAATGGCAAAGCAGGTGCTGGAGGAAGACGAAAAATATGCCCCTTTTAATATTCTGGGTATTGAAGTAGGACCCAAAAAAGGCTATGAACTAAGTATTAGATTATTTGAAAAGACAAAAAACAATATTAATGTCAGAATTGGTGGCATCATAGACCGGATTGATCAAAAAGATGGAACGGTGCGCATATTGGATTATAAAACCGGAAGCGACAATAAAGACTTTGACAGCATAGAAGGTCTTTTTGACCCTGAAAACAAGAACAGAAATAAAGCCGCCATGCAAACTTTTTTATACGGGCTTATTTTCAGGAACAAACCCGGTGATGACTATAACACATTATTTGCAGGGTTGTACAATATCAAAGAGCTCTATTCCCACAACTTCGATGTACGGCTGAAACATAAAAGAGGAAGACACGACTGGAACTATGTGGACAACATGTTGCCATATTTTCCGGCGTTTGAACAGTCACTCCAGCAATTCTTAGAAAAGATATTCGATCCCGATGGAACATTCCCGCAAACTGATGACCAGGATAAATGTACATACTGCCCCTATTCCGGAATTTGCAACAGATAGAAAAAGCAAAAGCCCCTTATTTCTAAGAGGCCTTGTGCTAAATGTTAAACAGGTGTATGAATAATTTGTGTTATGCATCTTTTTATACCTTTGCACTTACATTAGTAACCCCCTTTTTAGAAAAAAAAATAAGTTTTTATCATTTTGCATAAAAATTTAAAATTCATCTATATAAAATACAATTATTTCAATGATTAACGTACTTTTTGTGTGTCTCGGCAACATTTGCAGGTCACCATTAGCAGAGGGAATTTTTAAGGAATTGGTGAAAAAACGTGGATTAACACAAAATATTACATGCGATTCCGCAGGTACTTCTACCTATCACATTGATGAAAATCCGGACCCCAGAAGCATCGCAATCGCCTTGGAACACGATATAATTCTCAACCATCTGGGTAGACAGATCAATAGTTCTGATTTTAATAAATTCGAATATATCGTAGTCATGGATACCGATAACTATGAAGCTATAAAATTGGTAAGCGGTTACCCTCATTATAAAGGTGAACTTGTGTTAATGCGAAAATTTGATAGCTTGGGCAGAAATGAAAATGTTCCGGATCCATATTTCGGAGCAGATGACGGCTTTAAGCTGGTTTATGATATGCTTAGAAGGTCATGTGAAGAATTATTGGAAGAAATTGTGAAAAAACACCAACTTTAAATGTTTAATACCGGCGATCAACAGCAATTATTTGAGTCCATACTATTCCAAACTTTCGGCGAAACAGTACCGGTAGAAGAATACAGGTTCGTTTCCGGTGGCTGTATCAATAATACGGTTTGTCTGATCACGGAGAAAGGTAAGCTTTTTATTAAGTGGCATGAATCTGCTCCGGAGAACATGTTTGAAGTTGAGGCGATGGGGCTTGATTTGCTTAAGAAAGCCGGACAAATCAAAATCCCAACTTTTCTGGGCAAGGGAAATGCCAATGGTAAGGACTATTTAATAATGGAATATATTGACAGCGCCCGTCCGGATAAAATGTATTGGGAAAATTTTGGGGCTAACCTTGCCCATATGCACAAAAATAATACCCAGAACCAATACGGCCTTGATCACAACAATTATATCGGCAGGTTGCCACAAAGCAATGAGCCCAAAGATGACTGGATAGATTTTTTTGTTGAAAAACGGTTGGAGGTTCAGGTTCAGTTGGCCCGGTACAACGGGCTTGTGGACGCTGGGTTTGTGAAGAAATTTCAAAAGATATACGATAAACTTCCGGAATTACTGCCAGTTGATCCACCGTCATTAATTCACGGAGACATGTGGAGTGGCAATGTGATGACCGGTGCAGATGGCCAGGCATGCCTCATTGATCCCGCAGTATACTACGGACATCGCGAAATCGAATTGTCATTTACCCAAATGTTTGGTGGTTTTGACATTTCATTTTACAATTCCTATAATGAGGTTTATCCCCTTCAACCCGGTTTTGACCGAAGAGTGGATATATATAATATGTATCCATATCTGGTCCATGTCAATTTATTTGGCGCCTCATATTTATCAGGGGTTACAAGGGTTGTGAATCGATATTTGTAAGGATTGGTCTAAATTAAAAAATATCTTTTCCCAAAAGCTTTTCGATTTGGATACATCTCCGTAATTTTGACCGGCAAATAAAGTAAGAAATTTATTTGCCATGTCGATAGTACCAGAAAGATTCCAACACGAAGCCCTCACATACGATGATGTGCTTCTCATGCCGGCCTATTCCGATGTATTGCCCCGGGATACTAAAACCGAAACAAAATTAACTCGAAACATCACGCTGAACATCCCGCTGGTATCTGCGGCGATGGATACGGTTACCGAAGCCGATCTTGCCATTTCTATGGCGCTTGAAGGCGGGCTCGGTTTCATTCATAAAAATATGAATATCGAATCGCAGGCGGCTCAGGTTCGCAAGGTAAAGCGTTCGCAGAGCGGTATGATTCTCGATCCTGTTACCCTGAATGTCGATGCCAAGGTGCTCGATGCCGTAAAAATCATGAGCGAACATAAAATTGGTGGCATACCAGTCATTGATGATCAGCAAAAGCTTATTGGTATTATCACAAACCGGGACCTGCGGTTTCACAAGGACATGAATTCCCCGGTAAAAGATGTGATGACCAAAGAAGGGCTGGTAACAGCAGCCGTGGAAATCAAACTGGAAGAAGCAGAGGAAATTTTGCAGGAGTATAAAATAGAAAAGCTCCCGATTGTAGATAAAGACGGAAAACTGACCGGCCTGATTACCTATAAGGATATACTAAAAAATAAAGACCGGCCCAATGCCTGCAAAGATGAATTTGGCAGATTGCGTGTAGGCGCCGCGGTGGGTGTCACCCCCGACATTCTTGATCGAGTTGAGGCCCTTATAAAAGCCGGTGTTGACGTTGTAAGTATCGACACAGCACATGGACATTCCAAAGGTGTGATCGAAACCTTCAAGACAGTAAAAAGTAAATATCCTGATCTAGAACTTATAGCCGGAAATATAGCTACTGCAGAAGCTGCTATGGCGCTGGCCGAAGCCGGCGCTGATGCTGTTAAGGTAGGTGTAGGACCGGGGTCAATCTGTACAACACGGGTCATCGCAGGAGTGGGAGTGCCCCAATTAACCGCCGTTCATGAAACCTCGGAAGCATTGAAAGGAACGGGCATACCTGTAATTGCCGATGGTGGTATACGTTTTTCCGGTGATGTGGTAAAAGCGCTGGCAGGCGGGGCACATTCTGTTATGATAGGTTCCTTACTCGCCGGAACCGAAGAAGCTCCCGGTGAAGTGATTTTGTATGAAGGCCGGAAGTTTAAATCATACAGGGGAATGGGCTCTGTAGAAGCCATGGAAGAAGGTTCAAAAGACCGTTATTTTCAGGATGCTGAAGATGACATCAAAAAATTGGTGCCCGAAGGAATCAGCGGACGTGTACCTTACAAAGGTCTTGTAAGCGAGGTGCTATATCAACTTATTGGCGGACTAAAAGCGGGAATGGGATATTGCGGCGCTAAAACGATAACGGACTTGCATCATGCAAAATTTGTGAAAATAACTGCAGCAGGTGTACGCGAGAGCCATCCACATGATATTCAAATTACCAGAGAGGCGCCTAACTACAGCAGATGATCCCGAACTAAAAGATAAATGAAGGGGGCAGCTAACAGTTGCCTCCTTTTTTGTATCATATGCCATTGTAATATTAATTTTCTAAAATACGCTTTTTACATATATTGAAGCCGAATTGGAGCATAATTGGGAATTTCGAATAAAAATATCGTCCGAATTAGTGTTGTTCTGGCCATTATTAGCTGGCTGGGACTACTTGGCGCTACTTTGTTGATCAGGTTTGGCGCCTTGCAGCACTCTCTGCATACCATTCCCGAATTCGTCGCAAAGGCGCTCCTGATCCTGTATATTTTCTTTGTCTTTGTTTTTTTCAATTTCCAAATAGGCAAACATGGCAGCACCAATATTGGTGAGCTGCTCTGGAAAGTTTTTGTGACCGGTCTGATCGCCACTATTCTGTCATTGGCCACAAGATATGTATTGATACTTATCGCGGGAAATAAATTCGCTTCCAACCCCTATTTTGTAGATATCTTGTACACGATCAACATTGCATTGATCATCGTATATCTCACCTGTACATTTATCGTCTGGAAACGACTTATTTTATACCAGAAATCAAAAAACCTTATAAGGCTTTGGAGAGTATTTGAAATCTCGGTAATGCTTAGCCTCGGCCTTACGTTTTTCAAATTACGCGTTTTTGACATCACATTTGATCTTGTAATCGCTTATTTGATCGTTTTGGCTGCGATACTCTCTGCAAATTTAAAATGGGTGGCTTATCTCAACTATAAGCAAAAATGGAAAAATATCCTTTTAATGCTTTTAGTAGGGCTATACCTCTGGTACTATTTGATTACCATTATCAATTTTACGAGTAATCACGCTCTGATTATTGATTTGGGTGAAAACCTTACCATTTTGGCGCTTTTCGGATTTACTTTTTTGTATTCCATTTTTTCAATTCTGGTATTGCTTTTTAACCTTCCCACTTCCTCAGTTTTCGAGAAAAAACTGGAAGAAGTCATCAATTTTCAGCGCCTGAGCCAATCGCGCAATACCGGGCAAAGCGAGGAACAGGTTTTTGAAATTTTACTCGATAGCTCGGTGAGTGCTGTAATGGCCAATGCTGCCTGGGTTGAAGTTTATCCACACAATACCAGCAATGGCTACAAGATTTTCCATAAGCTCAATGACGCCTCTCTAAGGGAAATATTAGATAAAATCGATCGCAAAAAGATCAAAAAGATAATAAGCTCCGATCCCATTAAAAATGTAAAGGGCAGCCGGTTTGTGGTTGACATCAAGCATCATGAATACAAATCGGTATTGGTTTTCCCCATTTTCGCACAGGAAGAAGAAGTGGGCATTATGGGGCTTTTAAAAGACTTGAGTGATGGCTTCAACCGGGATATGATTGAAATTGTCCGGACTTTTGTAAACCAGGCCAGTATTTCCATTGAGAATTTCCGATTGATGCAGGAGGCAATCGAAAATGAACGCTACAAGGAAGAGTTGAAAATTGCCCGAAGGGTACAGGGGGCTTTATTACCTGAAAAGCTCCATAAAAACGATGATTTTGATATTCATGCCTTTTCAAAATCAGCCGCTGAAGTTGGAGGCGATTACTATGATTCATTCCGAATGGATGATAATAGAGTGGCTTACGTGGTTGGTGATGTTTCAGGAAAAGGTACTTCTGCGGCATTTCACATGGCTGAAATGAAGGGGATATTCCATAGCCTTTCGCAACTAAACCTTTCGCCATCAGAGTTTTTAATTAGGGCCAATACTGCTCTTAGTGCATGTCTCGATCGAACCTCGCTCATTACAGCATCGATCATGTATATTCATTGTAAAGAAAAGAAAATTTGCCTGTCTCGTGCAGGGCATTGCCCTACTTTGATTTATGAAGCAAAAACCGGAAAGGTCAAATTTATTGAAGGGAAAGGCTTAGGCCTGGCTATTCTTCGTAATAACAATTACAAAAACTTTGTCGAAAGCATGGACCTGAAGTATGGGGCCGGCAATATTTTAATGTTGTACACCGATGGAATAATAGAAGCCAAAAATAAAGATGGGTTGGAGTTTGGGTACGACAGGTTAAAAAGGTTTATGGAAGACAATCATCAGCTATCACCGGAGCAATTAAACAATCAATTGCTTGACATGGTTCATCAATTTGCCGAAAAGCAAATACTCGATGATGATTATACCACGCTGATCATAAAATTTAAATAAGTAGTTGAACATTAATGAAATAAAGTCGTAAAAAAGGTATGGTTGAAATAAGCAGTGAAGTCGAAAGCGATATTTGCTTTATTACCGTTAAAGGGGATGTAGACGCAAGCTCATCTATTCATCTTGACCAATCAATCAATGAGGCCACAAGGCAATTCAAAAAGATATTAATTGATTGCCAGCATTTGAATTATATCTCTTCAGCAGGTTTGGGGGTTTTTATGTCCTACATCAATGACCTTGAGGAGAAAGGGATCAAAATGATCTTATTCAATATGAGCCCGAAAGTGCATCATGTTTTTGAAATTTTGGGTCTTGATCAATTATTAAAAATTACAGGAACTGAAGCTGAAGCCAAAGAAATTGTCAACGGTGTATAGTCATAAGATATCTTGTAAAAAAGAGAAACTGGTTGAGATAAGGGGGTTTGTCCACGATGTGCTCAAACAAATGAAACTGCCTGATCTGGAAGTCAATACAATGGTGCTTGCTGTGGATGAAGTATGTGCCAACCTTATTATTCACTCCCATCAATGCAACCCCAAAGACCACCTTGAACTCCGCATCACTCCCTCCTCAAAAACCGTTACATTCGAGATCGTAGACTACGGCATGGGATTTAATATCGATAAATACGAAGAGCCAAAGCTTCATGATATCGTAAAATCCAGACGAAAAGGCGGTATCGGTTTAATGTTGGTTCGCCGGATAATGGATAAAGTTGAATATATAAAAGGCTCAAACCACAATATTTACCGCCTGTCCAAAAACCTATAATTGCCAGGACTATATTTTTTTTCTAAAATTGCACCGCGCAAAACAATTACATCATGTCCAAATATTTTTTTAACATTCTTTTTGCAATACTAGTGTCAGTTACCGGCTATGGGCAAAAAAGCTGGCAGCAGGATGAGTTATTCACGGTTAACGGCCGGGTTGTCACAGCCGATGAATTTATTTATGTTTATCAAAAAAATAATCAAAACAACGATTCCGCATATACCAAAACAGACATCAACGATTATTTTGACCTCTACAAAAACTTCAAACTAAAAGTTGAAGAGGCTTATCACCTGGGCATCGACACATCAAAGGCATTTTTAGAGGAGTTTAACCAATATAAAAAAGAATTTATCAAACCCTTTCTTTCTGAACAAAAAGCGCTCGAGAACCTCATTGCTGAAGCGTATGAAAGAATGCAGCGTGAAGTTAGCGCATCGCATATATTGATTTCAGTAAATGATTTTCAAAACCCTGACGACACTTTAAAAGCCTACCAACTCATCGATTCTTTGCGCGAAATTGCGATTGAAAATCCTGAAAACTTTGAACAACTCGCAAAAAAGCATTCGCAGGATCCTTCCGCCCGGCAGAATGAGGGTGATCTTGGTTATTTCAGCGCCATGCAAATGCTGTATCCATTTGAAAATGCTGCTTATCAAACTCCTGTCGGAGAAATTTCAGAGATCATTGAAACTTCATATGGATACCACATCTTGAAAGTAAATGATACAAGGCCCGCTAAAGGTACTTACAAGCTGGCTCACATAATGCTTCGATTTCCCAGGGGTGCAAATTCAGACAGCTACGGGGCCGCCAAAATAAAAGGGATCCATGCACAACTCAATGGAGGGGCCAATTGGGAAGATCTAACGGCACAATTCTCAACAGACACAAAAACAAAAAATCAAGGAGGGGAGCTTCCCCCGCTTCAATTTGGTCAGCTTCCACCTTCTTTCCGGCCTGTAGTTGATAAGTTGACACCAGGTGAATATAGTCAACCTTTTGCTTCCCCATACGGTTGGCATATTGTAAAACTTATTGATATTGAACCTATTAAACCCCTAGAAGACTTACGCCCTCGGCTCAAACAGCAAATAGAACGCGACCCTCGTTCTCAAATTAAAAAGGAAGAAATAATAGATAACCTAAAAACCCGCTTTGGATATCAACTAAATGAACAACAGTATGATCTTCTTAAACAAAGAGCTGACACAACCTTAAGCACTGGCAACTGGCAAGCGCTCGACGATGAAACTCTGCGGTCAGAAGATTTGCTGAAAATAGATGGAAATTGGTCTTCCACAGGTGAGTTCCTGGATTTTGTGGACCTGAAACAAAGACCCCTTCCCAATCGAAAACCATTAGAAATATTTGAAATATTTTTTGACCAGTACGTCGAAAAGTTATTGCTGGATTATGAAGCCGATCAACTGGCCAAAAATAATCGCGATTTCAGGCAATTGATGCGCGAATACAAAGAAGGTTTAATGCTTTTTGAGGTAATGGAAGCAAATGTATGGGCCAAGGCGATTGAAGACTCCGCAGGTCTGCTAGCCTTTTATCAGCAAAACCGTGATCGATACCTCTATGACGCCCGTGTTGAAGCCGTTGTGTATAATATGAAAGATTCCTCTTTTTTGGATGAATTGAAAAAAGAAGCCGGAAAAGAAAATTATGTAATTTTGGATACCGTGATTAGCCTGGTAGAAAAAAATGAAGTGGATAAGTTGATTAAAGGATCAAGCCCGCTTTTCAGGCAATATGAAGGTATGAAAATCAACCTAAAGTATGGCAATGGCATCAACGTAGAGCATGTGGTTGAGCAATTCATTCAAAAAGGAGCGGCGAAATCAAGTATTAATTTGCAACAAGATGATGCAATGGGCAATAAATTGAAGATAACTTTGTCTGGAAACTCAAAAAAATTGCTTGAACACACGTTCAATCAAGAATCTGCCTTAACTTTACAGGTCAATGAGGGCCTTTTTGAAAAAGACGATTTATCTGTTTTGAAAAGGGTAAAGTTGTCACCGGGAGATACAACATTAACTATGAATGGTCGTTTTTACTGGATTGACATGAAAAAAGTACTTGAACCTTCAGTAAAACCACTATCAGAAACCAAAGGAAAAGTTATATCGGATTACCAGGCCGAATTGGAAAGGCAGTGGATTGAAAAACTAAGAGAAAAATACCCGATAAAAGTAGATCGGAAAACGTTGAAAAAAACCGTTGAATATCTTGAAAATTAGCAAATACATCCTCCTGTTTTTTATTTTAATCAATGTATCGTGCGACTATTTGCCTTTCAAAAAGAAAAACGAGGAAAGCAAAACTGAAGAGCTAAAGCCGGTAGCGCGTGTGAAAGATAAGTTTCTATATACCAAGGACCTTGTTGGTATTTTTCCCGATGAAATTTCTGAAGCGGATAGTCTTAACCGACTGGAACAATTTGTTAAAAGCTGGATACAGAAGCAATTGGTCATTTCAGAAGCACAGGAGCAGCTGGAATTCAATGAAGTAGAGCTGGAGCGCAAAGTGCTGGACTATCGTTATGCCTTAATTATCCATGAGTTTGAAAAGCAATTTGTCAATCGCAAATTGAATACCGTTGTTACAGAAAAGGAAATCCAGGAATATTACGATAACAACATCGACAATTTTGAACTGAAGCAAAATATTGTTCAGTGCAATTTCGTGCAACTTCCTAAAAATGCTGCACGTATAAATCGTTTTAGAACATTACTTAGAAATTCACGGGAACGCGATCAGGAGGAAATACGTGAGTATTGTTATCAATATGCCAACAAGGCACACCTTGAAGACTCGCTTTGGATCAATTTTGAGGAAGTAATTGTTAATACGCCTTTATCAACTATCCCCAATAAAACCCAATATTTGCGCAGAAACAAATTTGTAGAGGTACAGGATGATGACTTCATTTATTTCCTGAAAATTTTGGATTACAAAATCACAAATGATACTTCCCCGTTGGAATTTGTAAGAGACGATATTGAAAAAATCATTATAAACAAACGTAAGGTGGCGCTGGCCAAAACCCTGGAAAAAGAAATATATGAACGTGCAGTCGAAAATGAACAATTTGAAACCTATTATTAAAAAGTCCCTGCTGGCTTTTTCCTTTCTTTTGCTGCTTATACCACTAAAAGCGCAGGATAGCGAATCGGGCACTTTGGTTGACAAAATAATTGCCAAGGTTGACGACTACATCGTACTGAAGTCTGAATTGGAACGATCCTATCTCGATGTCATGTCGCGTGGCGAATATGAAGGCAACCAAACGAGGTGCAATATATTGGAAGGTCTGGTGATCAATAAGGTAATGGTTGCCAAAGCTGAAATCGACTCAGTGATAGTGGAAGAAGAAATGGTGGATCGAAACCTCGATATGCGAATGAACGCCATGATCTCTCAGGTTGGTTCTGAAGAATTGATAGAGCAGTATTATGGCAAAACAATCGATGAATTCAAAGATGAACTGCGAGATCAGATTCGCGAACAAATGCTGGTCGAAAATATGCGAAGTACAATTATACAAGGCATATCAGTGACCCCGGATGAGGTAAGAAGGTTTTTTAAAGCCATACCACAAGACAGCCTGCCTTATTTCTCCACAGAAGTAGTTGTGGGCCAGATTGTAAAAAAGCCGGAAATCAACGAAGCAGAACGCGATAAAGCCGAACAGTTTTTATATGACCTTAAAGCTCAAATACAGGCAGGCGCCGACTTTGAGGAAATGGCCAGAACATACTCACAGGGGCCTTCAGGCAAAAATGGCGGAAACCTGGGGTGGACTTCAAGAGGACAAATGGTAGCGCCATTTGAAGCTGCAGCCATGAAACTTCAGGCAGGTGAGATATCAGATCCGGTAGAAACGGATTTCGGTATGCATATTGTACAATTGATCGAAAGGAGAGGAAATGAATACAATAGCAGGCATATTCTTATTTCCCATAAGTATTTGGAAGAAGACTTTGAAAAGGCTGCAGAAGAGTTGGATAGTATTCGTACATTGATACTCAATGACAGTCTGAACTTTCAGGATGCAGCCAAAGAATTTTCGGATGATAAAGAAACATCAGGATCAGGTGGATATTTTATTGATCCATCAGGCAGCAACAAAGTTCCGGTTTCTGAATTGGATGCCGGCTTATTTTTTACCATTGACTCAATGGGGGTTGGCGATATTACCAAACCAATGAAATTTACCATGAGAAGTGGAGAGGAAGCTATGAGGATCGTCTATTATAAAGACCGCATTAGTCCGCATCAGGCTAATCTGGAGCAGGATTATCAAAAAATTCAGCGGGCAGCAAAAAATGCGAAACAAAACCGGGTTTTATCCGATTGGTTAAGAGAGGCTAAAGATGAGGTCTTTATCGAAGTAGTAGATGAATATGACTATTGTAATATTTTAAAATAGCTAAAAACCAAAATCGCATAAATGAAAACTTTTGAAAGCGACGTTGAAGCAGCTGACAGTTTACATCAGGCTTACCAATCTTTGCAAAAAGAAATCGCCAAAGTTATTGTAGGGCAACAAGAAGTAGTTAACCTTGTTCTGACCTCTATATTCTGTCAGGGACACAGCCTGCTGGTAGGCGTGCCTGGATTGGCCAAAACGTTGCTGATCAAAACGATAGCAGAAGCACTCCATCTGTCATTTAGCCGCATACAGTTTACGCCCGACCTCATGCCTTCAGACATCATTGGCGCTGAAACGATGGATCAGCAGCGAAACTTCAAATTTATTAAAGGGCCTGTTTTCGCCAATATTATTCTTGCTGACGAAATTAACAGAACACCCCCAAAAACGCAGGCTGCACTTTTGGAGTCTATGCAGGAATTTTCAGTTACTGTAGCAGGCCAGGATCACAGGCTCGAAAAGCCATTCTTTGTTTTAGCCACTCAAAACCCCATTGAACAGGAAGGAACCTATCCCTTACCTGAAGCTCAACTCGACAGGTTTATGTTCAATATTCTGCTTGACTACCCGAGCTACGATCAGGAAGTGGATATAGTAAAAAGCTATTCCAGCCCCGTTGACCATTCGGTCAATAAAGTACTGGACAGGGAAGACATATTGGCTTTTCAGGACCTTGTTAATAAAGTGCCGGTGACAGACAATGTCATTGAGTATGCTGTAAGGTTGGTACAAAAAACCCGACCGGATAATTCTTCAGCCCCGGATATCACTAAAAATTATCTGGAATGGGGAGCCGGACCACGTGCCTCTCAGTTTCTTGTCAAAGCTGCTAAATGCAATGCCCTGTTAAGAGGAAAATACTCACCGGATATTGAGGAAGTAAAGGCAGTTGCCATACCTACCTTGCGACACAGATTGCTGCGCAATTTCAAAGCGGAGGCAGAAAACATCACGATCGACCACATCATCAAAGAATTGATGTAGGCATTTAAAATCCGTCCTATTAATTATTAGAAATAATCAGAATATTATTCTGGCGGGCTATATTATAGCGCAGTAATGGGCGCTGTGCAGGCCCGCCCTGTACATTACCATTCCAATCAAAGGTGGATCCACAGCATTTATCCACTAAAAATAATTCTGAATCGTCCACTTCAACAGTTTCACATGGTTCCGTAGGGTCAAATGTACAGGCCCTTTCAAATGCATAGTAAGTGGACGAACCATCCGGGGTATAAATGATCACGCCTTTGTAACCCGCTTCGTTTTGAGGTAGTAAAGCATATCCGTTGGGCTGCCGCAATCGCTGGAAGTCGATATCATTTAAATTGACCTGTGTCTGAAAAGGTATATTAGGAATATTGGTGATGTTTTCGGCAGGATCACACCCTGATAATACTCCTGTTAGAACTGCTAGGATGAATAGTATACGAATCACACATTTACTGATTTGAATTGCCGCAAGAACCTGATGTCATTCTCTGTAAATAGACGGATATCATTGATCCTGTATTTTAGCATGGCAATTCTTTCGATACCCATTCCGAAAGCAAATCCTGTATATTCTTCCGGATCAATACCACAATTGCTCAAAACATTGGGATCAACCATACCACATCCTCCAATTTCTACCCAGCCGGTATGCTTACATATTTTACAGCCCTTCTGATCACAAATAAAGCAGGAAATATCAAGTTCAGCGCTAGGCTCCGTAAAGGGAAAAAATGATGGCCGCAACCTTATTTTTGTGTTTTTACCAAAATATTCTTTGGAAAAATAAAGCATGGTCTGTTTCAGGTCGGCAAAGCTTACATTTTTATCAATATACAAGCCCTCAACCTGGTTAAACATACAGTGAGCCCTGGCAGAAATGGCCTCATTTCTGAAAACGCGGCCGGGACACAATGTTCGAATAGGTGGTTTTTCATTTTCCATTACCCTCACCTGAATAGATGATGTATGGGTTCGAAGTGCAATGTCAGGGTTTTTCTCAATAAAAAAAGTATCCTGCATTTCCCTCGCCGGGTGGTTTTCCGGAAAATTTAACGCGGTAAAATTATGCCAGTCGTCCTCTATTTCCGGGCCATCTGATAGATTAAACCCAATCCGCTCAAATATTTCAATAATGCGTTTGCGCGTGGATGTCAAAGGATGTATGCTGCCCAATGATTCTGGTATAGGCGGCAAGGTAAGATCCTTGACATCGAGGTCTTCAGCATCAGACTTTTGTTGATTCAAAGCATCGATCAGGGATTTGAACTTGTCCTGAGCCAGATTTTTGACCTCATTGATCGTTTGGCCGTAAGCTTTTCTGTCCTCAGGGGCAATATTTTTCATATTAGCGAATAACTCACCAAATACGCTTTTACGGCTGATAAACCGCATGCGATATTGCTCCAGTTCTTCTTCGGTCTGAGCCTGATAATTTTTAATTTCTTCTTTTAAAGCTTCTATCTGATCTGTTGCACTCATATTTTTAAATAATCATTCCGGCGCCTACTGTTTCATTCGTATGCTCATCAACAAGAATCATGCTACCAGTCGACCTGTTCTGCTTATAGGCATCATGGAATAAGGGTTCGGTAGTCCTAATGGTAATTCTTCCAATATCGTTTAGGCCTACTACGAGGTCATCCTCTATTTTATGTAAATTGTTGATATCTACTTTATATTTCACTTCACGTACTACACATCTGGCTGATTTAGTAGTATGTTTTATGGCATATTTACCCCTCAATTGTAGCTTTTTCTCATTCAACCAGCAAACCATGATGTCAATATCCTGACCGATTCGTGGTTGATTATTTGGCTTGGCAATCATGTCCCCTCTGCTGATATCGATATCATCTTCCAGGGTCATTACAACTGACATTGGAGGAAAAGCCTCTTCGAGTTTACCTTCTAAAGTCTCAACTGTTTTTACTTTGGAGGTAAATCCCGAAGGCAGGGCGATCACTTCATCGCCTGGTTTGAAAATTCCACCCTCAATTCTTCCTGCATAACCTCTGAAATCATGGAATTTATCTGATTGTGGTCTGATAACCCGCTGAACAGGGAAACGGGCATCGACAAAATTATGATCGCTCGCAATGTGTACTGATTCAAGGGTATAAAGTAGTGTGGATCCTTTATACCAAGCCATATTAGCCGATTGGTCTACTACATTATCACCTTTCAAGGCGCTGATAGGAATATAATGAATGTCCTGAATATCCAGCTTGCTGCTAAAGTCGTCAAACTTGTTTTTGATCCGGTTAAAAGTCTCCTCGTCGTAGTCAACCAGATCCATTTTGTTGACACAAAGTACAAGGTGTTTGATCTGAAGTAGGGAAGCGATGAAAGCATGCCTACAGGTTTGCTCTACTACTCCGTTTCTGGCATCTACCAAAACGATTGCAAGGTTCGCAGTCGAGGCACCTGTCACCATATTTCTTGTGTACTGAATATGACCAGGAGTATCAGCGATAATAAACTTGCGTTTTGGTGTGGCAAAATAACGATAGGCCACATCAATAGTTATGCCCTGCTCTCGCTCTGCCTTTAGTCCGTCAGTTACGAGGGCCAGGTTCATCTGGTGGCCCCCCATTTTTTTGGAAGCTTCTTCTACGTGTTCCAACTGGTCTTCAAAAATCGACTTGGAGTCGAAAAGCAACCTTCCTATTAAAGTACTCTTTCCATCGTCAACAGAGCCTGCCGTTGTAAAACGAAGCAAGTCCATATTGAGGTATTTATCACTTGAAAAGTCTAATTGAGACATGTATAATGCAGTTTCTTAGGTTCTGAATTAAAAGTATCCTTGTTTCTTACGGTCTTCCATGGCTGAGTCGCTTCGCTTATCATCAGCACGTCCACCACGTTCGGTTACCCGCGCTGCTGCCACTTCCTGAATGATATCTTCTAAAGTGCTTGCTATTGACTCCACGGCCCCGGTACAGGTCATATCCCCAACGGTTCTAAACCGTACAACGCGATCCTCTGACTTTTCACCATGCACTGGTTTTAAGAATGACGACTCCGCCAGGAGCATCCCATGGCGCTCGAATATTTTTCGGGTATGCGAAAAATAAATGGAAGGGATATCCAAGTTTTCCGCTGCAATATATTGCCAAACGTCCATCTCCGTCCAATTACTCAATGGGAATACCCTGAAATGTTCACCAAAGTTCTTCCTCCCATTAAATAAATTCCATAATTCCGGCCTCTGATTTTTCGGGTCCCACTGACCGAATTCGTCTCTATGCGAAAAGAATCTCTCTTTTGCCCTTGCTTTTTCTTCATCTCGCCGTGCTCCTCCAAAGGCCGCATCGAACTGCAACTCTTCAATGGCATCGAGCAAAGTAGTGGTCTGTAGTGAGTTTCTACTGGCATTTATTCCCTTTTCCTCCACTACGCGACCTTTATCGATGGAGTCCTGAACCAGTTTTACAATTAGTTCAGCTCCCACATCGCTTACGAGCTTATCGCGAAACTCAATTGTTTCTGCAAAATTGTGGCCTGTATCAATATGCATGAGAGGAAATGGGATTCTGGCCGGCCAAAATGCTTTTTGAGCCAGCCTAACCATTACGATACTGTCTTTTCCCCCGGAAAACAGTAAAACTGGCTTGTCAAATTGCGAAGCCACTTCCCGCATGATGAAGATGGCTTCGCTTTCCAATTGTTTTAAGTGAGAAAGATTATAATGCATATTTCAAGGTTTTCTCAGATTTCTATTTTTTCCAATACCGCATCCACCAAGCTGGCATGGCAGTGTTCAATGTCTTTCAGGTCCGTTCTAATTTCAAGATCAGGATTTTCAGGCGCTTCGAAAGGTGAGCTAATGCCTGTAAAATCTTTTATTTCTCCTCTGCGGGCTTTGGCATATAACCCTTTGACATCCCGCTTTTCACACTCTTCTATGGGGCAATTGATAAATACTTCAAAGTACTTCCCCCCAATGATTTCCCTCGTCATATCCCTTATTCCCTTCGTTGGGCTTATTAACGAGCAAATAGTCACTATGCCACATTGAGCAAAAAGTTTAGATACTTCCGCAGCCCTTCTTATATTTTCTACGCGATCCTCCACTGAAAAGCCGAGATTATTATTTATCCCGGTGCGAAGATTGTCGCCATCCAACAATTGGGTCAGATAACCCTTTTCGTATAGGGTGTTTTCCAGGGCCCTCGCCAAAGTACTTTTACCTGAACCAGACAATCCCACCATCCAAACCACGATAGATTTTTGTTTCAGCATCGTTTCTTTCTGATTGGTGGAGATCAGTGTATCAAATATGGGATAAATGTGGTCCAATACATTTAAAATTTGGGCAAAAATAGCATTTCAATTTCAAAAATATAATTCTATGAAAGAATAATGTTAATTTGCCGCAAATTAGACCAGAAGTAGAAAGATGCAGGTAGATATAAGAAAACTTATTCAAATTTCCCGAAGGGCTGGGGTAGAGATTTTAAAAATATACAATGACCAGAAAAAGTTCAATGTTGTTGACTTTAAAGCCGATGATTCTCCCCTTACTTTGGCAGACCAGGCATCACATATTGTAATTGACCGCGAGCTTAAATCACTGTACCCCGATATTCCGGCGCTTTCTGAAGAGGGAAAAAACATTAATTATGAAGAACGAAAGAATTGGGATCTCTTTTGGCTGGTAGACCCGCTTGATGGAACCAAAGAGTTCATAAAGCGAAACGGTGAATTTACCGTAAATATTGCATTGATTAAAAATGGGTTTCCCATCATGGGGGTTATTTATGCGCCGGCGCTGGAAACAACATATTATGGCGTCTCACTTACTAAAGAAGCTTACAAGCAAGTAGCCAAAGCCCCTGAACAACGTATTCAGGTAAACAATAAATCAGATGATCGAATTGCCGTGAGAAGCCGAAGTCATGCCTCCGAAAAGGAAGAGGCCCTTCTCCAGCAATACAATGTCACTGACAACATTTCTAAAGGCAGTTCATTGAAGTTTTGCATGGTGGCTGAAGGCAAAGCAGATATTTACTATCGTCATGGGCCCACAATGGAATGGGACACAGCTGCCGGTCAGGCAATTTTGGAAGCAGCGGGCGGAAAAGTGCTCAGAAAAGAAGAAAATGAGCGATTTTATTACAACAAAGAAAACCTTTTGAACCCCTCATTTATCTGTCTGGGCTTCTAACCATTTTCATCATTCGCCTAAACCCCTTATATTTAGCGCCTTAATGTTGCTTTTTTATTGGCAAAATTTTTTTAACTATGAAATTTGGATTTTTTCTCTTCGCACTTCTTCTAAGCGCAGTAAGTGTAAATGGTCAAAATGCTTTCGCTGAAACGGAACTGGAATACAAAAAACCGTTTTTTAAACAAGACATGCCCTATGTGATCAGTTTGGGTGAAGATAACGAAAGCATAGCTTTACTGCAGGACAAAAAATCGGCCCATCTGGTGCGCTACGACAAGTACATGTTTGAAAAGTGGCGTATGACGATCGCCTTTGATAAAAGAGAGGCCCCACAACAATTACTCCTAAAGGGCGATACGGCCATGGCGCTTACCTATCACCTGAACGATAAGAGCAAAACAGTCACCCTTGGCATGGATATGTTCCGCATTAGCGATGGCAAGGAAATCTATTCAGAAGACCGGCTTCTGGTTGGAGGCTTCAAAAAGAACGATAAATTGCCCGGCCTCAGGTTTAGTGAAGACAAAAATCATTTCATTTTCTACAACTACATCGCCAACAATGATCCTGAAAAGGTGGCAATGGCATTGTACAAGCTCAATGAGCCCGAACCCATCAAGGTTACCTATCTCGATGCCTTGTATTTTGACAAAAACCGTAGCGTTGAATTGTATCTGCGAAATAACATGGATTATGTGTTAGTTTCGGTAGATATGCCCAATTTTAAAGCCGATTATCTTTATTACCACCACGGCAACGGCGAATATAATAAAGCAGAAGACGTCTTTTCCTTTAAACGACCCATCGAAAAAGCCCCGGATATAAAAATCAATCCAATTGACAGCTCCGCTTTTTACATTTCGTATTCAGGTGTAATTGAGACAGAACTGGCAGGTTATCATGTGGCTGCATTTGAAGGTTCAAGAGGACATGTGATTTTCTCTGAATCGGTTAATGTGGAAAAAGAATTTATCCGGGAATTGTATACCGACTATGCCATAACAAGTGTGAAACCTAAAAAGAAAAGACTTAAAACGCCTGATGCCCTTGAGTTCTCCAGGCTGGTTGAGTCCTATGTGAATAATGATAAAGAGCTTGTTTTGGTATTCGAAGAACTTGAAACACCGGTATACTTTCATAGAGGCTTTTTAGACCAGCCGATGGAACGAAAAAGCAAAAAACCTGATGAGCAACATTACATGGGTGGGGACATAATCGTATTTGCCCATGGGAAAAGTGGTCAGACACTCTGGCACAAGGTCATTCAGAAGTATCAAAAAGGGAAAAATAGTCCCCATGCACTTTCTTTTGTTCCCTACTTCGATGGAAAGACACTCAGCCTTCTTACCTGGGAAACCAGTAACAAAGGAAGCTTCTATATTTCAAGAATCAATACACTGACTGGTGAATTCGGTGACAAAACGAAACTCCTCGGATCAAAAATGTATGACTTTACCAAATCATATTCTGCCTGGCTGAATGAAGATAATATCTATGTAGGCACGGTTAAGGTAAATAATTCGGGTAAAAGAACTATTTATTTGATTGAGCTCAATCACTAAAACATAAAAAAGGCCTTTCAGTGAGGCCTTTTTTATTTACATTTCTAACTATTAATGATCATTCCTATCGACCGGCATGGTCATGCAGCGTGGGCCTCCCAGGCCCCGGCTGAGCTCAGAAGAAGGGATTTCCAAAACTTCCACCCCGATTTCACGAAGGGCCCGGTTGGTAAACTTATTCCGGTTATATGAAATGACCCTTCTGGGACCAACAGCAAATACATTGGCGCCGTCGTACCATTGCTCTCGTGAGGCAATATCAGGATTTCCGGCGCCGGTCTCAATCACTTCCAAATAAGGGATTTCCTTTTTCAATATGGAAATGATCGACTCATTTACACGCTCTTCCTTTAATTGTAAATTGCCCTTATCGTCTTTTTCGTCAGCGTGCCATACCGATGTTCTCAATATAGAATCCATCGCATCAGGATAGGTGACAATCAGGTTTTCATCGATCATGGTGAACACCGTGTCGAGATGCATAAAGTTCCTTTTTGGAGGTAAATCAACTTCGTACACACGCTGAACATTGCCTTCCTTCATTACCTGTCGGGCCACTTCTTCAATTGCTTTTCTATCAGTGCGCTCTGAATTACCTATGGCCAGGGCATGATCGGACAAGACGATCACATCTCCACCTTCAATCGAGTGTGCCTGCCCATTTTCCGGATATATGCGATAATAAGCACCCTTGAACTTCGGATGGTTTTCAAATATAATTCTCACCAAATTTGATTCCCGCTGTCGACTGGGAAACTTCATTGAACTATTGATCACTCCGGTCTGGACTACCGCCGCTGGATCGCGCATAAAGTACTGGTTCGGGCTTGGCTGTATCAGATACTCATTTTCACCCTTATCGTCAAGCTCTTTACAATTGTATTTCCGCTTGAGTTCTTTTACCCGAAGTCCTGCTACCAATATGTTGGCGCATTCTGCCGTGGAATAGCGCACAATGATCTCCTCTGCCCGGTGATCCAGCTTATGATCGGTAAACTCATGCTTGAACAGGTCTACCAATATTTTTTCGTCCAACAGCACATCTACCAGCAAATCGTGCAAACGAAGCACTTCGGCACCGGTTTGCCTGATGAGGGAAGTGAACACATCGTGCTCTTTTTGCATTACCTCAAGGTAAGGCACATCTTCAAATAAAAGTTCACTGGTATTGTATGGGGTGAGCCTTTCGATTTCGTGACCAGGCCTGTGGGTAATTACGGTATTGAGCGATCCAAACTCTGATTGCAACTTGAGTTTCATAAATTTAAAATGTGTATTTAAGTGATTGAATTGATTAATAAAAAACTGAAGAGGAAGCTTCAACCACTTAACTAAAGGCCAGAAACTCACTTTTCAGGTGTTTCCAGGCGCTGAAAGTGAGTAGTAGAATGATTTGGGCTTTTATATGATTTTTTTGTTTCATACTGCTGAAAGCTAATGGCTTTCTGTTATAAAAATTTGGCAATGACCGGCATAAGTTCCTCTAAATACCGTGCATCGACCTCATCAAAACTTGCGAAATTATCACTATCAATGTCTAAAACAAGTTTCACTTCATTTTCTTTAATACAAGGCACTACTATTTCCGATTTGGAGCCGCTGCTACAGGCAATATGGCCCGGAAATTCATCAACATTGGGTACTACCAAAGTTTTCTTCTTTTCCCAGGCCGTGCCACAGACCCCTTTTCCATAATTAATTCTTGTGCAGGCAATAGGGCCCTGAAAAGGACCCAAAACAAGTTGCCCGCCTTTAACGAGATAAAACCCCACCCAGAAAAACCCAAAGGCTTCCTTTAGCGCTGCGGCTATATTGGAAAGGTTGGCATATGCATCTTCTTCCCCGAAAACCAATGCTTCAATCTGGGGCAAAATTGCCTGGTATTTTTCTTCTTTCGTTGCCGAATGGTCGATTAATAAGCTTTCTGCCATATGCTTTTTGAGTTCTTATATATCATTAATAAATCATCCATTATATTTTCATGACCCACCAACTGCTGGCCTTTCAATATTGGGGCCGCAATTCCTTCGCCAAATGTATGCTTTGCCTGAAACACACGAGCCTCATCCCAAAGCTCAATCTCAATCAGTGCATTCAGCAAAGCCGCACCACCTTCCACAATGACCGATTGGACCTTTCGATGATGCAGGTCACGCATTACATGTACAAGAAAATCTTCTTCAGGTCGCTTGATCCAGTGGATATTTTCTTTTTGTGCCTCCTTGCGGACATTGTAGCAGACAGTAGGAATGGCTCCATCAAAAAGCGCCTGGTGGAGCGGTGTCCTCAGGTTCCGGTCAATGAGGATCCTCAGTGGATCTTTTCCCTTCCATTCCCGGGCATTTAAACGAGGGTTATCATGTATGGCTGTATTGACCCCTACCATAATGGCATCCTCTTCGGTTCTCCATTTGTGCACCAGCATTCTCGAAAAGCTATTGGAAATCCACTTTGAGTCATTGTTCATTCGGGCAATATACCCATCAGCGGTCTCTGCCCATTTTAAAATAATATAGGGCCGCTCCGAATTAAACGATCCAAAAAACCGCTTATTCAATTCCCGGCCCAATTCTTCCATGAGCCCCGTCTCCACTTCAATTCCCGCCTTTTTAAGCTTGCCAATTCCTCCGCCATTGACCAAAGGATTAGGATCGGTATTGGCGATCACCACTTTTTTTACCTGATGCGCCACCAATAAATCTGCACAAGGAGGTGTTTTACCGTGGTGCGCACAGGGCTCCAGGGTGACATATACCGTACTTTCAGGAAGAAGTGATTTATCCTTGACCGATTGAATGGCATTCACTTCGGCATGTGCCTCACCGTATTTTCGATGCCAGCCTTCACCAATTATGCGATCGTTATGAACTATTACACAACCAACCATGGGATTGGGCGATACCGAACCACGCCCCAAAGCAGCTAATTCGAAAGCCCGTCGCATGTAAATTTCCTGGTGCGCTTCTTTCATCACGCAAAAATAATCAAGATCTTGCCATTTTTACGGAATGGAACCTAATTTCTCAGAACCAAGTTTGCCTGCTGATATCCGAAATTATGCCGTCCAGCAGATTTCTTCGATATACGATACGCGCGAATCCCTGTCCATGGTCCATTGGCTCATGGAAGCTATCCTAGATCTCAATCGCAATAAATTGCTGGTTAACGATCCAATTATGCTGGATAAAAAGGCATGGCAGGTGTTTAAAAATGCCCTTATCCGCTTAAAAAAAAATGAGCCCATCCAGTACATTTTGCAGGAAGCTTATTTTTTTGGGCGGCGATTTAAGGTAAAACCGGGAGTTTTGGTTCCGAGACCGGAAACGGAGGAATTGGTGCATTGGATATCGCAAAACCTGGTTAAAGACGCAACCATCATCGATATTGGCACTGGAAGTGGGTGCATACCGGTTACCCTAAAACTCGAAAAGCCGGATTGGCAGGTGCACGCCATGGATATCAGCAAAATCGCTATTGACGTGGCAAAAGAAAATGCGGAGGTCCTCCACTCCGATATCACCTTTCATCAGACCGATATCCTGAAAATGCCGGATTTGGGCCTGCAATTTGATATCATAGTGAGCAACCCACCCTATGTGCGAAATAGCGAAAAGGGGCAAATGCATAAAAATGTGGTGCAATACGAACCGGAACTTGCCCTTTTTGTTTCTGACGACGATCCATTGATATTCTACCAGACCATTGCTAAATGGGCCACCCGTCATCTAAAAAAAGGAGGTCAGCTCTATTTTGAAATCAATGAGGCTTTTGGTATAGAAGTAAGACTAATTCTCCTTGATCAAGGCTTTCAGGATGTGGAGTTACGAAGGGATCTTCAATATAAGGACCGCATGATTAAGGGGGTTTGGACCAAGCATTTGTAATGTTCCGGAAGTGTGTAAATCGGTTGTAACTCTTAGAAAGAGAAAATACCGAATCCATTTGGCAAAATTTTATTTTCAAAATTTGGCCTTCATACTCCATTATTACTAAAAAACCCAGCCGGTCATTTATTTATCATTTTATAACATTTTATTATTATTATAGTATATATATTAACTATTGTAATATTTTTATTTATTTATGTAATAGTAATTGTATTTATTGAACAATTTTTATTTGTTTTTTTAATACTTCTAAATATTATTAATAATTAACTATATTGCATTGTATATTTATTTTTACTTATTATAATACAACTACTAATCACTGTAATACAACAATAATTATTTATAGCATTTTTATATATCATAAAATAATTTTAATTATACTTT
>DNTA01000110.1 GCA_003500135.1 Cytophagales bacterium | reverse complement strand
AATTCCGTATCGCGACATTAAGTAATATGGCGTTTTTCCCCCGGGATCGTTGTTAAAAACATTTCCATACGCTCCAATAGCCATATCGTATTTTTTACCAATGGAATAAGCCTCTCCTTTCCAATATTGCGCCCTGATAACCAGGTTTTCATTCATTGGATACTGCAATGACTTATCAAATACACTAACAGCCTCCGCAAATTTTTCTGCATTGAAAAGCTCGACCGCCTTGAAAAAAGCCGCCTTCTGGTAGGCAGATTTCACTTTTTCCGACCGGATGTTATTCTGCTCAAAATACTCCATGGCAGCGTCGTAATTACTTGCGCTGAAAAATGCTTCAGTAAGCAACTCAAGTGCTTCATTCTGACGGGCAGCGTTTGGATAATCCGACTGGAACTGTTTAAGTGTTTCTATGGCAGACTTGTTATTGCCCAGAGCATAATTCATGCTGGCCGACTGGAAAGTCGCCTCTTCCTGTATAGCCCTATTAAAATTGTATTTGGATGCCCTGGAATATGCATTCGCTGCATATTGATACTCTTCATTTTGTGCGTATAAATCGCCCAGGTAAAATGAAGCCAATTGACCCAGCGTATCATCAAGGACTGCCACTGATTCAAAATTCTTAATGGCCTCGTTGCGGCTGGATAGTTTCATGTGGGCATAGGCAAGCCGATACAATACCGGTTTGGAAGCGCCTGATTTTGTTGATATTTTGTATTGCCCGAGGTATTCCACTGCATTTTTGTATTGACCTTTTACAAAATAAGTTTCTCCCAGATAAAGGTAGATATCGTTGATATTGGAGGGTCGTTTTGTTGATTCCAATACCTGTTCACCATATTCGAGAAGTTCGTCATAGCGCTCCTGCCTGTAATAGACCTTAATTAATAACGCGGGTACTACATTGGCATAATATTCATTTTCTTCAGCGCGTTGGAAATCGTAGAAAGCACGGTCGTATTCCCCTTTCTCAAAATTTATATAACCCGAATAATAATTTGAGGCATATTTGAATTCACCTTCCTTTCTTTTTAGGTCATTGAAATAAGTATAGGCCTCATCGAAGTTTTGCATGGCAAAATGGGAATAGCCCAATTTAAACCGCGCTTCATCGGCTTCTTTTTTACTTAACTGTGTGAAATATAGCTTTTTATAATATTTTATTGCTTCCGGGTACTTGCCCGAGGCGTATTTGAAATTCCCAAGTTCGTAATAGGCTACCGAAGCCTTTGGATGAAAAGGATGATTTTTTGCAAACGTTTCTACCTTATACTCTGCGTCAGGATGTTGTAGTTGCACACTGCTGTAGGCGATATAGTACTCCGCATCGGCAAGTTTTAAAGGGTCCTTGCCTTTTTTCAGGTATTGCTGAAATTCATAAATGGCCGCCTGATACTTCCCTTTTAATACAAAATCATTGCCATCGATATAATATTTTTCAGGCCCTTTGAACCGCAGGCTTTGTTGAGCAAAAGCCGCATTGTGACCGGTTAAAATACCACTCAGAGTAAAACTCAGGAATAAAAAATATAGGCGAAAATGCATAGTATTTGATTTATACAGCTTAGTGCAACAATTTATATACCAATTCTTTTAGAATCTGTCCCTGGTTCAGATTGCTATACCCAATCCCCTTTGATTTCTTGTCGGCTTCCCTTAGCGCATGAATACAATTGATCAAAACGGGCAAAGGGTAATTCTTCATTGCATTCATGTATTCCCTGGCCACAAAATCGGGCTTTCCGAGAATGCCTTTGATATCACTAACGGTAGTGGCCTTATGTGCATGAAGCGATAAAACTTTCGTGTAAAAGGAAAATAGAAAAGCGACTATTGGAATAATGTTATGTTCCTTGGGGTTGTCACCAAAGTAATTGATAATTTTATTAGCCTTCAACACATCGCGATAAACCAGCGCTTTTTGTAGTTCGAAAGTATTATAGTCTTTATTGATACCGACATACTTATCAACGAGCTGATCATCAATGTGTACAGAATCGTCTTTAAAATTGATCAGTATCTTACTGACTTCATTACTTACTTTTTCAAGGTCAGTACCAATATTTTCAGCGAGCATCCTCACCGCCTTATCGGTAATTTTGTGCCCCCTGCTTTCTACATAATCCTGAATCCAACGGGGCAGTTCCCAGTCGCGTATTTTATCTGCCGTAACAACGATGGCATTTTTTAGCATCAGCCTGGTCAACGCTTTCCTACCATCAAGTTTTTTGTATTTGTAGCAAAAAACAAGGATGGTACTTGGTGTCGGGTTTTTGATGTAATCTTCCAATAGCTTTTGACCTGTCTCCTTACTGAAATCCTGGATACTTTGTGCCTCCTTTACGATCACCACTTGCCGCTCCGACATCATGGGAAATCGACGTGCATTGTTTATAACGTCCTGAACACTGATATCACGGCCATACATAATGATTTGATTGAACCCTTTTGCTGATTCGTCCAGGGCATGTTCTTCGACGTAATCGGAAACCAGATCGATATAGTATGACTCATCGCCCTGCAGAAAATATACGGGCGCATATTTATTGTTCTTAAAATCAGAAATCAGGGCATCAACTTCTTTCATATTACTGATGGGTAAAGCGTTCAGTTACCTCTTCTGCACTACTTTGATCGGTAAATGTCCAGACCAGACTATTTTGCTTAATTGTTGAAATCGAGTATTCGATGCTGTCACCAGCGGCATAAACTTTTAGTCCATTTACCCCCCCCTTAGCTAAAGGGTCATTGGCCAATGGCGCCCAGTTACCCACGTAAATGAAATTCGGTCCAAAGTTTTCAAATAACCAAATACATCTTTCGGGATATTCCTCACAATAATCAGTATTTTCCCGGCAAAATAAGGGGTACAGCTCACAAAAGTCATCAGAGCTACACGATTCATCAATAACCTGTATGAACAGGTTATTTCCCTCAGGAAAAATATCCAACTCAGGAAAGAAATAAAAATTGAGGGCTTCCGTACAATCTGTGGATTCTTCACCTGAAATAGACCGGGTGGTTAGTCTCCAGTCTTTTGCATTTGTCCCGTCAAAGATCAGAATCTGGCTCAATTCAAAAGCGCTGAAACCAGTGAATGGCTCTGGATTGCGTTCGCACGACGACCAAAAAACAAGTAAAGTGATTAGTACAAAAAGTGGTTTTCTCATATTCAGCAGGCCTTGCTGCAATATAGCCGATTTTAGGAAAGAAATTAAAAAACTGATAGTCTATTGTACAATTACGCCAATAGCTTCAAAGGTGTACTTCTCTTCCGGATCTTTTATGGCAGCCACTTCTTCTTCAGACTTACCGGCATCTTCTGCATAGTGCTGTAGTGTTTCCACATCGACCATCTCCCTTCTCGCAATGCCTTCCATCACAACATTTGACCCGGCTATATCTTTAGGCACGAAAAAGCCATAATCTTTAAATTTAACCTTCATTACTTCACCGTTTCCAAGATCGATATCCATCCAGCAACCTTTTGCCTGACATACGGCCTGCACCGTGCCTTTTACCTTCGCGGTCAATTCGTTTTGATCAGCCATCATTTCCGGTAATTCAGTGACATCATTGGCATTTTCAGCATCTATTTTCTCTCCGAAATAAGAAGGGGCTTTATCGCTTTGGGCATATACCGCAAGTGATGTAAATATTGTGACTAGTAAAGACAAAATTGAAGTTTTCATCGTTGATTAAATGTTATGTTAAGTTTCTATTTTCTTTTTTTCCGAAATAATATTGTGGTAACTACAATAAAAATAATCAAGCCAACAATGATTGCCAAAAGGTTTCCATAAGTAATTTGGTCTGCTGCATGCATTATTCTCCTACTTTTTCAACTACGAGATTATGATTGGTATATATACATATGTCGGCGGCGATACCGAGGGATTCTTTCACCATTTCTTCGGCGGAAAGCCCGGGGGCATGTTTCTTCAAGGCTAATGCAGCCGATTGGGCATACATTGCACCGGAGCCTATGGCCGCTATTTCATTATCTGGCTCAAGCACATCGCCGGTTCCACCCACGATCAGGATCTCATCACTGCTTGCTGTGATCAACATGGCCTCCAACCTTCTCAGGTATCTGTCCATGCGCCAGTCCTTGGCCAATTCGATGGCAGCTCTTTTCATATTGCCGCCATATTCATTAAGTTTTCCTTCGAACCTTTCCAGTAGGGTAAATGCATCTGCCGTGCTTCCGGCAAAACCGGTAACAATTTTACCCCCCAGCAATTTCCGGATTTTATTTACATTTCCTTTGGCTACATAATTGCCCATGGTGGCTTGTCCGTCTGCCCCTATCGCTACTTCGTTGTTGTGCTTAATGGCAATTACGGTGGTTGATTTGACTTTTTGCGACATTATAATGCATTTTAAAAATAAAAAGGTATGTCCCTTACAAGACATACCTTACGCAATACTTTAGATCAATGTTATACTAATATTCTAACCGGATCTTCTAAATATTCTTTTAAGGTTTTCAGAAAAGCTGATCCAATTGCGCCATCTACCACTCTGTGATCGCATGACAATGTCACCTTCATTACATTGCCGGGAACGATTTCACCGTTCTTTACTACCGGAGTTTGCTTGATACCTCCCACGGCAAGGATGCAACTGTCAGGAGGATTAATGATGGCTGTGAATTCTTCTATTCCAAACATTCCCAGATTGGAGATGGTAAAGGTATTGCCTTCCCAGTCTTTAGGCTGCAATTGTTTATTTTTTGCTTTATTGGCCATTTCTTTCACTTCAGTAGCAATATGCGATAGAGTTTTGCTATCTGCAAAGCGAACTACGGGAACCAAAAGGCCTTCTTCTACGGCAACGGCCACCCCGATGTGGATGTGCTGGTTATACCGTATTTTGTCACCCAGCCATGAAGAGTTCACTTTCGGGTGCTGCCTTAATGCAGCAGAAACTGCCTTTATCACCATATCGTTGAAGGAAATCTTAACGGGCGCAATTTCATTGATGCTATTTCTTGCTTCGATGGCCCTGTCCATATTGATTTCCATTGTGAGGTAGAAATGCGGCGAAGTAAACTTACTTTCCGCAAGTCGCTTGGCGATTGTTTTTCGCATTTGCGATACATTCTCTTCCTCGTAACGCTCCTCGCCAACCACCTGCGGCAATACCACCTTTTGAGGCGCCTCACCTTCTTGGGCCGGTTCAGCAGGCGCTGCTTCAGGTGTATAATTTTCAACGTCACGTTTTACTATACGGCCATTTTCACCCGAACCTGGTATTTTTGAAAGATCATAACCCTTCTCTTCAGCCATTTTTTTGGCCAGTGGAGAAGCCTTGACCCTGCCACCTTTAGTACTTGTATCTGCAGTTGCCGGTTTAGCTTCGGGCGCCGATGACGCTGCTTCAACCGGCTTTTCCCCCTCTTGTTTGGGTGCTTCAGCCGCTGGAGCCTCTTCCTTACTTTCTTTTTTCTGCTTTGATTTATGTGCTTTAAGCAATTTCTGATAATCAGCCCCTTTTTCTCCAATTACAGCAATCACACCATCAACAGGTACAGAGTTGCCGGCCTCTACGCCGATGTGCAATAAGGTACCATCCTCATAGGCTTCCAATTCCATGGTCGCCTTATCTGTTTCAACCTCTGCAATTACATCTCCCGATTTTACCTCGTCACCCTCTTTTTTCAACCATGAAGCAATGGTGCCGTCCGTCATGGTATCACTCATTTTAGGCATGGTGATCACGTTGGCATTTACATCTGAGGCATCTACTTCTTCACCGGTATCCTCCTCTTCTTGCTTAGAGCTATCTTCAGATGATTCTTTTTTAGGGGCGCTGCCATTACCGCTTTCAACTTCTTTGATCAGGTCATCCACATTTTCTCCTTCATCACCTAAAATGGCAATAATGCCATCTACAGCAACGGATTCTTTTTCATTTACTCCAATGTAGAGCAATGTACCATCTTCATAGGATTCAAGCTCCATGGTAGCTTTATCAGTTTCAACCTCGGCAATCACATCACCGGATTTTACTTTATCTCCAACTTTTTTTAACCATGAAGCGATTACCCCTTCTTCCATGGTATCGCTCATCTTGGGCATTCTAATTACTTCGGCCATATACTTTGTTTAAGTACAGTTCTGGATTCGGGCAGCAAAATTAACTAAAACAATGCAAAATTCCCGAAGTGTAACAGAAAATCTTATTTAATAGTTTCGGTATGAACCAAGCGATTATGTAAAGTCTTTATTCTCAAAATATTATATGGTAAAACTTTTGAGCGCCCATCTCGTTTTGCTTAAAATTGCAGGAAAATAATTCGTATGCCTTCACAACGACAACTTTTTTTAGCACATCTGGCTCAAACTACCGACTTTCCGATGATGGTGGATATCGAAAGGGCTGAGGGAATTTATTTGTATGGTCCGGACGGCAAAAAGTATATCGATTTGATTTCCGGAATTGGAGTAAGCGCCCTGGGTCACCGTCATCCATCTGTTACCAATGCCGTTAAGGAACAGGTTGATCGCTATATGCATGTAATGGTATATGGTGAGTTCGTACAGACGCCTCAGGTGCAATTGGCAAAATATCTCACCGAACATCTACCTGACAATCTTGACAATGTTTTCCTTGTGAATTCCGGTAGTGAAGCAGCAGAAGGTGCACTAAAACTTGCGAAAAGATATACGGGCAGACCAAATATTTTATATGCGCATAATGCTTATCACGGATCTACACATGGAGCGCTTGCAGTAGGTGGCGGGGAACATTTTAAAGCGCCGTTTCGCCCTTTAATGCCTGGGGTTTACCCGGTGAGATATGGTGTTATGGAAGACATCGAATTAATAAACAACGCTACGGCAGCCATAATTCTAGAAACCGTACAAGGTGAAGCCGGTGTGGTTGTTGCCAAAAAGGACTACTGGAAGGCCATAAGAAATAGATGCGATGAAACCGGCACTCTTTTGATTCTCGATGAAATTCAATCCGGAATAGGACGTACCGGTAAATTATGGGCTTTTGAACATTTTGACATAGTACCGGATATCTTAATCACAGCAAAAGGCCTTGGTGGCGGCATGCCCATAGGCGCTTTTATTTCGTCTTTGGAAATTATGAAAGTGTTGCGCAATGACCCTATTTTAGGTCATATAAGTACGTTTGGTGGGCATCCGGTATCTTCAGCTGCTGCACTGGCAACTGTAAAAACAGTTATAGAAGAAGGACTGGTGGATAAAGTGGCTGATAAGGCCAAACTTTTCTCAACTAAATTGAAGCATCCCCTGATCAAAGGGCTGAGGCAAATGGGGTTTATGATGGCGCTGCAATTTGACAGTTTTGAAACAACCAAAGCGGTGGTAGATCGTTGTACTGAAACCGGAATTATTACCGATTGGTTTTTGTTTTGCGACAACGCGCTTCGGATCGCTCCTCCGTTAATTATCACGGAAAGTGAGGTTGAAGAAGCATGTGATACATTAATAAATGCAATCAACTGGGTTTATGAAAGACAAAGATAAAACTACAGAGCAAGAAGCGTGGGTAAAACTGGTACATGAATCAGCCTGTTGCAGTCATTCGCCACATGAAGAAGAAGCTAAAGAAAAATATGTCAGAAATATTTTAGATGATAAAAAAGTTCCAAAAAAACACACTGAGAGGTAGTTTATATCAATTCTGAATTGAATACCAATAATCTCAGCTTGTTGTTTTATCGCACTATCGTCATTATTTTGCTTCAACAAAATTTATTTCTTAAACCAAATTAATAAAAGCTATGATGACGATGGATGAAAGGCTGGAATTCTGCCGCGTATGTGAAAACAGGAAAATGAATATGCAAATTGGAATGGTTTGCGGACTCACCTCAGAAAAACCCACTTTCACGGAAAAATGTGAAGATTTCAAAATGGACAAGGCTGAGGCCAAAAATGTTCTTGCCATGCGCCAGGCAGCAGAGGAAGAAGGAGATAATGATTTTTTTTCAATTGAAAAGAAAGGCATGAGCAAAGGTGTGATGGGAGGAATCCTCATGATGGTTATCGCTTTGGTTTGGTTTGTCGGAGGCTGGATTGCAGGACACATATTTTTCTACCCTCCTATTTTGTTTCTTATTGGATTAGTGGCGCTGGTTAGAGGGGCGGTTACCGGAAATTTAAGTGGCAGAAAAGTTTAATCCGGGCAAATGAAAATCAATGTATTTACAAGCCAGAAAGAATAGAATATCTGTGATTTTCGAACCTTCGATCATCATTGGAAAATTCAAATGTCGATTTTGGATTGAATTCCTTATTGATCTTCGGGTAAAATTATTTGAATCACCTATATTTGCCACCCGAATTGCGGATTGAAATAAATAAGGTGAAACAATGAATTTTATCGAAGAATTAAGATGGAGAGGCATGATACACGATATGATGCCGGGAACTGAAGAACAATTGAATAAAGAAATGACCTCGGCGTATATTGGTTTCGATCCAACCGCCTCTTCGTTGCATATCGGTAATTTGGCCCAAATCATGTTACTAAGGCTTTTTCAGGCCTCCGGACATAAACCATATGCCCTTGTGGGTGGCGCTACCGGTATGGTAGGCGATCCTTCGGGCAAAAGTGAAGAGCGAAATTTATTGGATGAGGATACTCTACGTCATAATCAGGAATGTATAAAATTACAGTTAGAAAAATTCCTGGATTTTGATACCGGAGACAATAAAGCAGTTTTAGTGAACAATTATGACTGGTTCAAAGAAATCTCTTTCCTGGAATTCCTGAGAGATGCGGGAAAGCATATCTCCGTGAATTATATGATGGCCAAAGATTCCGTTAAGAAAAGACTCGAAACGGGAATATCATTTACCGAATTTTCATACCAGCTACTCCAGGGCTATGACTTTTATTATTTATTCAAAAACAATGGAGTAAAGCTGCAAATGGGCGGTTCCGATCAATGGGGCAACATAACAACAGGAACGGAATTTATCAGGAGGAAAGCCAATGGAGATGCCTTTGCCCTTACCTCTCCACTCATTACAAAGGCCGACGGATCGAAATTTGGCAAATCGGAAGAAGGGAATGTATGGCTCGACCCAAAAATGACCTCTCCTTATAAGTTTTACCAGTTCTGGTTGAATGTCAGCGATGAAGAGGCCTCAACGCTAATACGTAAGTTCACTCTAAAGACAAGAGAAGAAATAGAGGCATTGGAAAAGGAACACGTCGAAGTTCCTCACATGCGTGCCCTTCAAAAAGCGCTTGCAGAAGATATTACGATTTCGGTGCACTCGAAGGAAGCTTTGGAGAATGCTCAAAAAGCCTCGAATATTCTTTTTGGCAAATCTACCACGGAAGAACTTGCCGGCATTGATGAAGCAACACTGCTTTCCGTTTTCGAAGGTGTGCCAAAAGCAGATATAACTAAATCAGAGCTGGACGATTGTGATAGTGTTGTGACACTGCTAAGTGAAACTTCGGGAGGCATCATTTTTAGATCTAAAGGAGAAGCCCGAAGAATGATCAAAGGAGGTGGAGTAAGCGTAAACAAAGAAAAAGTAAACGATATGGATCAAAAACCAGCCTATGATCTGTTGCAGGAAAAATATCTGCTCGTTCAACGAGGCAAGAAAAATTACTTTCTCATTGAAGTAAAATAATAAAAATTTTTAAAAAACAGAAAGGACCGGCACACCGGGCTTTTTTTATGATTTGGACTTAATCTTTCTTGCTTCCAGAAAATCTACCCGATATAAAAAAATGATCAACCCTGTCGCGCCGATCAGGAAAAACAGCTCTCCGAATAACCAAAAGATAACCGGAATGGCTAAGTAATACCCGCGCATGCCCAATGTATAATTTCTTGCCCCTCTAATTAACGTTTTAGAAGCGCCAGCAGCATTTATCATCGGCAGGCTATCGACAGGTGTACCGAGCATAAAACCAACCCTGGCGTATGATCTAAGAGATAGTGAGAAGTTTAAAAAAGCTGTAAAAAAGATAAAGGTCAATAGTATTAATTTGAGCAACAGCCAACTTTCTTTGTCCATTCTGTTAAAGACAATCAGTTGGGTCACTTCGTCCAGTTCATAATTGTTCACAAGGTGGTTGATCACCCCCAATGCGATCAAAATGGCGGTAGAGGCCAATAAAGTAGAGGCCATGGTCCAGTTGCGTAGCGACTGCACTGCCAAAATATCCTTTCCTTTTTCAATTATATTGGCAGCCCAAACCCTCAGAATCTCATCGGCACAGCCGATAGTGGTTTTATAGGGTCTTACTCGAAAAATGATATAGAAAATCAAATGATAGATGACCAAAAGCGATAATGAAGCAATAACATAATAATTCATCGAAGCTCGATTTTATTCTATTCAAAAATCAACGCACAAAAATAATGGGCAATTGTGAAATTATATCAGATAAGGTCAGAATATTTTGAAATCTACCCGGCGGTTCTTTAATCTGCCTTCTTCGGTCGAATTATCATATTTTGGCATCTTCTCTCCGTAACCAATCACAGAAATGCGCTCTTGTGGTACGCCGATGTCGAGCATCAAACGCTCAATTTGACGCACACGTTTCATGGAAAGGTTGAGATTATATTCATCATCACCCCTGTTATCGGTATGCCCTTCTATCAATATCATTCTTCCCTGTAAAGCGTATTCAACAGCTTCCAGAAAGGGTTCAAAATCGACATAGGTAAACTCTACATCCGCAGTAATAAAAAACAAAGATTTTAATATCGGTTCGAAGTCCTCTCCTTTTTTGATCTTTTCATATATCTTTTTGCGTATTTCAGCTTGTTTTTCATTTACAGGGCCCGGTAGTTGATCAGGGGGAATGGCTTCAAAGTCGGGTTCTGGGCGACTTTCTGTGGACGCCACCAGGTTTTCAGGTTCAGGTAACGTTTCTTTTTTCTTTTCAGGTGGCGGGTCTGTTGTCGGATAAGTAGCATTCGACAGATAGTTGTAGTTTGTCGAAACTCGATTCACTTGCTCAGGGTCTGGTTTCTTCCCGAATAGTCTCCATTTCTTTTTGGCTTTCTTTTTCTTCTCCAGTTTTTTGCAAATAACTTTCGGCTTAAATATCCTGATCCTATTGTAGTTATACTGACCTGCAACAGCTTGGATTAACGTAAGAAGAATACCTATTAAAAAGATAAACCTAAGCAACATGAAGTGCGATATTTAAAAAAATGTATGGCGCTTTTACGTTTGATTATTGTATTAAAGTACAACAATTAAAATAAGCTTTCAAAAGTTTAATCGATCAACGCAAATAATAACTCGATGAACAATTCATTACAACAATGCCTCTATGAAGTAATAAATTAACAAGCCGGAAACAATTAACTTGGCAAGTGTTCCTGCTAAAAATCCCATAAATGAACCCACTCCTGCCCTGAACGCCAAATTTGCCTCCTTTCCGCCGATCATTTCCCCTGCTATGGCTCCAAAAAAACCTCCTAAAATAAGGCCAAATGGCGGAAAAAAAATCGCCCCTGCCAACATGCCTATCACGCATCCCCAAATCCCGTATTTTGTACCGCCAAATCTACGGGTACCCACTACGGGAATTAGATAGTCTAACACCGTAACCAACACCGTTAGCACGAGGGTCCAGATTAAAAATTTTGTTGAAAAGCTATGGCGGTCAGTGAAATGTAACAAAAGTAATGCGACATAATTAAGCGGCGGACCGGGAAGTGCAGGTATAATACAACCAATAAGCCCCAGCAGGGCTACAATAGAACCAATAATAATTAAAACAATATCCATATTAATTTGCCAGTTGGAGAATTTGCTCTTTTTTGTTTAAAACGTAATGGTACCCAATTTCAAAAATTTCTTCAGACTTGTTAAAATCGAATGCACCGTATTTTTTTAGTTTTTCAGGTTCAAGAAATAGATCACATTTCCCACGGTTTTGATAAGTATTTACATTGATGGCCATGAGCAGGCTGCGCTCAAGCAATGATTTCATGTTTTTCATTTCAAAATCATCCTGAACCGGGTTGCAGCTAACGCCAACAAGCGTGTCACAATGTCCGACTAAAGGATCTACCGGAAGGTTGTTTAAAATTCCGCCATCGATGTACAAATGATCATCCATTTCAATTGGGTTAAAGATCACCGGTATGGCAGAAGAAGCCATTACGGCTTTTATCAAGGCGCCCTGGTAAAAATAAACGCTCTTACCCTTTTTAACATCTGTAGAAGCTACCACTAGCGGAGTTTTCAATGCCTCGAATGAATCGTTTTCAAAATACTTATTGAACAAGTCCTCCACAGCGCTTAAATGCATAAGCCCTTTGCCTGTAAGCGCCGGACGGATAAACCGGAACAGTCGTGTTGATTTTATTATTTCGAAAAACTCATCTGGAGAGTAGCCATAGCAATAAAATGCACCAACAATAGCGCCTGCACTTGTACCTGTGATCATAGTCGGCTTAACACCAATTTCTTCCAGTCCTTTCAACACGCCCATATGTGCAATGCCTCTGGCTCCACCACCCGATAATGACAGCCCTACTTTCATGATTATCCGGTAATCTCAGCAAGCTTAAAGGTCTCATTCAGCCTGGGCCCCTTTTCTGTTGACTTCAAGGTAGCGCATTCGTAAACCGGATCATGTTCAAAGAATATGATCGATCCTTTCTCGGTCACATCGTTTAAAAATGCCTGCTTTTCACGAAGTGTATCGAGTGGCCTGATATCGTAACTCATCACATATGGCAAAGGAATATGCCCGACAGAGGGAAGCAGGTCGGCAGCAAATATGATCGTTTGTTCTTTATATTTGATTACGGGTATCATTTGTTTTTCCGTATGGCCATCGACAAACATAATTCCGAATTGATCAAACGGGCTTGGCTCGTTGGGGTTTACGAAATGCAGTTGTCCGCTCTCCTGCATGGGCAACAGGTTTTCTTTTAAAAAACTTGCTTTCTCACGTGCATTGGGCTGAATGGCCCATTCCCAATGAGCCCTGTTGGTCCAGTATTTGGCATTTTGAAATACTAATTCCGGAATCTTTTGTTCCCTGTCCGTCCATTGAACACCTCCACCGCAATGGTCAAAGTGCAAATGAGTGAGAAATACATCAGTAATATCATCTTTCGTGAAACCAGCCTTATTGAGCGATTCCTCCATTGTATCATCGCCGTGCAAATAGAAAAAGCTAAAGAATTTATCGTCCTGCTTATCACCGATCCCATTATCAATTAAAATTAGTCGGTCACCGTCTTCAATCAGAAGGCAGCGCATGGCCCATGAGCACATATTGTTTTCGTCCGCAGGGTTGGAGCGTTGCCAAATACTTTTGGGCACAACGCCAAACATTGCGCCACCATCTAATTTAAAATGACCAGTATTGATTACATGTAAATTCATATTTCGTCCAGCTTTTTATTGATTTTTTGTAGCAATTCTTCTGCACTTTCCAGCGTTTGCTGATAGGTATTTATTTTTTCTTCCCAGAAGTATTGGGTTGAAAATATGAGGTTGATGAATTTATTTTCATAGAGCGCTTCTTTATTGGCTATTCCGCCTCTTTTATAAACCAGCTTTTCCTGAAAATAAGGCACTTTATTATTAAATGATTGTTCCCTCATAAAATCATCCAATTGAATGAGATTTTTGTAATGGGTTTCGTACACATCTATCACTTCCTTCCTCAATTCAATGTCCCTTATCAGATCTAGTTGTCCTGACCCAATCAAAGACTTATAGGTAGCATTGTGAGGGTTAAACGGGATGTGCACATAAAGGCTAATAACCCCCTGTAAAATAACGGAATCATTCTCGAGGTTTTGGCTGAAAATTGCCCTTGCCAGGCCATCGGTATGTTGCTTGAATGTCCTTGAAGTATCAAGTTGCTCCTCCAGGTTTTTGACATCAACTTCCAGATCATTGGCCAGACTTTGAAGGTAGGTCTTTTGAAGATTTTTTTCTTTTGAAACCTCCTGGTAATTGGTCAGTGCAAAAGCAATAGTGACACCAACAATAACAACAATGAGGTCAATAATATGGACCTTCCAATCAATTTTAATATTTTTCCACATAGCTGGTAGTTTAATAATTAGTCCAACCTTGGTTCAATTGTCTGTTAAACAAAAAAACCACCCGTAAGGTGGTTTGTAAGATAGTAAAAATGCTTTTACTAATCGTGTACAACGCCCATTTTAGAAAATTTTTCGATCCGTTGCTCTATCCTTTTCTCAGGATTTAATTTCTTCAGCGCCTTAATATTCTTAAGAATGACCTTTTTCACCTCCTTCGACATCCAATTTAAATCCGTGTGGGCGCCTCCAAGAGGTTCTTTGATGATTTCATCAATTATTTTAGCTTCCTGCATGTCTATGGCCGTAAGTTTCAATGCCTCTGCCGCCTGCTCTTTATACTCCCAGCTTCTCCAGAGGATAGATGAACACGATTCGGGGGAAATAACAGAATACCAGGTGTTTTCCAACATCATCACTTTATCTCCAATTGCTATGGCAATGGCTCCTCCGGAGGCTCCTTCTCCAATCACTATACATATCACCGGAACTTTGAGCATACACATTTCCTGGATATTGCGTGCAATAGCTTCCGCCTGACCTCTTTGTTCCGCTTCAAGTCCGGGGAAAGCACCCGGGGTATCGATCAGGGTTACGATGGGTTTATTGAATTTTTCGGCAATCTTCATGAGTCGTAAGGCCTTACGATATCCTTCGGGATTGGCCATACCAAAATTTCTTTCCTGCCTCTGCTTTGTATTTCGTCCTTTTTGCTGACCAATAAACATTATTGTTTCGCCATCTACGGTTCCAAAACCACCCACCATGGCCTTATCATCTGCTACCTGTCGGTCACCGTGAAGCTCAATAAAATCATCCGTGATTTCATAAATATAATCAAGCGTATAGGGTCTGTCGGGGTGCCGGGACAGCTGAACTCTTTGCCAACGCGTTAAATTGCTAAAGGTCTCCTTCTTCAATTTATCAATCTGTTCTTCCAGGGAAGCAATCGCCTTAACAACATCAACACCGCTGTCTTCGGCAAGCTTTTTCATATCCCGGAGTTTGTTCTCTAGTTCAAATATAGGTTTTTCAAAATCCAATAGCATACTTTTGTTGCTTGTTTCATGGCAAATGTATAATTTTTTGAATATACGAAACACAGAAAAAGCAGAAAACTGGAAAAATAGCGTTCTTCTTATAAAAAGCTAATTTATATGGCGATGCAACTGTCTGGTTTTGAGTAATTAGTTCAAATATCAACCAGTGCATTAAAATATTTTTGATATTTGGTTTGCATAATCAAAACCAAGCCTCTACTTTTGCATCACCTTTTCAGAACAACGGTTTTGAAAGGACAAAATTGAAAAGATTGGTCTGGTAGTTCAGCTGGTTAGAATGCCTGCCTGTCACGCAGGAGGTCGCGGGTTCGAATCCCGTCCAGACCGCGATCTTTCACATAAAAGCCTTTTATCGAGGCTTTTTTTGTTATGAGCTATTGGGTCTACATATTATATTCCAGATCGGAAAATGTGTTCTACAAAGGTCAGACTGCTGACCTTGAAGATAGATGCATACGACATAATGCAGGAAGAGAAAAGGCTACTGCACATGCCATACCATGGGTTTGTCTTTGGGCTACACAAAAACATTCTCGTTCCGAAGCATTGAAACTGGAAAAAAAACTCAAAAATCTTTCCAGAAACAGAACGATACAATTCATGCTAAAATACCGGCAGGATGTCGCGGGCCCTGATGAATTGCGCATTTTGCAGCAATTATCAGGATGCTGACCTCTGCGTCAGCATTCGAATCCCGTCCAGACCGCGATCTTTCACATAAAAGCCTTTTATCGAGGCTTTTTTTGTTATGAGCTATTGGGTCTACATATTATATTCCAGGTCGGAAAATGTGTTCTACAAAGGTCAGACTGCTGACCTTGAAGCTAGATGCATACGACATAATGCAGGAAGAGAAAAGGCTACTGCACATGCCATACCATGGGTTTGTCTTTGGGCTACACAAAAACATTCTCGTTCCGAGTCATTGAAACTGGAAAAAAAACTCAAAAATCTTTCCAGAAACAGAACGATACAATTCATGCTAAAATACCGGCAGGATGTCGCGGGCCCTGATGAATTGCGCATTTTGCAGCAATTATCAGGATGCTGACCTTTGCGTCAGCATTCGAATCCCGTCCAGACCGCGATCTTTCACATAAAAGCCTTTTATCGAGGCTTTTTTTGTTATGGGCTATTGGGTCTACAT
>DNTA01000312.1 GCA_003500135.1 Cytophagales bacterium | reverse complement strand
GGAGAGAGCCCAATGTAATCAGGCTGGCGCCGGTGCCACTTTACAATACATTTGAAGAAGTGAAACAATGTTATGAAATTATAGCCAACGTATTGAATGAAAGGTAGTAAAGGCAAAGTAGGAATTATTGGTGCCGGCATAGCTGGTCTTTCGTCGGCCGTGCGACTGGCCTCCAGGGGATACCTGGTAGAGGTGTATGAACGCAACAGTTATCCGGGAGGCAAGCTTTCTGAAATAGAAAAAGGAGGGTATCGTTTCGATGCAGGTCCTTCATTGTTTACCATGCCACATTTGGTGGATGAACTGTTTGAACTGGCGGGTAAGAACCCGAAAGATTATTTCCAATACGAAAAAATTGATATTACCTGCAATTATTTCTATGAAGACGGACTGCGCCTTTCGGCCTATGCTGACAATAACCGTTTCGCTGAGGAAATTGAAAACAAAACAGGTGAACCGGCGCGAAAAGTACTCGATCTGCTGGAAAACAGCGCTTACCTATACGACTCCCTGGCCGAATTATTTATTTTCCGTTCCCTCCATAAACCCTCAACTTTCTTAAATAAGCATGCACTCAAGGCATATTTTAGAATTCCTTTTTTAAAATTCTTTGATACCCTTCACAGTGCAAATGCCAGATCATTTAAAGATCCTCGCATTATTCAGTTATTCGATCGTTATGCTACCTATAATGGCTCCGACCCTTATCAAACACCGGCGAGTATGCGTATCATTCCACATTTGGAATACAATATTGGCGCCTTTTTCCCTAAAGGGGGTATGTACCACATAACCGACAGTATTTATCGCCTGGCAAAAGACCTGGGAGTTAAATTCTTTTTTAATAGTGATGTAAAGAAAATTATTACTCGAAATGGCGAGGCAATAGGTATTCAGGTAAATGAAACCCGGTTGCTCTTTGAAAAGGTGGTTTGCAATATGGACATGGTCAATGCTTACAAATACTTGTTAAAGGAAGAAAAACAACCTCAGAAGTTAATGCGTCAACCCAAATCGAGCTCGGCTTTGATTTTTTACTGGGGTATTAAACGTAGCTTCCCCGAGTTGGACCTGCACAATATATTTTTCAGTTCTGATTATCAAACAGAGTTTCGCCATATTTTTGAATACAAAACCATATATGACGACCCCACGGTATATATCAATATCACATCCAAATATAACCCTTCAGACGCTCCCGAGGGTTCGGAGAACTGGTTTACCATGATCAATGTACCTCATAATTCCGGCCAGGACTGGGATGAAATGATTCGGGAAGCAAGAGTTCATATTATCAAAAAAGTTAGTCGGTTGCTCAATGTGGATATCGAGCCCCTGATTGAAGTGGAAGAAGTATTGGAGCCCAGGACAATCGAGTCAAAAACATCATCGGCCAATGGCGCCTTATATGGCAACAGCTCGAATAACAAGTATGCCGCTTTTTTACGACACCCCAATTATTCCCCACATTTGAAAAACCTGTATTTCTGTGGAGGAAGTGTTCATCCGGGAGGAGGAATACCCCTAAGTATTTCGTCGGCAAAGATTGTGAGTGACTATATTGACTAATGAGAAATAAAGTCGGCGAAAATGGCTATTGCAGCGCCAAAAATGCTATATAAAGCTTTTTTCTTCTGAAATCTATGCTCCGGGTTATTTTCAAAATAAATAGTAGTGGAGATGTGCAGAAAGTTACCGGTGACAATGGCAAACAGGATATTGAACATTTCGCTGTTTACCAAATCACTGTAGCTGGCCATATGGCTCAAGTAAAAACCCAACGGGCTTGAAAGGGCAAATAACAAAAGGCATAGGAACACCCAGGTTTTATTTTTAAACTGGTGTAGCAGTAGCGTTGATAAAATTAGTGCAGCAGGAATTTTATGCACGACAACACCAGCCAATAAACCAAGAGAATGCTGGCTGATCGATTGAGCTTCCGGCACATAATTGTGCACGAGAATTCCACCATCCATCAAACCGTGAATACACATTCCCAGAACCAACAACCACATCCCTTGCTTTGAGAAATGTTCATGACCGCCATGATAATGACCGTGTTCAGTGCCCGAGGTGAGTGTGTCGAGCCCTATTTGCATAAAAAACCCTACCAGGAAGAAAATGGAGAGGAAGTGCGGATTGTCAGAGGCTAACAGAAGCTCGGGCATAATGTGTATGATCGATATCGAAAAAATATACGATCCGGCAAAAATCAGCCAGTTATTGAGCTTTTTAGCCTCGACCGGCCCTTTTTGATAAACCCAAACCGCGGGCAGGGCAACAGATAAAAATAAGATTATGGCAATAGCGCTCATGGTTTATTTTTGCAATATAAAAATCATTCTATCAGAGGTTTCGGCAATGTATGGATTGAGCATATAGTCACCGAATATATCTAAAACTTTAAAATCTGCATGCTCAAAATACTCCAAAAATTCCGATCGGCGTATGGCTTTTACTCTTTCTTTGAAGTCATAGATTTTTCCTTCGTGTTCAAATTCTATTTCTTTAATTATATGTTGATCCTCCACATATTTCGAAATATGAAATTCTATGCCATCGATCTTCTTGATTTCCTCAGGTACCAGTTGATAAATAACCTTATACGGATTAAGGAAGTCTAATACAAACCGGCCGCCGGGTTTTAAACTTTTGGCCACGGCACTTATGGCCTCTTGGTGTTCGTGTTTTGTCTCGAAGTAGCCAAAGCTGGTAAACATGTTGAGTACAATGTCAAAAGTCTTTGGTTTCCAGACATGCCTCATATCGTGCACAAAAAACCGGAGTTTTTCGTTTTCGTACTGCCGGGCATGTTCGATATTTTGTTCCGAAAGGTCCAGACCGATCACATCGCAGCCTTTTTGGTTCAAATAGATCGAATGCCGCCCTTTACCGCAGGCGAGATCCAAAACTTTGTGCTGCGAACCAATCTCCAAATAGGTACAAAGCCGGTCTATGAATTCGCGTGCCTCTTCATGGTCGCGATGTTGATATAATATGTGGTAATATGGCGAGTTGAACCAATCGCCAAACCATTCATTTTTACTCTGCATCTACCTGTTCAATAATATTTTCCAATGCTTTTGTGGAGAATGTGGCCAAATCTCCATTTTCATCAGCAAATACCAAAAAAGCTTCCAATTCCGGCGACTGATTCAGAATTTTTTTTGATTGCTCGACGCCAAGTACCATAAAAGCAGTAGCATAGGCATCGGCAGTCATGCAATTATTGGCCAGAACTGTGGCGCTTAACAGATTGTGTTCTACCGGAAAACCGGTCTTCGGATTGATGGTATGCGCGTATTTGCGGCCATTGCGAACGTAGTAATTCCTGTAATTTCCCGAAGTGGCCATTGCTTTATCTGTCAGATCAATTTTGGCAAAAAGCCTCCTTTCATATAGCTCCACCCTTGGATCATCAATAGCAATTTTCCATGGTTTTCCGTTGGCATTCTTCCCTTTGCATATCAATTCACCTCCAATTTCTACCAGGTAGTTCTCAATCCCTTTTTCAGATAAAAAGTCAGCCACTACATCAACAGCATAACCTTTCGCGATGGCGCTGAAATCCAGGCTTATGCCTCTCTTTTCCTTACAAACCTGTTCATTGTTAAAACTGATATGATCGAACCCGACCCAATTCAGGAGTGAATCAATTTTGGCCGTATCGGGCAAATTGTTCGATTTATCAGGCCCGAAACCCCAGGCATTTACTATCGGGGCCACGGTCGGGTCAAAAGCTCCGTTGGTTTTTTGATAAATTTCCCTGCTCTCTTTTAAAACCGGCAAAAAGTAGGGGCTCACAAAAGAAAAACATGAATCGTTATTGAACTGTGATATTTCACTATCTGCAATATAGGTGGAGAGTGACTGATTCCATACCTTTAGTAATGAATCAACTTCTTTAGACCAGTCATTACCATTTTCACTTAAATAGGTCACATTGTAGATAATGGGGCCCATGGTATTGCCTGAAAACTGTATTTTTTCAGCCTCACTGCTGCTCTGCCGAATTTTCCATACAACAAAAACAAGTATCAGCAAGGCAAAAGGGTAAATTCTATTCAGTGTAGCTTTGGTCATCATATTCTGCTATAGATTTTGAGGGTGCAAATTACCAATTATCTGTCAAGAATAAACAGTTTGAGGGTTCATCGTGTCTTGATTTTTTAGATTTATTTGATCCTCCTTTATGAAATCCCACAGGCTGACTGCTGATTCACGTCTATTTCATTATCTTTGGCACAAAGTGTAGCATATGCGCGAGGATTATTTACGAGGAGATGATGAGCACATGTCGCCTGCTGAAAAGGAGATAGAGAAGGCGCTCCGACCTTTGACCTTTGATGATTTCACAGGTCAGGATAAGGTTTTGGAGAATCTGAAGGTGTTCGTAGAGGCCGCCCGAAGACGAGGAGAGCCCCTGGATCATATGTTACTTCACGGACCTCCGGGTCTTGGGAAAACCACACTGTCGCATATCGTTTCTAATGAACTTAATTCGAATATTAAAATCAGTTCGGGACCGGTGCTGGATAAACCAGGTGATCTGGCAGGTTTGCTGACCAACCTGGAAGCAGGGGACGTACTTTTTATTGATGAGATACACCGCTTGAATCCAGTGGTTGAAGAGTACCTTTATTCGGCCATGGAGGATTATAAAATCGACATTATGCTTGATAGTGGCCCCAATGCCCGATCGGTACAGATAGGTTTAAATCCATTCACTTTAATTGGTGCCACCACGCGCGCAGGTTTATTGACCGCACCACTCAGGGCACGATTTGGCATTAACGCCCGTTTAGAATATTACGATGCCGGTTTGTTGCGAAAAATCATTCTACGCTCTGCGGGAATATTGAATACACCCATCGAAGAGGATGCCTCATATGAAATTGCCCGAAGGAGCAGAGGTACACCCCGGATCGCCAACAATTTACTGAGGCGTACGCGGGACTTTGCTGAAGTGAAGGGCACCGGCACCATAACCAAAAAAATTGCGAAAACGGCCCTTGAAGCGCTCGAGGTAGATGAGCATGGCCTCGACGAAATGGATAACCGCATTTTATCAACGATCATACACAAGTTTAAAGGAGGTCCGGTGGGCCTGTCTACCATAGCCACAGCCTGCGGTGAAGAATCGGAAACCATTGAAGAGGTATATGAACCTTTTCTGATTCAGGAAGGATACATCAAGCGTACGAGCAGAGGAAGAGAAGCCACCCAATTGGCCTATCAGCACCTCAATGTGGAGCCACCCGGCAACCAGGGGATGCTTTTTTAATATGTCGGGTGCAATGGTCACAAAAAGCACGGCTACCGTAAAAAAACTGGCCCGCGAAATGGGGTTTGATTTTTGTGGAATCTCCAAAGCTGAGTTTCTGGAAGAAGAAGCACAGAAGCTGGAAAGCTGGCTGAAAAAGGGCTACCATGGTAAAATGACCTATATGGAAAACCATTTCGATAAGCGGCTGGACCCGACAAAACTGGTGCCTGGTGCAAAATCGGTTATATCACTGGTTTTCAATTACTATCCCGATCAAAAGCAAAGAGAAGGCACATTCAAAATTGCCAAATATGCCTACGGAAAGGATTACCATTTTGTAATTAAGAAAAAACTCAGGCAATTTATCCATCAACTGAATGAAGAAGTTGGTGAGGTGGAAGGAAGGGCATTCGTCGATTCGGCGCCTGTAATGGAACGGCAATGGGCTGCCAAAAGTGGTTTGGGCTGGCTAGGAAAAAACAGTTTGTTGCTGAATAAAAGTATGGGCAGCTTTTTCTTTCTGGCCGAACTGATAATTGATCTCGAGCTTGAGCCCGACGGGCCCGTAAAAGATTATTGTGGTACGTGCACCCGGTGCATCGATGCATGCCCAACCGATGCAATAGTTGATAACGGTATGGTAGATGCCAGTGCCTGTATTTCGTATTTAACCATAGAATTACGGGACGAATTACCAAAGCAGTTTCAGGAAAACATGGAAGACTGGGTTTTTGGCTGCGACATTTGCCAGGATGTCTGCCCCTGGAACCGGTTTAGCCGGCCACACATGGAGGAGGCATTTGAAGCCGATCAACGCTTAATGAAATTCGATAAGCGGGAATGGGAAGAGATTACGCGGGAAGTGTTTAATGAAATATTTAAAAAGTCGGCTGTTAAAAGGACGAAATACGAGGGGTTGAAAAGAAATATCCGGTTTGTATCGGAAAAGAAAAATGAAAAATAATGGGCACGCCTGTCAACGTGCCCTTTGAATGTTATGCTTTGGCCAATGCAAAACTGCGTTTGATAATGGCATGATATAAATGCCCGAACTTTTCCAAACACCATGTTTTTAAATCTTCAAGCTCAGCAGGTATCAGCGTTTTGATTGCTTTGCGCAATTCTTTTTCAAAAAGCTGACGATCAAAACTCACCTTTTGTAAGATTTCTTTGGCATATTTTAACATAGTGAATAGTAATTTTGAGTAGAACATAAATTAAAAAAATAGCGTAGGTAGTGGTAAAAGCCCAATCAATTTAGTAATTAATTGTCCATTTTTCAAGTATTCTGATAACTTTGCAAACCGTAGAAATGCGCTTTGCCTAAGTCAGTTAGCAAAATGAAAAAACAAGCACTCTACCTCTCTGTATTATGTACGCAATTTTTGCTTTTAAGTATGAACTTAAAGGCACAAAATATCGAAATAAAGCTGGGGCCCGATGAAGTGGCGCTCAACCAGTATTTTACAATTACTGTGGAGGTGACTAATGTCCGTTTACAAGGCTATGATGAATTTCCTGAAATTGAAGGCTTTGTTAAACAAGGTACATCTTCCTCGTCCTCAATGAATGTCATAAACGGGCAGGTATCTTCCACCCAAAGCATTATTCAAAACTACCGGCCTACCCGGGAAGGGATATTTCGTCTGCCGGCATTTACCATGCAGATCAATGGGCAAACCATAAGATCACAAGGAAAAACCATAAAAGTCGGTCCGCCTGTGCAACGACAGCAACAGTTCGACCCCTTTAATTACGACCCTTTCCAGGATTTTTTTGGAAGGGACCAAAAGCAGGAGTATATAGAAGTTAAGGATGACGCCTTTCTTGCCCTGACTACCAGCAAAGACGAGATTTATGTAGGTGAAGGGGTTAATGTAACGCTTGCTTTCTATATCTCTGAAACCAATCAGGCCCCATTGAATTTTTTTGAAATAGGTAAGCAGTTAGTGGAAATTACTAAAGTGCTCGAACCCAACAATTGCTGGGAAGAAAATTTTTATATTGATAAGTTGCATCAGGAGCAGGTGCGTATTGGTAATAAGCGATATGCACGGATTAAGATCTATGAAGCCACATTTTTTCCTTTTAATGACGAAGACCTTGAATTTCCTTCTATTGATTTGAAAATGATCAAATATAAGGTGGCAAAAAACCGGTCTTTCTTTGGAAGAAACCGAAAACAGGATTTCAAAACATTTACATCAAAGCCAAAAACGGTGAAAGTTAAAAAGTTGCCTCCGCACCCTTTGCGCGAGTCCGTTTCGGTAGGCAGGTTCCGTTTGAGCGAAGATATCAGCGATACACAACTCGAAACCGGCCAAAGTTTTAATTATGAATTTTCGATTCTGGGCGAGGGAAATATATCTTCCATCAACGGGCCGGAAGTACCTGAACAGGATGAAATTGAATTTTATCCACCTAATGTGCAGCAAAATATTGCCAGACGCAACAACAAGGTTCGGGGTCAGAAATCATTTAAATATTATGGTATTCCGAATGAACCAGGCACTTATGACCTGGCCAATTTTATGAAGTGGGTTTACTTTGATCCGGTAAATGAGCGATATGATACCCTGCAATCGGATATTCAGGTTATCGTAACCGGCGAAAGCAAGAAAAATCAATATATTTCATCCAACGATCTGGGCAGTTTCTATGATGTGATAGAACTGGAAGATAATAAACTTAAAGCGACAAATACGATAGATATTTTTAAACTGGTGACCAACATAATGCTTATTTTAATGATTGGCGCCACCTTATATTTTACTTTTAGAAAATAATGTCGAGTATTTACGGTACACTTTTTAGAATAAGTACATTTGGAGAATCACATGGCAAAGCCATAGGTGTCGTGATAGATGGTTGTCCGGCAGGGGTGGAGGTAGATGAAGAATTCATTCAATCAGAATTAAGCCGAAGGAAGCCCGGCCAGTCCAAAATAACGACACAGCGAAAAGAAGACGATCAGTTTGAAATACTTTCCGGTGTTTTTGAAGGAAAAACTACCGGAACCCCAGTTGCCATTGTCATTTACAATACCGATCAGCGTAGTAAAGATTACTCGCATATTGCAGAAAAATACCGCCCTTCCCATGCCGACTTCACTTACCAGGAAAAATATGGCATTCGCGATTACCGGGGTGGTGGACGAAGCTCCGCCCGCGAAACAGCCGCCCGTGTGGCAGCAGGCGCCCTGGCAAAATTGTTTTTAAAAAAATATGGGATCAGTGTTCAGGCTTTTGTCAACCAGGTAGGCGCTATGAAGTTGGAAAAGCCTTATCAGGAGCTCAGGCTGGAAGAGGCGGAAAAAAATATTGTCAGGTGCCCCGACCGGGAAATGGCGGAAAAAATGATTGATTACATCGATCAGGTGAGGAAAGATCGCGATACCATTGGAGGTGTGGTGCAATGCGTGGCAAAAGGTATTCCGGTTGGTTTGGGTGAGCCGGTATTTGATAAGCTGCACGCCGAGCTGGGCAAGGCCATACTGAGCATCAATGCCGTAAAGGGCTTCGAGTATGGAAGTGGCTTTGATGGTGTGCAGCTCAAAGGCTCGCAACACAACGATTTGTTTGAAACAGCGGGTGATAAAGTGGTAACCAGAACAAATTTTTCCGGAGGAATACAGGGAGGTATTTCAAATGGACAGGACATTTATTTTAATGTTGCTTTTAAGCCGGTAGCCACTATTATGAAAGACCAGGATAGCGTAGATCAGCATGGCAAATCAACGGTGGTTAGTGGCAAAGGCCGCCATGACCCATGCGTGGTACCGCGTGCCGTACCTATTGTCGAGGCCATGGCCGCCCTGGTGCTGGCCGATTTTTTATTACTTGATCAGTCGCGAAAGATAAATTGATAAACATCCGGATAAGATAATTTTTTTCCGGGCGATAAGATATTGAAAGAAGCAATCGAAGCATGTTGAAAAAGAAACTTCCACTCCATACGCAAATCTTAATTGGCCTGCTGGCAGGCCTGGTATTTGGATTGATCACCATTTTTTCTCCCTTGCCCAATGTTATTGTAGTAGATTATATCAAGCCCATTGGCACCATATTCGTCAATGCACTCAAGATGATTGCCGTTCCGCTTATTTTGGCCTCTCTTATCGTTGGTGTTGCCAACCTGGGTGATATTACCAAACTTTCGAGGATGGGTGGGAAAACCATCACCATTTATATTCTAACCACTGCTATTGCAACCACCATCGGTCTTGGCCTGGTGAACCTGATCAAACCGGGAAAAGTGATCACGGAAGAAACACGTAATGAATTGATGGAAGTGTATTCTACCGATGCACTTGAAAAAACGGTGGAAGCAAGTAAAGTTAAGGAAAAAGGTCCGCTGGAGCCATTGGTACGCATGGTACCTGAAAATATTTTCGGAGCATCATCAGAAAATGGTAATATGCTTCAGGTGGTTTTTGTGGCGGTGATTTTTGGAATAGCGATGTTGTATGTTCCGGGTAAAAAATCGGAGTTGGTCCTGAAGTTTTTTGACGGAATAAATGACATAGTGCTCAAGATCATCGACTTTATAATGAAGCTGGCACCCTATGGGGTGTTTGCGTTAATTGCAGCGCTCATTGTCGAATTGGCCGGTGATGACCCCAATAAAGCTATGGAAATTTTGGGCGCCTTAGGCATGTATGCACTCACCGTTGTGGCCGGATTGTTGATCATGATAACCATTACCTACCCCACGATTTTTAAAATATTTACCAAGATCAATTACCGTTATTTTTTCAAAGCCATTCGACCGGCCCAGCTATTGGGATTTAGTACTTCCAGCAGCTCGGCCACTTTGCCGGTAACAATGGAATGTGTAGAAAAGCAATTGGGCGTTTCCGAGGAGGTGAGTAGTTTTGTGCTACCGCTCGGCGCTACTATCAACATGGATGGCACTAGCCTCTATCAGGGCGTTGCCGCTGTTTTTATCGCCCAGGCGCTAGGGCTTGACCTTTCACTGGGCGCACAGCTTACCATAGTGCTCACCGCCACGCTCGCCTCAATCGGTTCTGCGGGTGTGCCCGGAGCAGGAATGGTGATGCTGGTGATCGTTTTGGAAGCCATTGGCGTACCTTCAGCAGGGTTGGCGTTGATTGTAGCGCCGGACAGGATTTTGGATATGTGTCGAACGGTAGTCAATATTACAGGAGACTGTACCGTAACTGCTACAGTGGCCAGCACGGAAGGAGAACAAATCGGATCGTAATTCGTTTGGAAATAAAGACTGAGAAAAGATTTTTGGATATGGAAAATACAATGGAAAAAAGACCGGTAAATATATACTTAGAGAAAAACCCGAACCCTAATTCGCTTAAATTTTGTGCGAACTTTATGCTGGTGCCCGAGGGCGATAGTTTTGATTTTCCCGATGCTCAAAGCGCTCAGCATGCCCCTTTGGCGAAAGAGTTATTTAATTTTCCTTTTGTTGAACGGGTGTTCTATATGAACAATTTTGTTACCGTTACAAAAGCCGAAGGTGTAGAATGGGAAGATGTACAGATTGCCCTTCGCGACTACATCAAAGAATATCTGGAAGAAGGAAAGAAGGTAATTGATTTTAAAGAAGTAGAAAAGGAGCAAGCCCAACAATCGGGAGTTGCTACAGATGGTTCAGAAATTGATATTAAAATTAAAGGTATTCTTGATGAATACATCAAGCCGGCGGTTGAAATGGACGGAGGCGCCATTCAGTACCACTCATTCAATGAAGGGACTGTAAAAGTATTACTGCAGGGTTCATGCAGTGGCTGTCCCTCATCCATGATCACTTTAAAACAAGGAATCGAAAACCTGCTTAAATCCATGATGCCCGAAGTAAAAGAAGTAGTAGCGGAAGGGGTGTGAGTTAAAGTTCATGGGTTCATGGGTTCA
>DNTA01000315.1 GCA_003500135.1 Cytophagales bacterium | reverse complement strand
ATTTTAAAATCGAACTCAGGTTCTAAGAGGTCATAGCAACCAGTATATCGTGTTGCGTGATAATATGGACCTCATTCTTTTCATCTCTGACAAGCAATGCCTTCTTGTCATTGTCAATTAACGATGACAGCACATCCAGTGTATTGTCCATTCCTACAAATTGAAGTGGTGCATCCATCACACTTTCGATGGGGTCATTTTTAACTTCCGGATTTTCAAGCAGGCTTTTTAGCAGTCTCGAATCAGTAATGCTGCCTACAAAATCATCGCCGTCGGTCACCGGTACCTGAGATATGCCTTCCCTGCTAAGTAGCTGGATGACATCACCAATTTTTTGATTTTTATTGATCGTGAAAAGTTTATCGGTACCGTTTTTCGCATGTATGATATCCTTGGCAGAGGCGAATTCCCTGGATTCGAAAAAACCACGGTCTTTCATCCAGTCGTCGTTATAGATCTTGTTCAAATATCTCGTACCGTGGTCGGGTAGGATGATCACCATGAGGTCATCATCTTTCATATGGTTTCGGGCATATTCCAGAGCGCCAAAAACGGCAGACCCACACGACCAGCCAATAAATAATCCTTCTTCACGTGCCAGCCTTCTGGCCATTATGGCGGCGTCTTTATCTGTCACCTTAACAAAAGAGTCGATCAGTTCAAAATCTACATTTTTTGGTAAAATATCCTCTCCAATGCCTTCTGTCAGGTAAGGGTATACTTCTTTTTCATCAAATTCTCCCGTTTCCTTATATTTTTTAAATACGGAACCATATGAGTCGATCCCGATACTCTGAACACCCGGCTTTTTTTCTTTCAGATATTTCGACACACCACACATTGTGCCTCCGGTACCCACTCCTGCTGCAAAATGTGTGATTTTTCCTTCCGTTTGTTCCCAAATTTCCGGGCCGGTGGTTTCGTAGTGCGCCACCGTGTTTGATAAGTTGTCGTATTGATTACAGTAAAATGAATTGGGGGTTTCCGAGGCAATTTTTTTGGCTACGGAATAATAAGATTTTGGGTCATCGGGAGCAACATTGGTCGGGCAAACGATCACCTCGGCGCCCACTGCCCTCAGAATGTCAATTTTTTCTTTCGATTGCTTATCGGCCAGTGTAAATACACATTTATACCCTTTTGAAATGGCGGCAAGCGCGAGGCCCATTCCCGTATTGCCTGAAGTACCCTCCACTATGGTGCCACCTGGCTTGAGCTGCCCCGACTTTTCCGCATCTTCGATCATTTTCAGCGCCATTCGATCTTTTACAGAGTTGCCCGGATTGAAATATTCCACTTTTACAAGTATGGTGCCCTTAATACCTTTGTTTACATTATTGAGCCTGATCAATGGAGTATTTCCGATCGTATCAATTATCGAATTGTGATACATGATAAGGTGTTTAGTTGTTTATTTTTTGTTTAACGTATTCTTCATTCAACAGTTGAAATAACCCAAAAGGATTGATGTCAATTGTCTGCCGAAAAACTTTAGGGTGCAATTTTACCTGCTAATATCTGATGACATTACCAAAGAACAAACTATTCAGAAAAAGTTTATTGGTACCGTACCAAAAAGCCCGGAAATTATGGTTGTCAGTAAATGCAATTACCCTTCCTTTACCAATTCTATTGATTTGTACCGCAGGGGTTCCTTTGAGTTGGTTGAGGTTATCTTTTGAAATGTAACCGCTGATCAGGGGTTTTTGTGTATACTGAACCGGCGATTCGTACAGGTACTTCTGACCTTCAAGAAACAAGGTGCTGTTTCGAAATACCGGTAGAAACTGAGATGTATAACCGTAGCACAGAGGGTGGGTCGGGTCTATTCTGGTTTTGAATATTGCTCCTCCAATTCTTTTTGAATCCCTCCACCTGTCATATTCAAGATAATTCATTTTGGCCAGCGAGTCGTATCCATTTCTTTTGAGCTGAAGGGTGCTGAGCTTTTGCTGTGCCAGCCACGGGATAGCTGATTTTTGAGCCACTATCGTTCCCCCGCTTCGTGCCCATGATTCAATTTTATCAATGTCTGTTTGCGATAAGCGGCCGTAGTTCCCGGCAGGCATAACGATGACATTGTATTCATTCAGGGTCAGCCGGTCGAAGTTTTCGATGGGCACATTGGTCACGTGCATATTCATACGCTCATCAAGAAGGTGCCATATTTCACCGGCTTCGTATGCCCTTATACCGTCTCCTACAATTTGTATGATCCGAGGTTTTTGCAAAACCTCAAAAGAGGGGCTTCCAAGGTCCGGTCCAAAAGGGTCATTTCCCGACGCAAAGCCTGTTACGGGTATATAGTATTTCTCGGAATAGTGTTCCATCACATCATATAGTGTGTTGGCATCCAGGTTTTGCCGGGGCACCGGTACCATGATCGAACCGATATCAAATTTATTGCCTTCCTGATCAAAAAACGGCTGTGTAGCTACTTTAGCCTGAACTCCCCGCTTTTGTAGCTGATATAACAGTGCCGGGGAATGATAATGGTGCCACTCAAAAGCATAGGCATATTCCGATTTCATATCCACTCCTCCGACTGGCCATTTGATAGATTCCACCACCTCGCCAATCAGGTCATCAGGAATATTCTTGTTGTTCAATCTCTTAAACTGTACGTTGAAAGCCAGGTCCATCGACCAGGCAGAGATATCATAAAAAATACTGTCCTTGAAACTGGTCCTTCTTTCAAAAAGCGCCTTTATCAATCTGTATTGTTCCTGGTTCAGGGGGACCACATAACTGCTCCCTGCCGGAAAATAGGTGTCATCTACAGAAATATCCTTTACGGGTTGGTACAACCGGATTTGGTGTTGCAATAATAGATCGGCCAATTCTGCCGAGCGGTAGGGGTCATGCTCATGCCCAAATATATAGGCCTTAAACTCGTCATCATCAGCACTTTTCATAGCCTCTATCCTGAAATTTTTCTGGTAGATGAGCAGGTCCTTTTTCAGGTCAACGGCAGCCTTCATCGTAGAAAATGATACGGTAACCTGATTGCTTATGGCATCGGCGAAATGCCGCTCCCCATTTTCGGTTGACCTTAGGTGGCCACGCACCCTGCTTTGCTCAAATAAGATACCGATACCACCGTTTATATCGGGATAGGTCGACCCTTTTCCATAATAAAAGTCGTCAAATGTCTCTTCGGAGTAATAGAATTCACCCTTTTTATCCAGGGCTCGCGCATGGAACTTGCTGATCTCTTTCGTCAGTTCATAAGCCTTGTTCGGGGTTAGCGGATGATTTCGGGAAGGCACCCCTGGTTGGAAGAAAAAAGTGGAATTGCTTCCCATTTCATGATGATCAGTAAGCACATTGGGGCGCCATTTGTGGAATTGTGTTACGCGTGCCCGTGACTCGGGATGGCGCAGTAAAAGCCAGTCCCTGTTGAGGTCAAACCAATAGTGATTGGTACGGCCACCCGGCCATACTTCATCGAATTCACGGCTGTTTTCATCACTGCTAAGGTTTTTCGATTTGTGCACATTTACCCAGTTCGAAAAGCGCTGAAAGCCATCCGGATTCAAACATGGGTCAATGATGATTACATTTTTTTTCAGCATTTCAACTACCCATTCGTCTTGTGAGGCGGCCAGGTAATAAGCCACAAGTGCCGCAGCATTTCCTCCGCTGGCTTCATTGCCGTGAACACTATAGCCCAGCCACAGAACAAGGGGCACATCTTCAAGTGCAATGCTGTCATTGGCAGGGCGGTAGATCTGAGAAATATGGTCTTTTCTCACTTTTTCAAGGTCGTTGATGTTTTCCGGTGCAGAGAATATTACATTCAGCAGGGGCCTGTGTTCATAAGTGAAACCGATCTGTTCAATTTTTATTCGATTGGAATGTCGTGCCAGTTCATACATGTAATAAACCAGCTTATCATGGCTGAGGTGCCAGTCGCCAATGTTAAAACCAAAATATGATTCAGGGGTAGGGATATCCGCATTGAGCTGGGCATCCTCTGGGAAAAACTGCACATTATGTGGCTGTGCAATGGAAAGAGTTGTGAATAAGGTAAAAGAAATAAGGAGCAATAAAATATTTTGGTACATGTTAAATCAATTTATTTTGCATTAAAATCCACTTTTCAGGTATTTCACCTTGCTGTGCAAGCTGGTAATCACTATAGTTGCAAGGTACGATCAGGTTGCGGTCGTATTGAAAATTTCCCTGTGGGTAAGGCACTTCAATCCACCATTTTTCGCTTCCCTTACTTTTGTAGAAGACCAGGGTTTCCGGTTCTACCGGCATAGAAACGACGTATTTGAGATAGTCATTGCCACGGAAGTTGTGTTCATCTTTTCGGTGGTAGAAACCCTCAACGAAATACCAGACCATAGTGGCTACTACGGAAGCTGTTTTTTTATTTTTGTCATCTTCAGCAGGGTTGTATTCATAAAAACCTACCGAACTTAATTTTTCATTTAGTCCGGCGTACCAGCAAATCTGGCAGGCTTCTTCACCGGTGAGCCCAAAAGGCTGCGCATTTACATTTCCGGGTGCATCAGCCGATTTAATGGACGTGATATCAAAACTCAATAAATCACTATCGCGAATTAGCGGTTCGATTTCCCTAAAATCATTTCGCATTTGACCCAAACGGTAGGCATCAAAGTATAGCTTTTCAAGCATGCTAATCAGTTCCCTGTCGATCAGATAGGATTGATAGCCAATGAGAGATATGTTGAAAAGAAAGTTAGGGTCGTGCATCAATAATTTATGGATATGATTTTTGTTATTGATATCAAGTTCCTCTTCCTCCATATCCAAAAAGGCATCGACAATTAGCAAATTCACCAGCTTATCCATGTGTTCATAGGCCAGGTATTGGCCAAATGAATGGTCATGGCTGCCTCCAATAACCACCGGAAGCACATCGTGATTGATCAGGGTGGCACAAACTTCGCGCAGTCTGTATATCGATTCTTCGAGGGTAACCGCTTTTCTCAAATTTCCCAGATCTACAATGCGATAAGTGCCACTTCCTTTTTTTAATCGATATAGCTTTTTACGAATCTCATTTGCAGCTTCAGATACATTATCATTCAATCCTGCACCACGGTTTTCCTCGAGGCCGATAATGGCGATATTGGCGCCCTTGAAGTCGGGTTGTTGCTCGGAAAAGATATGGATGCTGTTAAAAAATGCGCTGCTGTCGTCGATGTCCTGATATACGGCATACGGGACCGGAGAAAAAAATAGTTTTAAATCCATAAGTATTATTGGGTATAAAAAAAGGGAGAAACGATTGATTTCTCCCCTTAAATATATGAATTAATTCAGTTCTTATCCTCCGAAATCATCAAAACGGATATTTTCAGGCGGCACGCCCATGTCATCAAGCATTTTCGTTACCGCAGCATTCATTAATGGTGGTCCGCAAAGATAATATTCTACCTCTTCCGGTTCTGGGTGATCTTTCAGGTAATTATCATAAAGCACCTGGTGGATAAATCCTACGTAACCGTCGCCTTCTTTATCTTCCAGACTTTTCTTTTCTTTCCAGTTATCTTCCGGAAGCGGTTCACTCAATCCAATATTGAAAGAGAAGTTAGGAAAATCTTTTTCGATATCTTTAAAGTGATCAAGGTAAAACAATTCTCTCTTCGACCGGCCGCCATACCAGTAGCTCACCTTCCTGTTTGTCTTTTCGGTGTGGAAAAGGTGGAAAATATGTGAACGTAGCGGAGCCATACCAGCGCCACCACCGATGTAGATCATTTCTCTTTCGGTAGGGTTGATGAAGAATTCACCGTAAGGCCCTGAGATGGTCACCTTATCACCGGGCTTCCTGTCAAATACATATGATGAACAAATACCAGGATTTACATCCATCCATTTGCCGGCAGCCCTGTCCCATGGTGGAGTGGCCACACGAATGTTCAACATGATGATGTTACCTTCTGCTGGATGATTAGCCATAGAGTACGCCCTGAAAATCGGCTCGTCGTTTTTCATCTTAAGGTCCCACATATTGAACTTGTCCCAGTCACCTTTGTAAACATCCTGAGGGTGGCCCAGGTCGGGGTGTGGCGTAATATCGATGTCTTTAAAATCCACTTCACATTCGGGTACGTCGATCTGGATATAACCTCCCGACTGGAAGTCGAGCGTTTCTCCTTCCGGTAATTTCACCACAAATTCTTTAATGAAAGTAGAAACATTGTAATTGGATACCACTTCGCATTCCCATTTCTTAATTCCGAATATTTCTTCCGGAATTCTGATGCGCATATCATTCTTCACTTTCACCTGACAGGCCAGTCGCACATTTTCCTTCTGCTCCTGACGACTCAGATGACCTACTTCTGTCGGTAACACATCGCCACCGCCCTCTTCTATTACACATTTACACATGGCACAGGTACCGCCACCGCCACAGGCGGAGGGTAAGAATATTTTGTTGCCACCCAGGGTGTTGAGCAGTGAGGTTCCCGCAGAGGCTACCAGCGGTTCACTTTCATCGCCATTGATGACAATATTAACATCTCCGGTTTGTACCAGCTTCGATTGTGCCACCAGCAATATCATTACCAGTGCAAGGATCACGATGGTAAATGCAATGATGGATAAAACAATAGTTGTTGACATCGAGACTTTATTTATAGTTTATCTTAATTGACTGCAAATATAGGACTAAGAGCCCTTTTTTTTAAATGCTCCTTCTATTTTTTCTGTACTAATTGATGTATCAAAATGTTTAGGAAAATACGCCTTATTGAAGCATTTTGAAAAGCGTTGTTAACTTAGACTTCAATTGACGGCGATCGACGATGAAATCCAGGAAGCCGTGCTCCAGAAGGAATTCAGACTTTTGAAAACCTTTTGGCAGGTCTTTTCCTATTGTTTCCCGAATTACACGTGGTCCGGCAAATCCAATAAGTGCTTCCGGCTCAGCAATATTAAAATCGCCCAACATGGCAAATGAGGCTGTAACACCACCTGTTGTCGGGTCGGTCATCAATGAGATATACGGCACCTTCTTTTGTGAAAGTATGGCCAGCTTTGATGATGTTTTGGCAAGCTGCATAAGGGAGTAGCCGGCCTCCATCATGCGGGGGCC
>DNTA01000098.1 GCA_003500135.1 Cytophagales bacterium | reverse complement strand
TTTTCTCGGATGACAGTAACTAAATTCTATTTTTGTACTTAGAAAAAATATAAACGGGATTATTCCTAAAATTAAACTTCATGAAAAAGATAACATTAATTATTGCAATTCTGGCCCTATTTGCTGGAGTAAATAAACTTAAAGCCCAGGACTCAGGTTTTGGCGCAGGTATTATCATTGGTGAGCCAACCGGTATAAGTGGAAAATACTGGTTGAGCGGAAATGGGTCGTTGAATATGGCCGTAGCATGGTCACTGAGTAATGATGCATTTTACATTCATGCAGATTATGCACGACATGCATTCAAGCCAATTCAGGTATCAAAAGGCCAGCTACCATTATACTATGGTATAGGCGCCAGAATGGTATTTGCCAATGATTTTAATTTTGGCGCACGAATTCCTCTTGGTATTAATTACATTTTCGAGGATGCGCCATTAGACGTGTTTGCTGAAATAGTGCCAACGTTAAGCTTGATTCCCGATACTGATTTTGACCTCGGCGGTGGTATTGGTGTAAGATTTTTCTTTAGTCGATAAATGCATCCCACAGCGGATTGTTTATCCAAAAGCATCAACAAAATGCCGGATTTCCTCGACCCGGCTTTTGTTTTTAACAATAGACAATATATCAAAGCGAAGGGGCCCTGACCAGTTTTCCTGTTCAATATATGCTTCCGCCCCCATCATGATCTGTTCTTCCTTTTTTTCATCAACAGCTTCCTCGGGTTGACCAAAATTTACGCTACTACGCATTTTTACTTCAACAAATACAACCACTCCTTTCTTTTTGGCAATAAGGTCGATCTCAGATCGCTTGTGCCGATAATTTTGATGGAGTATTTCATAGCCCTCCCGGATCAAATAATCCATAGCAATCTTTTCCCCTTCTTGACCTAATTGAGTATTATTGCGCATCCTTAAAAAAACCTATTTCAAACATGTCAGAATTGTATCCGCTTAAATTTAAGACGATTTTTAAAGATAAAATCTGGGGGGGTCAGAAAATTCGAACAGTACTGGGAAAAGATTTTGGTAATTTACCTAATTGCGGCGAAACCTGGGAGATTTCAGGAGTGCCCGGAAATGTATCCATCGTTAGTGAAGGTCCTTTAAAGGGTGAAAGCCTGGCCGAATTGCTTTCGAAGTATAAAGGCCAACTCGTAGGAAACAATGTATATGAAAAATTTGGCGACCGGTTTCCGCTTTTGGTAAAATTTATCGACGCCAACGATGATCTAAGCATTCAGGTACATCCTAATGATAACCTGGCTCATAAAAGACACGATTCATTCGGTAAAACTGAAATGTGGTATGTGTTTCAGGCCGACAAAAAAGCTAAACTGGTTTCCGGGTTCAACCAACCAATGAGCCGCGAAAAGTATCTTGAATTTTTCGAAGCCGGCAAGCTTACCGACATACTCAATTATGAAGAGGTTCATCAGGACGACGTTTTTTTTCTCCCGGCTGGACGGGTGCATACCATTGGAAAGGGGCTTTTGTTGGCTGAAATTCAGCAAACGTCCGATGTCACCTATCGAATTTACGACTTCGACCGTGTTGATGACCAGGGAAATCATCGTGAACTTCATGTCGATGATGCACTTGATACCATTGATTATAATTATTATCAGGAATATAAAACTAAGTACCAGGATAAAAAAAATGAACCGGTACCACTGGTAGCATGTGAATATTTCACTACCAACAAACTGATGTTTGATCAATCGGTACAAAGAAACTTAGAAAACATAGATAGTTTCAAAATTTATGTTTGCATGGAGGGCGTAATGGAAATAATACATGACAAGGGCAGCGCTTCTTTGAAAATGGGAGAGGCAGCTTTGGTCCCGGCTGTTTTAAAACATTATGAATTGAAGCCCGTTGGTTCGTTTAAAGCACTGGAATCTTATATCGACTAAGCGTGAACGTAATTATAAATAAAGAAGTACAATTCAAAGATCTGGGTATAATTGATTACAAAGAAGCCTGGGACTATCAGGAAAAGCTATTCAAAGAAATTGTAGATCTAAAAATTGAAAATCGGAAAAGCGGTGAAGGTAAACAAATTGTAACACCCAATTACCTGCTTTTTTGCGAACATCCACCTGTTTTTACACTAGGTAAGAGTGGCCTTGAGCAACACCTTCTGCTCAATGAATCGGCACTTGAAGAAAAAGGTATTCAGTATTATAAAATCAACAGAGGTGGAGATATTACCTTTCACGGCCCGGGTCAAATTGTTGGATACCCAATCCTGGATCTCGATAACTTCTTTACTGATATTCATAAATATTTGCGCTATCTCGAAGAGGCCATAATTTTAACACTTGCTGAATACGGTTTAAAAGCAGGCCGTATAGATGGTTTGACCGGCGTCTGGCTCGACTATGAAAACGGGCCTAACCCCAGAAAGATATGCGCCATGGGCGTGAAATCAAGCCGTTGGGTTACCATGCACGGCTTTGCATTTAACGTCAACGCTGACCTTTCCTATTTCAACTATATTGTTCCCTGCGGCATTGACGATAAAGCAGTAACATCTTTATCGGTTGAATTGGGCAGAGAGCTGGACCTTTCTGAGGTGTCAGAAAAACTCATGAAACACCTTATTGATTTATTTGAGATGCATTTAATTCCGGGAAAAGTATGAAAAAAGACATTCAATTGCCTGAAGTTAAAGGCGTTGGAATTGCCATAACAAAAAAACAGATCGCGGGGAAGATGAATGGTTCGTCTATTTGATCAATCGCAACGATTCTGAGCTTGAAAATGCCATGATCACCTCAAAAGGATATGGTGAAATGGGTGGGGAAGAAAAGAAAACCAGCATTCTAAGGCATATGATTGAACATGTACCTGCCAAATCAGAGGCGTTGATAGCGCCTATTCAACCCGACCTTTTTTTCCTCGATAACGAATTTTGGGTGAGTTACTACCTGAATAACGAGCTTTATGATAAGAAATTTGTTATTCCTGCCGGTGACATTAAACCTGACCAGCTTAATCAAATAGAAGGTACAGCCCTTTTTCGGAAAGCCTATTTCTAGCATAGGATTGAAATATTACATAAAACGCTCATTTCTCCCGTCCAAAGCATCAACGATATTGATTTATCAAAGAGGAAAAATATTACTGGTTAGGTAGCTTCAATTCCCTTTCATACACCAACTGACCCCGCTTGTTCCACTCCCGGCTAATAAATGGGGTAAAAGCATCATCATAAGGGTCGTTGGCGTACTGTATTTCTTTCTTTTTGCGGCGCAGGCCCGGGAAGGGATAGTATTCGGTCCACCGGCCTACCTTTTCCCCGTTTTCCAGTTCACCTCGCACCGCGATGGCGCCATTCTCATGAAAATAAAAATAAGTGCCGGTCTCCTCACCATATTGAATAGGAGTGAGCTCTTTGAGTTTGGTCCGGTCAACGTCATAATAGCGGGCGAGAGACTCTTTGGGCCAGCCTTTATAGTATTTGCGCTTGTCCATCAGAATATCGTTGCGGTCATACTTAACCCATCTGCCATGTTTCAGGCCTTTGTAGTAAATGCCTTCCTCCACTACCTGGTCTCCGATCATTCTTTTATAGGGGCCGTGAAGCACTTTTCCCCGTTTTGGATCAAACTTACCGGAATTTCTTACCTGCTTTCGCTGAAAATCGTACCAGTAGAAATCAGGGACATACGGGTCGGGTTCAGCCGGTTCTTTAAGAAAGTGGAATAGCTCAATAGTTTGTTTATTGCCATAGCCCGATTTTGTGAAGCCCTTTTTTGTTTTTATGCCAAAAAATACGTTTTTCTTTTTCTTGCGTTTCCTTGCCTCTTTGGCTTCCTCCGACAATTCGTCCACTTCTTCTTCAAACGTTATCGTAACAGGAATATCTCTTTTCAAAGATCCGGGACCGCCTTCCTGTGCACCCGCGAAAAATGGTATGCCCCATGCCATTGAAAATCCGATAGCAATTTTTAGAACTGGAAATAATAATGGGCTGTCGCGCATAAATTAACCTTTCTGCAATTGTGCAAATTCTTTGGCAAAGTAGGTCAGAATGATCTTCGCCCCGGCCCGGCGGATAGCGGTTAGCGTCTCCAGCATACATTGTTGACCGTCAAGCCACCCTTTCTGATCCGCTGCTTTGATCATGGCATACTCGCCACTCACGTTATACGCAGCAATTGGCAATTGGGTATTTTCAGCCAGTAATTTAATCACATCCAAATAGGCCATGGCGGGCTTGACCATGAGCATATCAGCGCCTTCCAGCTCGTCCAATTCGGCCTCAATTAAAGCTTCATTTGCATTGGCCGGATCCATCTGATAAGTCTTTTTATCGCCACTTTTGGGGGCCGAATCCAGGGCATCGCGAAAAGGCCCGTAAAAACTGCTGGCATACTTAGCGGTGTATGACATGATTGAAACTTTTTCAAAGCCGTTGTCATCAAGGGCATCGCGTAAATATTCTACCCTGCCATCCATCATGTCGGAAGGCCCGATAATATCTGCCCCCGCTCTTGCCTGAGCTACTGCCATTTTGCCCAGCACTTCCAGAGTTTCATCATTCAGTATTTCCCCGTTCTTTACAATACCATCGTGACCATCACTGCTGTATGGGTCCATGGCTACGTCGGTCATTACAACAACTTCAGGATATTGCCTTTTAACTTCAGCTATAGTTTTAAGATAGAAATTGCTTTCGTCATAGCTGATGGTGGCATATTTATCTTTGTATTTATCATCAAAAGAAGGAAACAAATCGAAAGTTTTAATGCCCAATTCCACACATTCTCCTATTTCATCGATCAACATATCGGGTGTATGCCGGAAAATACCAGGCATTGAAGCTACTTCTTCCCGGTTATTTATACCATTGATCAAAAACATCGGAAACACCAGGTCGTGGGTAGCCACCTGTGTTTCCTGAACCAAATCCCGTATTACCTGGGACTTTCTGTTTCTTCTGGGTCGTCTGAGCATATCTTGAAATTTTGTTAAAGCTAATAAATTGCTTCTGGTCTTGAGTACGAAATTTGCCGCAATTTGTCACACATTCAACCATTTTTCTCTCCTTTTTTGCCAAAAACAAGGCAATAAGGTCAAAATATTTGAAGTTTTTGATCGAACAATTTTTACATTTGCGATCCAAGCAAAAATAAGGATAAAATGTTACGAACTCATACTTGTGGCGAACTTAGAATAGCCGATGTAAACAAAGAGGTAACGCTTTGTGGTTGGGTACAACGCATTCGTGATAAAGGCGGCATGATCTGGATCGACCTGCGCGACCGATACGGTGTAACGCAACTGATATTCAATGAGCAGGGAACCAGCCCGGAAATCCTGGAAAAAATTAGAAAAATGGGCCGCGAGTTTGTTATCAAATCGAGTGGAAAAGTAATCGAACGGTTTTCGAAAAATGATAAAATCCCCACAGGTGACATTGAAATTGAAGTATCGCAAATTGAGGCGTTGAACTCAAGTAAGGTGCCCCCCTTCATTATTGAAGATGAAACAGATGGGGGAGATGACTTGCGAATGAAATACCGCTACCTCGATTTACGAAGATCAATCGTTCGTAAAAACCTGGAGCTGCGTCATAAAATGATGCAGGAGACACGCCGGTACCTGGACGGCCAGCAATTTATTGAAGTTGAAACGCCCGTGTTGATCAAATCCACACCGGAGGGGGCCAGGGATTTTGTGGTGCCTTCACGTATGAACAAAGGAGAGTTCTATGCATTGCCTCAATCTCCACAGACTTTCAAACAACTGTTGATGGTGTCGGGGTTCGATCGGTACTTCCAAATTGTAAAATGCTTTCGTGATGAAGACCTTCGTGCCGACCGGCAACCCGAATTTACTCAAATAGACTGCGAAATGTCGTTTGTAGAGCGCGAAGACATTCTACAAATGTTTGAAGGGTTGATCAGACATTTATTCAAATCAGTCAAAGGAATAGAACTGGAAACGGTGGACCGGATGAGTTATGAAGATGCCATGAAATATTATGGTTCCGATAAACCCGATACAAGGTTTGAAATGCGCTTTACCGAGCTTAACGATGTGGCTCAGGGAAAAGGCTTTAATGTATTCGATTCTGCAGAACTAGTGGTGGGAATAGTAGCCAAAGGATATGCAGAGTATTCCAGAAAGCAAGTAGATGCCTTGACAGAGTTTGTAAAGAAACCGCAAATAGGGGCCAAAGGCCTGGTGTATGTCAAATACAATGCCGATGGAAGTTTAAAATCCTCCGTTGATAAATTTTACAGCCAGGACGACCTAAAAACCTGGGCCGATAAAATGGAAGCCAAACCCGGAGACCTGATGCTCGTGCTTTCCGGTGAAAAAAACCATACCCGAAATGCGCTCAATGAACTTAGACTTAAATTGGGTACTGACCTGGGGCTTCGCGACAAAAAAGCTTATAAAGCGCTATGGATATTGGATTTTCCATTGCTGGAGTGGGATGAGGAATCACAGCGCTACCACGCAATGCACCATCCATTTACCTCCGCTTCACCTGAACAACTCGCATTGCTCGATAGTGAGCCTGGTAAAGTAAAGGCCAATGCCTATGACATGGTGATCAACGGTGTGGAAGTAGGTGGCGGATCGATCAGGATACATGATCGCGGTATTCAGCAAAAAATGTTCAAAGCGCTTGGCTTTAACGAAGATGAGGCACGCAAGCAGTTTGGGTTTTTGATGGACGCATTTGAATATGGGGCTCCTCCACACGGCGGTATTGCCTATGGATTTGACCGGTTGTGCTCACTTTTTGGCGGTTCGGAAAGTATCCGTGATTACATTGCCTTTCCAAAAAACAACTCCGGACGAGATGTTATGATCGATTCTCCAAGCGCCATTTCAAAAGGTCAACTCGATGAGTTGGGCCTTGCCCTGAAAGGCTGAATGAAACAGAAAAACCACCTGGTTTAATGATTCCGGTGGCTTTTCTGTTTAAAACAATAGCTGATTACATGGCCTGTGTGTCACTTGCCTGCAAGGTGACCGTTCTTTCAACAGGATTGAAAGGACTTTCTACCAGATTGCCTTCAGCATCTAAAAGTTCCAGTTTAAAAGTGTTTTGCCCCATTGGTAAACCTTCTACAAAATAAGGTTGCCATTTATCAATCATAAATTCCTGGCCGTTTATTGTAGCACGCACTTTATTTCCATCGGGTGAAAGGTCGGTGTTGAGTAAGAAAAAGTCCAATAAAATTTTCCTGGTATCCTCTCCAGTGTAGGTGCCCTTCGGCCTGCTGTAAAACATGTGGGGAGTGGTCAGGTCGGCAGGTTCTGCCTCTACGTCACCAACTGTAAACTGCCGGATCACATAAGCTTCAGGATCCTTTAAACTTTCGTGATAGGACCTCGAAAGGAAAGCCAGGGCAACATAATGACCGGGCTCCATTTCTTTTTCAAAAGATGCTTCATAATGGGCCGTGTAAGGTGCATTGTTGAGTATTAAGTGAATGTGCTGCCCTTTTGCAGAGTTTGCGCACATTTTCATATCAGCATCAGCAGTTTTTGCAGTGAGCTGATAATTGGTAACCTCAAAGTCGAAAGCGACAGGTCCCGGCTCAATGGTCGACATATCTTCCGGAGTATTCATATCCAATATGGCATCGGGAAATTCAGGACTGTCATTCACAGGTGAAATGGTAATTTCCGTTGCCTGTGCCATTTCTTCTTCTACCTGCTCTGAGGTATTTGCTGTTTCAGATTGTTTTTTGCCTGGGTCACAAGCAAAAAATAACCATAATAATGGAAGAGATAATAAAATTGATTTGTTCGTCATATCAGTTTTGTCGTTTTTGGGTTGGATCAATTATAAATGTAAAATAAAGTCAGTTTATATCTAAATTATTCTCTTTTTAATGTAAAACATATAGAATACGGGTAAGTTTTTATTATTTTTCATTCTTTCGATTACCACTGGGATAAAGTTTTCACATTTTGGTCCGGAAAATCCGTTATATTATATTTCTCAAAGATGTACTGTTTCTATCTGTAGGCGCTTTTGGCGGTCCTCAGGCGCATCTTGCTTTATACCTTGACCGGTTGGTCCGGAAGCGTGGCTATCTTACAGAAGAGGAACTAATCGAGTTAAATGCCCTATGCCAGGCGCTTCCCGGACCGACTTCCACACAAACACTGACAGCCGTCGGTTACAAGATCGGCGGACCAAATCTGGCTTATCTTACCCTTTTGATGTGGGTATTACCTGCATTTATTTTAATGACCACCTTCGGTTTGATGATATCGTTCTTTTCCGAAACCGGAATTTCCACAGACTTTACCAAGTTTATACAACCTATGGCGGTGGGCTTTGTGGCCTATGCTGCCTTTATTATCAGCTTTAAGGTGATCAAAACTTACGAGGCTAGCGCCATAATGATCATTTCAGCGATATTATCTTATATGGTAAAATCGCCCTATCTTTTACCTTTCTTGCTTTTGGCCGGCGGCGCGATAACGGCTATAAAGTACAAAGCACACCCAAGGGAAGAAAAGAAAAAGTTGAAGATCAACTGGTCCAATTTTTTATTGTGGCTGGGTGTATTGTTAAGCCTGGCACTATTAGGTCATGTCACACAATTCAAGGCTATCAAGCTATTTGAAAATTTTTACAGGAACGGGAGCCTTATTTTCGGTGGCGGGCAGGTATTGATCCCGTTGTTATATACTGAGTTTGTAGAATTTAAAGAGTACCTGAGCTCAGAAGAGTTCTTGACCGGTTATGCGGCGGTTCAGTCTGTTCCTGGCCCCGTATTTTCTTTTACGTCTTATATTGGCGCCCTTTCTATGCGTGAATATGGCATTGGTGGTGAGATATTGGGCGGGTTCCTGGCTACCGTCGGAATATTTTTACCGGGAACATTTTTTATATTTTTCGTTTATGGGTTTTGGGAGCAGCTAAAAAAATACAGAATTGTAAAAGCCTCTTTAGAGGGGATTAATGCGGCTAGTTCGGGAATGGTCGCTTCGGCTACCTTCTTACTTTTCGAGCCGATTGAACCGGCATTTATCAATTTGTTTTTTTTGATTGGCACCTTCTGCCTGCTGATGTTCACCAAAATACCCGCGCCACTAATTATTTTAACCGGGCTTTTGCTTGGGTTGGTCATATAACCCGGCATTCATAGGACGTTTAACTAATCTTAAAAGATTAAAAGATCATTTTTATCAATGGTGGAACTAAATTGAGCATTGCAGAAAAAGTAATTAGCGCTTATTCTTCAGGCACCATTCTTAAATCAAATGCAATAGTTATTTGATCGTCAGTACTAATCGTCCCAAACATGGCTGTTGGGGGGTCAATATTAAAATCCGTCATATTAAAGGTATGTTCACCTGTGATATTTAATTCGCTACCGGTGTTGGTAACACTTCCATTAACTGTAATCTCCCTGGTTACGCCGGCAATGGTCAGATTACCCAATACAGCTACATTTATATTACCTTTTATCTCCACCGGATTGATCGAATATATAATTTTCGGGTACTTTTCCTCGCGGAGCGCCTCATAGGTGAGTTCATCCATCGTTTTTTTTCCACTTTTGAATGACTTGACCCAATAAATGATTTCCATCGCCTCGATATTCAGTACGTCTCCTTTACCTGGCTTTAAAGTGGCTTTACCAGATATCTTTTCAACGTCCGTTTCCCAATCATGTAAATCAGATGTGCCAATAATTGTAGTATTGCTTTCATTATTATCAACAACAAAGTGTTCCTGGGCATAAACATGGCTTACAAAAAGAAAAACTATTACTATAAATTTGTATTTCATGCCGAATTAAGATTTGGTAAGTAGTGAATTTTCATAAGAATTTTAATTTCGAAATTTTTATATCTACAGACAATATATAAGGTTTTAAAGTACAATAAGAATAATTCGGTTCACAGTGCCCGATCGGCATACCAAAAGCAATGGGGCCCTGTACTTCATCAAGGTGTTCACTGATAATTTCGTAGGCAGTTTTTCCGAAGGGATCATCATTATCGTTCATATCTGAAATATAACCAATAACGACGCCTGCAATTTTTTTAAATACCCCTGCCCTTTTGAGCTGGACCATCATACGGTCTATGCGATATAAATATTCGTCAACTTCTTCAAGTACCAGTATTTTACCGGAAACATCCGGAAAAGAAGCGGTGCCCAGCATGCTGCACAGTATGCTTAAATTGCCACCGGTCAGGCTGGTCATTACCTCTCCTGTACGATTGAGGCGGTTAGCAGAAGCCACAATTGGTTCCGGTAGTCCAAATAGAAGGCTTTTGAGGTGGGCCAGCGACTGATTTGCATTTTGCCTATCCAAAAAGGCAGGCATGGCGCCATGAATCGCAGCCAAACCCCTGTTTTCCATGTCACATATCAAAGCTGTGATATCACTAAAGCCAACCAACCATTTCGGGTGTTCAAAAAGGCCCCTATAATCCAGTTTATCCATTATGCGGTTACTACCATAACCGCCCCTTGCCATCCATATCGCTTTCACACGATCATCATCAATCATGTGTTGTAGATCGTTCAGTCGATTGATATCAGAAGAAGAATACCGGTAATATTTGTCAAATGTGTATGCACCGGTGACTACATTCACTTTCCATAATACCTCTACTTTTTTTATGGCATTCCGCACGCTTTGCTCATCGACAAACTTGGCCGGGGCTACAATGGCAATCGTATCGCCTTCTTTTAAAAATGGAGGAATAACGGTTTTCATATTGAGAACTTTGAAATGAAAATACATAAAAAAACCTCTTCGCGCAGCAAAGAGGTTTCATAAGTATATACAATGTACTTTTATTCTGTTCCTGTGGTTTCAGCAGGAGGCTCAATACCGAGCTTCTTCAAAACTATATTGGTAATGTTATCCTCTTCCCTGGCATAAAGCAGGATAAATACTCCACCCTGATCTGAACTGAAAACATGTGTGTATCCGTTTTCTTTGGCCACATCATCAATTGCCTTTTGAATTTTGTCGTAAGCGGGCTGCAGCAACTGCACCTGCTTTTGCTGAAGCGCTCCCTGTGCATTTCTTTGGAACTCGTCGATAGACTGTTGCATTTGCATCAACTCCTGCTGACGGTCTGCACGTACTTCAGGAATCATATTTGGTGCATTTTTCTGAAAGTCTTCCGCTTTGGTCCTGTAATCTGCCAGCTTGTTTTCCAGCTGTGTGGATAATTGTTTCTCGTAGTCTTTCAAGTCAGATTCTATTTGCTTGGCTTCCGGAAGCTGGCTTAAAATAAAGTCTACATTGGTGTAGCCAATTTTGAGATCACTTTGCGCTACGGCCAACTGCGACACAAAAAATAAAGCTATCGCAGTAATGACTAATTTGATTTTCATGTCAATAAAAATTTAAGTTCTACTTTATTACATCATTTGGATCACCCAATCCCAATTCTTCCAATACATAGTCCGTATAATCGTGAATTGGATTGGTGTAGATCATCACCAGGCCTCCTGATTTATCAAAAACAGTCTGGAGTCGTTTGTCCTTAGCTACTTTTTCCACTGCTTCGAACACTTTGTCCTGGATCGGTTTTACCAATTCTTTATTTTTAAGAAAGAAAAGACCTTCCACTCCAAAAACTTTATTGTGATAGGCTTTCACTTCCTCTTCTTTTTCCTTTATCTCCTGAAGGCGCTCTTCTTTCATTTCTGCTGTCAGAAGCACTTCTTCTGCTTTCAGCTCGTTGTACATGCCTTCTATTTCCTTGTACATCTGCTGAATTTCCTTTTGCCAGCTTGCGGCCAGCCGATCCAATTCCGACTGTGCCTCCTGGTATTCCGGCATTTGTTCCATTATATAGTCGAGATCTACATAGCCGAACTTTTGAGCTTGAACCCCAAGAACCGTACCAAAAAATATGGGCAAAAGTATAAATATTTTCTTCAATTTGCGCATTTTATCTGAACTGTTGACCAATTGAGAAGTGGAATTGCGCACCACTCACATTTGGCGAGCCCGGTATCCTATCAAATCCATAGCCCCAATCGATACCTAGCAAACCAAACGCCGGCATGAAAATCCTTGCGCCAAACCCTGCCGAACGATAAACATCGAACGGCTTAAATTCGGTAATACTGTAATAGTTGTTACCGGCTTCAACAAAACCCAGCAAATAGATAGTAGCGCTGGGATTAAGTGAAAGCGGGTACCTCAGCTCCATTACATATTTATTGTATATGGAACCTCCCCGTATTTGGTTATCATTATTGGGAACCCGGCCACGATAATCAGGAGGCGTAATGAAATTGTTTTCATATCCCCTCAGCCCAATAATGTCATAACCCAGAATAAAGGTATTTCCTGCTAAACCGTCGCCTCCCATCTGGAACCGGTCAAAAGGACCCAGAGGGGCATCTTTGGAATATGTATCCATGTAGCCAAAATGGGTTCTTACGTTGAATACCAGGTCTCCTACAATGCGCTGATAAAACTTGGCGTCGAACATCCATTTGTGGTATTCCACCCAACTGAAAAGCTCTTCTCTATCAGCATTATCATAGTCAATATCCCTCCACAGCGAATGTGGCGGAGTCAGGCTTAACGCCAGTGAAATCTGAGATCCATTCCTCGGATACATCGGCTGGTCGACACTATTACGTGCCAGGGTGACTGTATACATCAGGTTTCGGGCCGTACCGGTATCAAATCCTAATTGAATATTAGCGGTTGAGGTAAAGTTGTTGAAGTTATACATTGAGAATGATAGAGAATTGCTCAATGTAAAATAATCATCCGGCCATCTCAGCCTTTTACCTAATCCGAGGCTAATGGTTGTCAAATTAAGTGAGCCAGGTCTCTGGCCAAATTCAACAATATTGTTTTGAACAGAATGGTTTACTCCAAAAGTTAAGGAGTTAGGCTTTTTACCTCCCAGCCATGGTTCGGTAAAGGTAACTGAATAATTCTGGAATTGCCTTCCATTAGCTTGAACGCGCAATGATAGCTTTTGACCATCGCCCATGGGTAATGGCCGCCATTTTTCAAAATTAGGAATGTTACGCAAGGAGAAGTTATTGAAAGATAGACCTACTGTTCCTACAAATCCATAGAAACCTCCCCATCCTCCGGATAGTTCAACCTGGTCATTTGAGCGTTCTTCCAGTTCATATTCAATATCTACCGTACCGTCGGCCTGGTTCGGAATAGGTACCGGGTTTATATTTTCAGGATTGAAATATCCCAACTGAGATAATTCCCTTGTGGTTCGAATAATGTCGGAGCGGCTAAATTTCTGACCGGGCAGTGTTCTTATTTCCCTTAACACCACGTGGTCATTGGTTCGGGTATTCCCTTTTATGATTACTTTGTTGATCTCGGTTTGCTCACCTTCATAAATCCGCATTTCCACATCGATCGAGTCCTCCACGATACTTACTTCCACAGGATCAATTCGGAAAAACAAATAACCATAGTCCATGTATAAAGAGCTAATATCGGTACCGTTAGGGTTAAATGTAAGCTTTTTATTGATCAGCTCCATGTCGTACACATCACCCTTTTCCAGGCCCAGGACATTGTTGAGCTGGTCATCGGAATACACGTAGTTCCCTGTCCAGATGATGTCGCGGAAATAGTATTTCTGACCTTCGAAAATGTGCAGGTCTATATTAATTTCCCCATTGTTTACGGCATATATGGAATCCTCTACGATCATTGCATCGCGATACCCCCGGGAGTTGTAAAAGTTGATAATATTGTCCTTATCGTTCTTGTATTCTGACCGGACGAATTTGGCAGGTTTGAAAAAGTTGACATTTACCACATCCTTGAAGCCATCTTTCAGTTCTTCTGTCGAAATTTTATGTGACTTGGTGAGGAAATTAACTGCCTCTTTAGGCGAAGTAGTAAAAGCCATGCGGAAGAGTTCCTTGGGTATGTTAAACCGAAGCTTTTCGCTGGTCTTTTTCATTTTGGATTCAACCTTGGAATCTGTGAAAGCTTCATTGCCGATTATGTTGATTTTATTGATCCGGACTTTTGGCCCTTTGTCAACAAACATATTGAGTTTTACACCATTGGTTACCAGATCATCTTTTTCTCGTACAACACGCACCTTGGAATTCAGGTAACCTTTGTCGATGAAATATTTCTTGACGGTCAGTTCGGCATTTTTAACCACAGCATCGGAAAGCACACGGCCACGGATCAGGTCAAGGTCTTCATTGAGGTCTGATTGCTGTGTTTTGCTAATTCCTTCGAGGTTGATCCTTGTAAGGCGCGGGCGTTCAGTCAGCTCGATCACAAGCCAAACCTTTTCTCCCTCAATTTTAGAAATGTATATGGCGACATTGCCAATGATACCGTTTTTCCAAAGTTTTTTAATAGCACTACTGGTAGCCTCGCCGGGAATACGCACCTTGTCACCTACTTTTAACCCCGAGAGGGAAACAAGCGCATTCTCATTTAGCGTTTCCAGCCCCTTTACCGATATTTCAGCAATCTCATATTCTTTTGGATTGGCATAGCTCAATTCATTTTGCCTGGATTGATTTTGGCTTTTTCTGCCTACCCCAAAACGGATTTGGGCCTGCGATACTTCTGCAATACCTAATACAAGAAGTATTGATATGAATAATGCCTTAATTAATTTCCTGTTCAATAACTTTTCCAAACCTTCTTTCCCTGTTTTGATAAGAAATGATTGCCTGATGTAAATGTTCTTTACGAAAATCAGGCCATAGTACTTCTGTGAAGTACAACTCAGTATAAGCAATTTGCCAAAGCAGAAAGTTGCTTATGCGCATTTCGCCACTCGTACGAATCAGTAATTCCGGGTCAGGAATGTCTTTCGTACAAAGATAACTCGAAATATCCACTGCGCTTAGTGTTTCAGGCGACAACTTGCCATTTTTAACATCTTTTAACATTTGGCGCACCGCTCTCGTGATTTCCCACCTTCCGCTATAGCTCAATGCAAGTACCAATGTCAGCCCATCGTTGCCTGCAGTTGCATCCACACTTTCCTGCAATTCGCGCTGACAACTTTCGGGCAAGGTATCCACATCGCCAATTGAGCTGAGACGGATATTATTTTTCATAAGTGTCGCTGTTTCTTTTTTTATTGTGGAAACCAGCAGTTCCATCAATCCACGAACCTCTGCCTTCGGACGGCCCCAGTTTTCAGTGCTGAAGGCATACAAAGTAAGATAACCCACCCCCAATTCTGCACACCCTTCTACCGTCTGACGCACTGCTTCTACAGCATTGCGATGCCCAAAAATCCGCTTAGCGCCCTTCTTCTTTGCCCAGCGGCCATTCCCATCCATTATAACGGCGATATGTCGCGGTAAATTTCCCTTGTCTATCTCCTTTTTCATACGCTATTGCCGAAGGGCAAAATTTTCGAAGTGCAAAAATGCTATCTTTTTACGGAATTGTAAAGTTTTTGAAACCAAGGTTTTAGTAAAAATCGTATGGGCAGGGTATATTCCAGAATGAATAGCTCAGGCTTACGCCAAAAAAATGGTACCAATCGTTGTCATAAAGATTACCATACTCATAGTTTTTGATCGTTTGATCGCCTTCCGAAATATTGTCTATCCAGTCAAAAAACAGCTTCCTGGCGCCTAACTCAACATTAATGGCAAATTTCGGGTTCAATAAAAACTTGAAGCCCAATCCAAATGGTAGCGCCGGTTGCACTGAACTGAAGCTTCCTCTTTCATTTTCATGGCCACTGAAGTAAAATCCGCCAACTCCGAAAAAAAGATAGGGTGACCATCGTGTTTGAGCCTTTTCTGCCTTATAATCTAGGAAGTTGTACTCAAAAACTGCTGAAAACTCCGCAACAAAGGTACTGAATTCGGCAGTCCTTTGCGCCGAAAGTGCATCATAATCGGCTATATCTTTGCCAGCCAGTTGACCAAATGTAATGGCCAGCTTACCGCTAGCTATCCTGTCAAAGTTTCTTCTGTAATACAATGTCGCGGCTGGCCTGGAGTTTCCGATTTGAAGACCTTTTACCAGATCACCTGAATAATTAAATACCCCTACGCCACCTCCTATCTCATTTTTTTGCGCTACTACCGGACTACATGTGGCTAAAAGGAGCAGCAGACAAGCAAATACTATTTGGATAGACTGGTGAATACCTTTATGGTTATTTATTGCACACATTGGTTCAAAAATGTGAACATGATTATTTTTTGGCTTATTTCCAAATCAATTTCGTACATCATACCCCCAGTTTAATTTTTTGCGCAAGGTGTCTACAAAACTGATATCATTGCTCACGATCAAGCGGGCCTGGAATGGCGCCTTCTTTATCGTGATGTTGGCAGAGGCATCAAGCACTTCTGATCTGGAGTCAAGGGAGACAAGATAATAGTGGCTTCTGGTCTCCACTTTTAAGGTGATTTCACTTTGATCGGACACTACCAAAGGCCTTACATTTAAATTATGTGGGCTTACAGGTGTAAGGATCAGATTGTGTGAAGCTGGCATGACTACGGGCCCTCCACAACTAAGCGAGTATCCGGTAGAACCTGTTGGAGTAGAAATAATCAGGCCATCGGACCAGTAGGAATTGAGAAACTCACCGTTGAGATAGGTATGCACCGTTATCATGCTGGAGGTGTCCTGTTTGAGTACTGAAAACTCATTCAGCCCAAAATTCATTCCATCGAACAATTGTCTCTGGCATTCTGCCTGTACCAACATCCGGCATTCCGTCTGCCAGTTTCCCTTCAGTACATTCTCTACGGCATCTTTGACTTTTTGACGTGTGGAAGTGGCCAAAAAACCCAGGCGGCCTGTATTAATGCCCAATATAGGGATTTCCGAAGGCCCAGTGAAGGCCACTGTATTGAGCAGTGTTCCATCTCCGCCAATACTGATCAAAACATCTATCCCCTGATCATTTTTAAATAGATTATTGAATTCAGGAAATTGAGAAGCTTCGATATCAGAACCTGACAGATGTTTCTTGAATGCCTCGGAGATGAAAATATCTGTCTGGCTGTCATTTAATATTTTAAAAATTTCTTTGACCAGGTCTGATACGCCGTCAGTTAATGGCTTTCCATGAAGGGCAATTTTCATTTGGTTTATGCACAGGGTTGATACTTGTCGAAATATGGCGATTTACCTGGCCATTGCCAAGAATGTATGACAGAAGATGGGAGATTGTTACATATCTATAAACCTCAACAAATGCTCAATTCGGTTTTTATCATCATCATCGTCGGCAAATTCGTTGAAGCGGGCCACTACTTCAAACTTGTACTGCTGAAGACTGGCAATGATAGAAACCATTTCGGAAGTATTAAGCTTGAGTGTAATGAGTACTTTTTCGTTTTCTGATGGGTGCTGGCTGACATATAGGCCCATTATTTTGGCGTTGTTCGATTCAATTATGCGTGAAATATCTGTCAAGCTATAGTCCTTATAGGTTAGTGAAAGGACAATTATGCCCCCTTCGGCCTGTATTGTAGCTGTATTGGCAAAAGCCATAATGGTGTCTTCATAGCTGGAAACCCCAAGAAATTCACCATCGTCTTCCACTACTGCCACCAATTCGCTACCCTGCTCCTGGGCTGTTTTTATGATGTCGAATAGGTGTTGCGATATTGTGACATAACAGTTTTCACCAATTAATTGAAATTCTTCTATTCGTGCATTTAAATCGTTGCTTTCCAAAATAGAATCTTCGGTGATCAAGCCTCTGAACTGTTTTTCATGCACCACAGGAAGCATATTGGTTTTGAGCTCTTCCATCCAGATTATGGCCTTTTCAGCTTTATCCGAATATTTAAGGGCCGGTATCATTTGGTTTATCAGTGCTTCGGCTATCATAATTTTATGGATTATGCTTCTATTTTTTGCCCGCTTAAAAAATCGTCTAGTACAATATTGAATTTATCCGGCTGTTCCATCATAGGAGCGTGACAACAATGGTCTATAAACCTTAAGGTAGAATTCGGAATCAGACGGTTAAAATCATGGGCCACCATAGGAGGTGTGATTGTATCATTTAAACCCCAGATCAACAAAGTGGGCGCTTTGATATCAGGCAGTTCTTTTGCCAAATTATGCCGTTGTGCTGATTTGGCAATTGAAACTATTCTCAAACATTTAGGTATACTGCGTGTGGTTTCAAACACTTCCTGAATGTAATCTTCAGAAATCGTGCTCGGTTCATAAAATGTATACTCCACTCTTTCTTTTACATACTCGTAGCTACCGCGTTTAGGATAAGAACCTCCCATCGAATTTTCGAACAATCCCGAGCTTCCGGTGAGGATCAGGGTTTTTACTTTTAACGGGTTTTCAAGCGTATATATCAAAGCGACATGACCTCCCAGAGAATTGCCCATGAGGATCATATCTTCTAGTTGACGTGTTTCGACAAACTCAGTGAAAAATTTTACAAGACCTTCCAATCCCGCTTTTTTGACGGGCATAGTATATATTGGCAGCAGAGGAATAATAACCCTATAGCGATCTTTGAAATGATCGATCACTGACTGCCAGTTGCTCAGTGCACCGAACAATCCGTGAAGAAGCACCAGGTTTTCGCCTTTACCTTCTTCTATATATTGAAACTCCCCTTCCTGATGTATTTTGTAACCCATTAATCTAATTATATCTACTGCGTGCAAATTAAGTCAATTCGACATCAAATTCAATTTTATTGAGTACGCTGGCAAAGCATTATCAAAGTACGATTTTTTTATTACTCAAGTTTCGCAGTAG
>DNTA01000173.1 GCA_003500135.1 Cytophagales bacterium | reverse complement strand
TCAGGGCTTGAGGGCAAACGAAAACGACAGAGTGTATTCTATTCTATATCCTTATCTTTTTTCCCTGGTTATTGCACTTACTAAACAGCACGTGCTATACCTTGCTTAACCAACAAAACCGCTGACTCAAGCTAAAAGCCTGAAGGATTTTACCACAAGTTACGCACCGCTTAACTTGCAGGACGTTGGTGGGGCGATTATTATCGCTGATCTTTTACTTAAACCACTTATAATCCAATGAATACTTCCCACTACCCATTCCTGACATGACCGCATAGGCCAATATGTACATAATAATATTGGGGTGATGCCAGAAAGGTTCGTCGCCATGTACCATCAGTAGCGCCGTCAGCATGGTGATCAGCAGGGGTACGGTGGCCAGGCGCGTACCCAGACCAATAATGATCAGGATCGAGCAGAAAAATTCGGCAAATGTGGCCAGCGCCAATGATGTGGCTTCACCCATGCCATAGGGATCGGCAAACTGGAAATCGCCATTGATGAGCTTCATCAATTTCGGCCAGCCATGGGTCAGCATAAGTCCGGATACTACCACGCGCAATATCAACAGCATGACATTGACCTGTGGGGTATAGCTTTTAACAATTAAAAAACGACGCATCATATTATAGCTCTTAGTTTCTAACCGGTAATATTAATTATGATTCGTTCAAAAACCAGTATTTTACGGGGGTTTATTTGGTATATGTTCATAAAAAAAGCGATGCAATATAATTATCGCATCGCTTTTTTATGGCTATTGCCCCGGATCAGAATGACACACCGAAAGTCACCGGGTTCAACTCAGGCCCTCTGTTTTCGGAAAAGATCGGGCTTAAGTCGTAGGTGATCCAGAAATCCACATCACCGATACCGACGATCCCTTTCACACCATACCGGAAGTTTCGGATGAAGTAAGAGCTCTTCTCGCGGTCTTTGCTTTTTCCACCGTCGGAGCGGTAGGTAACCTTACTGTAGCTATCAAGTTTATAACCGGCATACATACCGGCGCCTATTCTGAACCGCTGGCGGTCGTAACGTATTTTTTTGATCGAACCCTGTCCATCGTTATAGGTTTCGCTGGTGGTGCGATAACCGAAGTCGAACATCGGAACGAGGTGGGCGTTGAGGTAAGCGACCGTAAGTTTACTTTTCTGATAGTTGCGGTCGTCGGTGGCCTGTAAAAATAGTACTTCATCTTCGCCCTTGATCATAATGGTTGAAGGATCCTGGTATTTAAAATTGTACCAGGCAAAACCACCCCCGTAATCCAGCGCAAGAGGACCGGCAATATGATACTGAAACGAAGGCTCAAAAGCTACATACCATGAGCCCCAGCCTTTTACATCATACTGCTCGCCGCTCACTATGCTTCCGTCGCTCATAAAATTGTTAAAGCCAATGTGCAGAAAGGACATGTACTGAGTGCGATTATCGGAATACCAGCGTTTCTTGCCTTCGTATTTTTCCCAGCTCCGGTTATCGGACCAGTCGTCATCGTAGTCGTTATCGGAATTATCATTGTCCCATTTGCTGTCCCAGTTTTCTGATTCAAACTCCCTTTCCAGCGCTTCAAATTCATCTTCTTCCAGCTCCTCAACTATTACGGTATCCACGCCGTCGTTGTATTCGATCACCACATTTTTCTCCTCAGTCTGCTGTTCATCAAGCGTTTCCTTCAGATCTTCCAACACCTGGTTCATATCGTAATCATCCAGCTTTTTCAGGTCTTCCTTATCGTTGACCAGGATGATGATCTTGCTATTATCGCCAAATAATATCTCAACCGTATCTTCTTTGGTTAGTTCTTCTGCCATGGTAATGCCTGCAAAAAACATGAGGCACCATATCCCAATTAACTTTTTCATGGTTTAGCTTCGTTTTTGTTGTTTTTAAATACTTTCTCCTTCAAACGGCCTACATTTAGGGCCACTACATTATTGCTTATTGCGCGCAAGTCTTCAATTGTATTATCGCCTTTATCTTTAGCGTCTTCGATAAAATCTTTCACATTCTTTTTGGCCTTATCAATTTCACTTTGATGCTCTTCCGGCGCTGCAGCCACTTTTCTTGACGGCTTGTATACGATGGTAAGGGATTCCTTTTGCTGTTTTGGCTCAACATTTTTCGCGGCTTCATTGAGCGCCAGTTGATCTTCGGTTTTGATCTCCGGCAATGCCACATCGATCTCATTTACCTGTTGTCTTTCGGTTTCATCTACCTCCTGGTTTTCCGCCATCAGAGGTAAAGCTTCCTCTTCCTGATTATGGTCTACAGAGCTTTTCACCTCACCATTACTAGCTGTATATGCCTGTACCGCCTCTTTTTTGTCTGCAGGGTCTGCAATCGAGATTTCCTCCGGCAATTGCTGCACCTCTTCGAAGCCCTGTGTCAATCCTTTTCTTTCAATGGAAGGTATATCCACGTTTCTTTGTGAAACAGATGAATTGCCGGACATATTTTGTTGTACCAGCCAGAAAGTAAAGCCTGCTGAGATCACAAGCGCTACCGCTGCAGCAATGCGCATGTAGATGGCCTTGCGGTCTTTTTTCGGAAGCTGACTTTCAAGCCGGTCCCAGGCATCCGGCGATGGCGTGATATGCGTATCGCCCGCCTTTTGTTTGATAAATTCGTCTATTCTATTTTCCATCATAACCGCCTTCAACTTTCTGATCTAACATATTTTCCATTTCCAATAATCGCTTTTGCAGCAACATTCTCGCCCGGCTGAGCTGCGACTTTGAAGTGTTTTCGCTTATCCCCAACATTTCCCCAATTTCTTTATGGCTGTAACCTTCAATCGCATACATATTGAATACCGTCCGATATCCGACCGGTAGTTCATTTATAATTTTGATAATATCTCCTGCCTGCATCATTTGATCTATTTTATTCAGATCCGGTTCTCTTTCAGCTTTTTCAATCTCGACCTCCAGGTACATCGATTTATTCTTTCTGAGGTATCCCAGGGCTTCGTTTACCATTATCCGGCATATCCATCCTTCGAAACTTCCTTTTCCCTGATAGGTCTCCAGTTTTTCAAACACTCTCATAAAGCCTTTGATCATTACATCTTCAGCTTCGCTCCTGTCACGGATATAACGGGCACATATGCCAAGCATTTTCGGTGCATATCTTTCATATAAGGCACGCTGGGCTTTCCTGTCATTTTTTAAACAGGCGTCAATCCATTCATTTTCCTGTACTGACTTTTCGATGCGGAGCTTCATTTAAGTTGTCTTACAACACTAAGATGCAAACTGACCCGGCAGAGGTTGCATGGGGTGCAAAAAAAAGTGGACTTTAATAGGCCGCTTTATAGTTGATCTCGATTTTCATTCTCGATATCTCATCTTTTTTTATCTCTACGGGGTTCAAATGGCCTTTTCCATCCATGACTGAGGCAAAATACTGATCCCCTTCTTTTATCAAAACAGAGTATTTACCTTCCGGGAGAGGAATAAAGAACACGCCTTCACGATTTGACGAATCACTGGCTACCAGCTCACCATTTACGGCATCGTACAAAACGCCCTCTCCTTCACAATCCTGGGCTGTAATTGGTTTGTAAACCAGGATTTGCCGTTGGACCGGCCTTCCCCTTTCCAATTCGTCATTTTCTGAAGTCTTTATTTTAGGCATCATATTACCTTCATACCACAATACCTTGCCGGCTAATCCTTGTTTCATGTCTTTCTTGTCCGGACATTGGGTCATAACAAATGCGAGTGCAACAATTACAATAGAAATAGTATTACGCATAATTTTTTTGATTTAAAGATAAACGATTTAACTCAATTCTGACAAAAAGATACGAGTACTGTGACAGATTGACAGCATAAAGGAAAAAATTGGTCAATGGAATAAAATTTGAAGTAGAGCTGCCAACAAATTGAAAGAATAAAATACTGATAAATATGCAAGAGAAAGGTACTATTTCGATCCACACCGAGAATATATTTCCGATCATCAAAAAGTTCCTGTATTCCGATCATGAAATATTTCTCCGTGAACTGGTTTCCAATGCGGTGGATGCTTCGCAAAAAATGCAACGGCTGGCTTCCATAGGCGAGTTCAAGGGTGAATTGCCTGAGCAAAAGGTAACCGTGAAAGTAGATAAAAAGGCCAAGACCATTACCGTGTCAGACAATGGTATCGGTATGACGGCAGATGAGATAAAAAAATATATCAACCAGATCGCCTTTTCAGGCGCCACCGACTTTATTGAAAAGTACAAGGAAAAAGGGGATGAGCGCCAGATCATAGGTATGTTCGGCCTGGGTTTCTACTCGGCCTTTATGGTTGCCAAAAAGGTCAAAATCGTCACAAAATCATATCAGGAAGGAGCAGAAGCAGCGCAGTGGACTTGTGACGGAAGCACCGAATTTGAAATATCACCTTCCAAGCGTAAAACGGTAGGTACCGATGTGGTATTATACATCGATAAAGACAACGAGGAGTTTCTCGAAGATCACAAAGTCACACAAATTCTTAATAAGTACTGCAAGTTTTTGCCGGTGCCTGTTGTGTTCGGCACAAAAGAAGAAACGGTTAAGGAAGGAGAAAAAGAGAAGAAGGTCAAGAAAGACAATGTCATTAACGACACCATTCCACTGTGGACCAAAACGCCGACCGATCTAAAAGATGAAGACTACCTCAATTTTTATCGCGAGTTGTACCCAATGGCGGAAGATCCGCTTTTCTGGATCCACCTCAATGTGGATTATCCGTTTAATCTTACCGGAATTCTTTACTTCCCTAAGATCAAAAATGAGTTTGAGGCGAACCGCAATAAAATCCAGTTGTATTCCAAGCAGGTGTTTATTACCGATGATGTAAAGGACATCGTTCCCGAATTCCTGATTTTACTCCACGGAGTGATCGACTCTCCCGACATCCCATTAAATGTTTCGAGAAGCTACCTGCAATCGGACTCCAATGTGAAGAAGATCAATAACCACATTACTAAAAAGGTAGCCGACAAACTGGGCGAACTGTTCAAAAAAGACCGCGAGGTGTATGAACAAAAGTGGGAAAGCCTGAGTATTTTCGTAAAATACGGCATGATGACCGAAGATAAGTTTTACGAAAAAGCAGAGAAATTCCTGCTGCTTGAATCGACTGAAGGCAAGAAGTATACGATTGAAGAATTTAAAGAAGCCGTAAAAGACAATCAGACGGATAAAAACGGCCAGCTTGTTTACCTGTATACCACCGAACTGGAAAAGCAACACAGCTACATCGAAAATGCCAAAAACAAAGGATATGTAGTGTTGAAAATGGATGGCATGATCGACTCACACTTTATCAACAGCGTGGAAATGAAGCTGGAAAAAGCCACCTGGAAACGTGTGGATGCCGATATTGCAGATAATCTGGTAGAGAAAGATGAGAAAAAGGAGAGCGTACTGTCGAAAGACGACCAGGATGCCGTGAAGAAGATCTTCGAAGAATCCATTTCCCAAACGCCGAGCCAGATCACTGTAGATGCCCTGTCGCCCGATGAAATGCCCGTGGTGATTACCATGAACGAGTTTATGCGACGTATGAAAGACATGCAGGCATCAGGCGGTGGCGGTATGGCCATGTTTGGCGATATGCCCGATAATTACAATGTTGTGATCAATGGCAACCATGCCCTGATCGGCAAAATATTGAAAGCTGAAAGTGAAGATCAGAAGAAAGCGCTGGCCAAAGAGGCCTTTGAACTGGCTCTGCTATCGCAGGGTATGCTTTCCGGGGCGGCTTTGACTGAGTTTGTGAAGCGAAGCGTTCAACTGATCACAGAAGAGAAATAACAGATAATTTCAAATAACACAAAAGGCGGGCTCAAATCCGCCTTTTTTTATTGCTGTTAAAATGATTCTAATCGAATAACCCTTCTTCCCTTTCGAGCATTAAAATGGAAGACTGTGGCACGATAAAAAGTTTCTCTCCCTCGTACAGCACTTCATATGCCCCTTTCATCAGGAAAATGGCCAAATCGCCTTCTTTGGCCTGAAGAGGAATATATTTCACTTTTTCTTCCACTTCTTTCCAGGGCTCATCCTCATCAGTCGGAAGGGGTAGCGGATAGCCGGGGCCTGTTTTGATCACATAACCCGACTGGATTTTTTCTTTTTCCTGTACACCCGGGGGTAAATACAAACCCGACTTCGTTTTTTCCTCCACCTTTTTTGGCCTGATCAGTACCCTGTCGCCAACTACAATCAAATTCTTCAATTTATTATCTGATGTCAGTTCCATAATTTCTAAATAAAATAAGGATTACTCATACATTAAAGTTCCCAAAAAATAATGGGTAAGCAAATATTATTCAGTTGCCCTGTCTAGCAATCTCTGATCCATATTTTTACTTGCTTTTGCACCTAACTCTTTCAGACGCTCGGATTTTCTAATCAGGTTATCCTTACCATCATATAATTTATTCATGGCATCTTCGTAGCTCTTTTGAGTCGACTTCAGGTTGTTGCCCACCTTGATCAGATCGTCTGTGAAATTTTTGAATTTATCATATAAAGCCCCTGCCTGGCGGGCAATTTCGAGGGCATTTTTATTTTGTAGATCCTGCTTCCAGATGTACGAGATCGTACGTAGCGTAGCCAGCAAAGTGGTTGTCGATACCAAAACGATATTTTTATCCAGGGCATCTTCGTACAGGTTAGCATCTTCGCGAAGTGCGGTGGTCAAAGCCGGTTCATTAGCCACAAACATCATGACATAATCAGGCTGATTGATTTCATAAAGCGATTGATAATTCTTGCCGCTAAGCATTTTAATGTGCCCCTTAACGCTTGCCAGATGTTGTTTGAGGTACTCTTCCTTTTTGGCGTCATCGGTTTCCTCAAAAAAGTTAGCATAGGCCGTAAGGGATACCTTCGAATCCAAAACCAGGAATTTATCATCAGGTAGCTTGATCACATAGTCGAGCCTCTGATTGAGGTTTTCTTCCGTTTTATAATTTTGTTCTTTGAAGTAATGAACGTCTTTCTCAAGACCGGCATGGCGTAAAATACCTTCGAGCTGCATCTCGCCCCAGTTTCCCTGGGTTTTGCTATCGCCTTTCAGCGCTTTGGTCAGGTTTTCGGCATCCTTGGTAATCTGTTTATTTAATTCGCTTAACTGCTTCAGCTGTTCTTTCAGAGAGGCATTCCGGTCAATGCTTTCCTTATTTGTCTGCTCTACCTTCTTTTCAAATTCCCCTATTTTTTCCTTTAAAGGATTCAGTATCTCGGAAAGCTGAACTTTATTCTGATCGGTGAACTTCTTGCTCTTTTCCTCCAGTATCTCGTTGGCCAGGTTTTTAAACTCCACTGCAAACTTTTGCTGAAGTTGCGCTACTTCTTCTTTTTGTTCCTGCAGCCTCTCGTTGAGATGTTTAAATTCCGACTCTCTTCGGGATAATGAGTTGTTCAAACGAATCACCTCCTGTCTTTCTTTTTCCAAAGCGTCTTTAGTCCCAGACAAATCATTGCCCAGGCCTTCACTTTTTTCCCGATAACGCTGAAGCTCGAGCTCGAGCTGTTTGGCATTTTCCTGAAGGGATGAGAATTCCTCATCGGTAAATTTTCTGCTGGCGCTGATTAAACGCGTTATGATGAACCAGCTTGCGAGTGACCCAATTGCTATTCCGGAGACAAAATATATTACATCCATATCTTAAAAATACTACGCAAATGTAGGCTATAACCGTGCTTTCGCAAAGCAGGCCTACAAAAAAAATGGAGCAAACCGATTGGTTCACTCCATCTATTTCTAATTCAACTAAAGGCGAATGAATTTTACCAGGTTGTAATATTCATACTCTGTGCTGCTTTGAGTATATCCCGCTTACTTACCTGACCCAGTAATCGACCTTTCTCGTCTACCACAGGGAATCTTCTGAAGCGATTGGATAAAAACTTGTTCGCTACATCTACCACATCTTCCGTTACCGATACTGATTTAATATGTGTTGTCATATAATCTTTCACCCGGTGTTTGGAAATTGGCTGATTGTAGTAAACACTGTCAATGATCACCCGAAGGCAATCCTGCTCGGATATCAAGCCTACCAGTTCATCCTTGTCGTTTAAGACAGGGGCGCCAGATATCTTATTCTTCATGAGTTTGTCTATGACAAATCCAATCTCGTCCTCTGGAGAAAATGTAATCAGATCCGTAGCCATGTACCTGGTTACCGGTTCATACTTCCTCTTCTCCTGCTCTCTAGTCTTCATTTCCATCTTGGGTGTAAAATTCATGATGTATCCTTTTTTAGTGTAACAATCAGCTTTTAAAAACCCTTCTTAATTTTTGTCGGATTTACATGATATGGAATTTAAATCAAAAAAACAAATATTATCATGTATAATAACCTTAAGTATTTAGTTATATTTTGCCTACCGATGAAAACGCATGGTTATAAACGTCAGGGCATCTACAAGGCCACTCCTCCAATATGACCATTCATGGCCGCCCTGCCTCATTCTGAATTCGTGTTCAATGCCTGCCTCGCGCATATTTAAGTGCAGGGTAACGTTACCTGTTGATAGCCAGTCATCATCGCCACAATCGATGTAGTAATCCACACTATTGAGCCTGACCGAATCAGCACTTTTGACAATGTACAGAGGGTTAAAACTTTTCCAGTGGTCAGTCATTCGGTCGTCACCCTGTAGATCTTCACCAAACAGATCGGCAAAAGTGCGATTGTAGCTTTCGGAACTCATATTTACCCATTCCTCGTCGGTAAAAATTGCTGCGCTAAAAGCTATGCAGGAACTGAACACATCGGTATGGCGCATGGCGAGGTGTAAAGCGCCATAACCGCCCATTGACAAGCCTGCCACGGCCCTGAACTGTTTTCCTTTCCTCACACGAAACTTTTCTTCTACCTGGGGAATTAATTCTTCGATCAGCATTTTACTGTACTGAAACTCATCTTTGTGGTCATCAATGTACCAGGTCACACCGGCATCGGGCATAATTATGATCATGGGTGTAGCGCTTCCCAATGCTATCTCCTGATCAGCAATGTGCTGAACTTCCCCGAACTGAATCCATCCGCTGTCATCGTCGGTGTACCCGTGCAATAAATACAGAACAGGATAATATCGCGTGGAAGAATCATAACCCTCCGGAAGATAAACGGAGTACTTCACCCCGCCTTTCATATACTTGCTCTGCCGGCTCAGGTCTTCATTAATTACACTATGCTGCGCTTTGCCTTCTTGAAATACGAACGTCAAACAACAAAATAATCCTAATAAGTAACGAAACATGTGATTTGTCATGGTAAAATGGAATTTAAATTAAAAACTTGGCAATATATAAACCTCAGGGAAGATACAAATTGTATTCTTATAAAACTTAATTTTATTATATTACAAAAAAGACAAAGGGATGACTTTTTACAGGGAGATGGTCAAAGCCATACAATTCTATGTCCATGCTTTTCGTTTTATCGATAAGAATAGGTTATACAGTTTTTTGCTCTATCCATCTATATTAAACTTACTTGCTGCCCTATTTGTAGGCTATCTGGCATGGCTTACTTCGGGCTGGCTTTCCAATGCTTTTTTAGTAAAGATCAACCTCTCTCACGATCTGTCATCACTCAGCAACTTTCTGGAAATTGTTATTTCGCTTCTGATCAAAGGTTTTGTTTTATTCTTCTACCTGAAAATCTACCGGTATATCATCTTGATATTCTATGCCCCGGTGTATGTGTTCATTACCGAAATAGTACTTTGCAAATTAACCGGGGTCAGGCATAAGTTTCATACCAGGCATTTTACTTTAGCCATTTTCAGGGCTATGCGTACCGGAGCTAAAAATTTTTTCATGGAAATTTTACTGAGCCTATGTGTCGTCATTTTTACATTGACTATCACATGGCTATTGCCTCTGGCGCCTATATTTCTTTTTATTGTCGAAAGCTTCTTTTTTGCTTCCGCATTGGCTGATTTCAGGAACTTCTATGCACAATTGCAAGAAAAAGAAAGCCACGAGCTAATCACACATCACCCTGGCATGGTGCTGGGCAATGGCGTGATATTTAACTTTCTCCTATTAGTCCCATTGATCGGAATACTTTTTGCCCCTCTATTGGCATTGGTAGCATCAATATTATCATTTGATTCGATAGACAAAAAAGGAGAAGTATATGTCCCTGCAATCAGTTAATCCATTTAATGGAGAAATTCTCAGTACTTTTGAAGAAGAAAAACCTGAGGAAACCAGGCAAAAGATAGAATCGGCCCACCAGGCATACCTCAACTGGCGTGAAACGAGCTTTGAAGAACGTGCAAAGCACATGCATAAATGTGCTGAGGTACTGCGTGAAAATAAGCAGCCATACGCAGAAACGATGACCCGTGAAATGGGGAAAGTGATAAGTGAATCGCTGGCCGAGGTGGAAAAATGTGCCACAGTATGTGACTATTATGCCCAAAATGCCTCTAAATTCCTTAGCGATGAGGACCTTACCGTTCCGGAGGGAAAAGCTTTTATACAGTATGCTCCCCTAGGCGTGGTACTGGCAGTTATGCCCTGGAATTTTCCTCTATGGCAGGTTTACCGCTTTGCCGCGCCCGGACTGATGGCAGGAAATGCCGGATTGCTCAAACACGCATCTAATGTCATGATGTGCGCTGAGATCATCCAGGAAACTTTTATAAAAGCCGGGTTCCCTGAAGGTTTATTCCAAAACCTAAAGATAAAATCAGGTAGCGTATCAGATGTCATTGACCATTCGCATGTAAAAGCCGTTACGTTAACAGGAAGCGAAGGCGCCGGTTCAGCGGTGGCCTCACAGGCGGGCAAGAACATTAAAAAGTCCGTGCTGGAACTGGGAGGCTCAGATCCCTTTATAGTTTTAGCCGATGCACCCATCCAAAAAACAGCCCAGATAGCCGCCAAGTCGCGAATGATCAATTGCGGCCAGAGTTGCATTGCCGCAAAGCGGTTTATTATTGAAAAAGATATCGCTGAGGATTTTTTGAATGCTTTTAAAGATGAAATTAAAAACCTGCGAAAAGGTGATCCTATGGATTCCTCTACGGATTATGCCAGTATGGCCCGGACAGATCTGGCACAGGAACTTTACGATCAGGTAGATAAGTCTATTCAAAAAGGAGCCAGTCTTGCGTATGGCGAATTGGGTGACAGGCCGCAAAATGCGCATTTCGCCCCTCTTATTTTAACTGATGTTAAGCCTGGTATGCCCGCTTATGATGAAGAGTTGTTCGGACCTGTAGCTACCGTAATGATAGCTGACAATACAAAAGAAGCGATTAAGCTGGCCAACGATAGCCCCTTTGGGCTCGGTGGTTCCGTTTGGACGGCCGATGAAGCAAAAGGAATCGATGTAGCCAGGAAAGTACAATGTGGCGCTGTGTATGTAAACAAAATGATGGCCTCGGACCCTCATGTGCCATTTGGAGGAGTGAAAATATCCGGTTATGGTCGCGAATTGTCCCATTTGGGGATCAGGGAATTTGTGAATCAAAAGACCATTTGGGTAGATTAATAAGTTATCCTCACCACATCATGATGAAAACCTGTCAGTACCTGATCCGGTTAGCGTCAATTTGACAGCAAAAAAGTCAAACATCATTTTGGCATTAATGTTGTGACTACAACGGTGAAAGGAGGAATGTTATGAACTTTTTGAAGAACAAAGCATTACTTAAAAATTTGCTTTTGCAGGGCGATGCAATGAATACTGTGAATGGTGGCGTATCTGCAACATCATACGAAATACTGAACAAAGAACATGAAATAGTTATAAAACTAAAGAACTCTTCTGTAAGTGAGGAGAGCTTTCATTTTATTTTACAAAACAATAAGCTCTATATCAATGTACTTTACTTCTCTGATAAAAAGATAGAAGGTCTGCCGTTGGCTTTCCCAATATTTACACAGCAATATGACATACCTTATTACGTTGATGCAGAAGGAATTGAAGCATTGCATGTCAATGACGTGTATGAAATCCATTTACCTAAAAATGGAAAAACAGCCGAACGGCCGCGTCGTTTAGACATTAAAAATTTAAATGATTGATCAAAAAATCGTATGATATCAATAATAGTAGGCACCAACAGGCAAGATTCTATTTCTAAACAGATTGCTAACCAATACAAAAGATTGTTGGCAGAAAGAAATGAGGAGTCTGCTATTATTGATCTTCGGGAATTACCCGATGATTTTATTTTTTCCGCTTTATATCACAATACGGGCAAAAATGCGGCATTCAATAAAATACTGGATCAACTCAATCAATCTGAAAAGTTTGTGTTTATCGTTCCCGAATACAATGGCTCCTTCCCGGGGGTACTCAAAGCATTTATTGATGGAATGACCTATCCCAGTAGTTTTTTGAATAAGAAATGCGCACTCGTGGGGCTTTCCAGTGGAGTTCAGGGCGCCGGTCTGGCATTGAGCCATCTGACTGACATTTTTAATTACCTCGGGATGCATGTATTAGCGCTTAAACCAAAACTGGCGCGCATAGAAAAAAATATGGAAGAAGGGAAAATTAAAGATCCGCTTTATCTCGAATTGCTGGAAGATCAGGTCAGGCAGTTAATTAGTTTCTAGGGCTCTCGTTTCTATTACCCATCAATTAAGCTATTTGAGAGAGGAGATATGCAGCGACGCTAAAAAAATATTAAAAAATCCACCACAATTTTTTAAATCACACCTTAAGGATAAGGCAAAAAAGTCATTCCGTTCAAAAAATGTACCTGCGCTGCATATCTCATCTCAAATATGTCTTAGTTTTATTAGTCTACATTATCGTGTAGAAATTTATTGTTTCCCAAAATTTGGTTATCGTCATTCAGGTTATACCTCGATACATTATGGTCAGCAGAGTGAGGCACGTCCTGTAGATTGACATTTTTGCGAATATAAGCCGGCGTATTCCACTTGTCTTTATAATCATCCTGCCTGTAAGGATTGGAGTTAAGCTTTTTGATCATATCAACACGTTCTTTTGCCTGTCGTTGAAGGTCCTCTCTTTTGAGCTTGATCTCTTTCAGTGACTTTTCTTCCGCCGATTCAATCTTAATTTGTTCGTTTTGCTCCTCTTCTATTTTGTCTATGAACTCGTAGTCGTCAATGCCTACCTTATGTTGACTCATTTCGCTGTCATCATCCTCATCATTGATTTTTTGTTGCGGCCGTTCAAAGTAGTAAGTGCGCGTATCCACTACAGGTTCTTCCTCTTTATGCCCTTCCTTTGGCTCCTCATCCGGCTGATCTTCTTCAAAAAGTGAAGGCTGCTTGGGCGTTATGCGCTCTTTTGGCTGTTCTGCCTGATGATTCTGCTGCGGAGGTTCCGGGTTTTTATTGATTTGCCGACTTGAATCCAGATCATAGACCTTTTTTACAGTTCCTTTTTTTGCCGGCAATTTGGTTTCACTTTGATCGAAACCTGTTGCAATAACCGTGACTGAAATGCTTTCACCCATTTCTTCATCAATACCGTGACCGAATATCACATCCGCTTCTTCACCAGCCATCTCCTGTATGAAGTCAGTAATTTCGGTTAATTCGTCCATTTGCAGTTCGGCCTGTTCGCCTGACATAATAGATAACAGGATCTTTTCAGCTCCGTGAATATTCATATTGTTCAGTAAAGGCGAGCTTAAAGCTGCCTCTGCGGCTCTTCTGGCACGATTTTCACCATCCGTCATCGCTGAGCCCATCACCGCCGATCCAGCCTCGCACATAACGGTTTTAACATCTTCAAAGTCGACGTTCACATATCCCGGTACGGTGATGATCTCTGCAATGCCTTTTGCTGCCGTGGTCAGAATATTGTCTGCCTGGCCGAATGCATTTCTTATTGACAGATTGCCATAAATTTCCCGCAACTTGTCATTTAGAATGACCAGAACGGTATCGCAGCATTCTTTTAGCAGGTTAATACCTTCTTCGGCAACTTTGGCTTTTTTACGGCCTTCAAAAATAAAAGGCGCTGTCACGATGCCAACGGTTAGGATATCGAGTTCTTTGGCCACTTTGGCAATCACCGGGGCTGCGCCTGTACCGGTCCCACCGCCCATTCCGGCAGTGACAAATACCATTTTGGTTCCATCGCTTAATATTTCCCTTATTTCCTCTTTGCTTTCCATGGCCGCATGCTTTCCTTTTTCAGGGTTAGCGCCAGCGCCAAGGCCAGCTGTGAGGTTGGTACCTATTTGAAGCTTATTGGGCACGGGACTACTTTGCAGCGCTTGTACATCGGTGTTGCATACAAAGAACTCCACATCACGTATGCCCAGGTTATACATGTGGTTAACGGCATTGCTACCTCCACCACCTACACCAATTACTTTTATAATCGACTTATGATGTGGTGGTATATCGAATTGGTACGAATTGTCTGACATAATTTCTTTTTTTAGGAGTTAAGCCTCCGCATTCAACTTTTGCTTAGTAATCCTCTTTTCCGTCAATATCGTCGATCAGTAACCCTTTGGTTTTATCAATGATCTTACGGAAAATATCTGAGCCTTTTTCCCTCCGGTCTTTCCGGCTGTTAAGGCCACCAAAATGCTTCGTGTTTTCTTTATATCTGTTTTCCCTCACATCAAGGGCTCTGAAACCACTAAGAACAAGGCCAACAGTTGTAGCAAACATTGGACTTTTCACGGCTTCCACTTTGCTCTTACCCAGGTGTTCATTAGGATGGCCGATCCGGGCATCCATACCTGTCATATATTCAAAAAGTTGTTTTAAATTTTTAAGCTGTGACCCTCCACCGGTTATCACAACACCACCTGCCAGTTTATTTTCATATCCGGAGGTGATGATCTCAGCATGGACCAGTTCAATGATTTCCTGCATCCGGGCCTCAATGATATAGGCCAGGTTCTTAATAGAAATCTCCTTTGGAGGCCTGTTTCTTAAGCCGGGTATCGAAACTATTTCATTTGGGTTAGCCTCCTCGGCAATAGCGCGTCCAAACTTGGTTTTTAACAACTCGGCCTGATGCGGCATTACCATACAACCCTGTCTGATGTCATCAGTAATAATATTGCCCCCAAAAGGAATTACGGCGGTATGCCTGATGATATTTTCATGGAATATTGCAATATCAGTAGTTCCACCTCCGATATCTACCAGACAAATACCCGCTTCTTTTTCGTCGTCACTCAGTACCGACATGCTCGAGGCCAGTGGTTCCAAAATCAGGTTTTCAATTTCCAACCCGGCTCTTCGCACACATTTGTTGATGTTGTTGATCGCATTGGTCTGCGCTGTGATCACATGGAAATCAGCTTCCAGTCTTACGCCTGACATGCCAACCGGATCTTTAATCCCTTCTTCATAATCTACATAATAGGTCTGCGGCATAACATGGATGATATCGCTTCCCGGAGGGATCACAATCTTGTGCATATCGTTGGTCAGCTTGTTTATGTCCTCTACGGTAATTTCTTCATCATCCGAATCGCGCATGATGCTGCCATGGTGAATGGAACTGCGAATGTGCTGACCGGCAATTCCGACATTAACTACGCGAATATTGATCCCGGAGGTATCTTCAGCCTCTTTGATAGCCTTTTCGATGGCAAAGATGGTTTTGTCAATGTTGGTCACGATGCCGCGCACCACACCATCGGATACGGCTTTGCCCATGCCCATGACCTCTAGCTTACCATACTCATTTTTTCTTCCTACAATGGCACAAATCTTAGTTGTTCCAATATCGAGTCCGACTACAATTTTATCTTTTTCCATGGCTATAAATTATTCGCAGATTATTTGATCCTTATATTTTACACTTACTTTCTCATAGCTATTCCAGCCCTTCCCGGGCAGAATGCTGGTGTAGAAAATTTTTAGTTTCTTTAGTTTCTTTTCAAAATCCACCGGCCTTCCGAATTCTACCACTTGCTTACTCACCTGGGTGAACATGGTAATATTTCCATTGGCAGAAATATCCAATTGCGCTACCTGTGCTTTCCAGAAGGGGTCGCCCTCAATAAAAAGCAGCATTTTGTAAAGCTCTTTTCCAAAATCCGTTTCATTTAGATTAGCTACTGAAATCTTATCAGCAAAGCCACCAGAAATAAGGAGCGTTCTTGCAGTATACCTTTTCGATACCGGAAGTACCTCCCCTTCTTTACTGATATATTGGTCTTTAATTTTATCTGATATTATTCTTGCAATAGGTTTGTTTTGAACTACATCAACCATCAACTGGCCGTCCAGACTTCGGTATACTTCTGCGTCGTAAACAAACTTGTTTTCCTGAACCTGACGCTCAATACCTTTCAGATCAATAGACCTGAAAGGCCTTCCAATCACCACGCTTTCTCCATCAGAAGTGATTAGTGAAACTATGTCCTGCTCATTGATAAAATAGTTGCCCAATTGATTATCGATTCGGACATAAATACCGGAACACACTCTGCTTTCCTGCTTTTTATCGGCAAAACCCAGAATGACAAAGCCTATTAACAGACCAAGGAAAATGCCGGCTCCCTTTTGTATTTTCGGTAGTTTCATTTTCCAATTAGCCATTGAGCGCCTCCTTTATTTTGATTGGAAAACGATCAATATCGCCTGCCCCGATTGTAAGCAGCACTTCAGGAGATAACTTTTTGACGGCACTGAGCAAATCCTCTTCCCCGACTATTTGCCTTGTTGGGCAAGACATACGATTATAAATGATTTCGGAGCCAATGCCGTCAATTGGCAATTCACGGGCCGGATAGATCGGCATGAGCAATACTTCATCGGCCAGATCGAGGCTCTCGGCAAATCCATTTACAAAATCTCGTGTACGACTGTACAAGTGCGGTTGAAATATCGCCGTTACTTTTTTGCCGGGATACAAGGCCCGTACCGATTCCAAAAGCGCTTTTATTTCAACCGGATGGTGTGCATAGTCATCGATATACACCAAATCATCACTTTTTATAATGTACTCAAAACGTCTTTTTACACCTTTATAAGAACCAATGGCTTTTTTGATGATTTCGGGATCGACACCGGAAAGTATCGCCGATGTAATGGCAGCCGTTGCATTTTCTACGTTGTGAAATCCCGGCACATAAAGTTTCAGGTTAGAAATATCTTCATCACCCCTGAAGTCGAATCCAAATGCATTGCCAATATTTTCAATATTTCGTGCCTGGCAATCGCCCTCTTCAATACCATAGCTTTTTACACTTTTATCAATATGGAATTGGCTGGCAATTTTATTCTGTAAAACGAGAGCGCCCCCTTCCTGCAACTGATCGGCAAACAATTGAAATGATTGTTTCAGTGCCGAATGGTCGTGGTAAATATCAAGATGGTCAGCGTCAGTTGAAGTTATGACAGCGATATCAGGATGAAGGGTAAGGAAAGAGCGGTCAAACTCATCTGCTTCCACTACCACAGTTGCCTGATCATCTGCATTTTCACTCATGAGTAAATTGGACTCATATCCCTGCATGATCCCTCCAAGAAAAGCCACGCAATTTTTTTGAGCTTCGATCATGATATGTGCTATCATCGATGAAGTGGTGGTTTTACCGTGCGTCCCGGCTACGGCAATTGTTTTTTTATCCCGTGTCAACATGCCCAAAACCTGCGACCTTTTATGTAAAATGTAACCTTTTGATTCCAGGTACACTTTTTCCGAAAGGTCTTGTGGAATGGCAGGTGTATACACGATGAGCGTTTCGTTTTTATCCAGAACCCAACCCGGGATTGATTTAATGTCATCGATATAATGAATATCCATTCCCTCACTTTCAAGCTTATGGGTAAGTTCAGTCTCCGTACGGTCATATCCGGCTACTTTCATGCCAAGATGGTTGAACCATCGGGCAAGAGCGCTCATGCCGATACCGCCTATGCCTAAAAAGTAAACGCTATGGTAGTTGCCGATACTCAACTGATTACATTCATTATTTCCTTAACAATGTCTTTCGCGGCATTTGGCCTTGCCATTTGCCTTATATTCTTTTTCAGATCTTCCAGGCGATCCTGATTGTTTATTAACTCAATTGCTGTATTGGCCAACTCATTTTCGGCCTGAGCATCAGGCAGAAGAATGGCAGCATTCCGGTCTGCTAATGCTTTTGCATTTTTGGTCTGGTGATCTTCAGCCACATTGGGTGAAGGAACAAGTACTGTAGCCTTTTTTGCAAGACACAATTCCGATATGGTCAATGCTCCTGCTCTAGCCATTACTACATCTGCAGCGGCATAAGCCAGCTTCATTTCTGTCAGGAATTCGGTAAGCTTCAATTGTTTTAAATCCATTTCGGCAACCTTGTTTTTCATTTCTTCAAAATAAAATTTACCGGTTTGCCATATCACCTGAATACCTGCTTCATCTAATTTGCCAATATTGCTAAGCATTGCATTATTGATGGACCTAGCGCCCAAACTTCCTCCCATCACCAAAAGGACCGCTTTATCATTTCTCAGATCGAAATATTTCAGCGCTTCATTCCTGAGCATTTCTACATCCTGAATGTCTGATCTCACTGGGTTTCCCGTAAGCGCTATTTTTTCAGCATCAAAATATTTATCCATTCCTTCGTAAGCCACACATACCTTTTCGGCCCGTTTTCCCAATAGTTTATTGGTCAATCCTGCGTAGCTATTCTGTTCCTGAAGCAAGGATGGGATACCTCTGGTTCCTGCCGCTCTAAGAACCGGACCCGAAGCATATCCGCCAAAACCTACCACCACATGAGGCTTGAAACTATTGATGATCCTCCTCGCTTTGATCATGCTATTCATGAGTTTGAATGGGAAACTCAGGTTTCTCAATGACAAACTGCGTTGAATTCCTGAAATTGGAAGACCTTCAATTTTATACCCCGCATCGGGCACTTTTTGCATTTCCATCTTTCCCAAAGCGCCTACAAACAACAATTCCACATTTGGAAATTGAGCGCGCAACTCATTCGCCACAGCAATCGCCGGATAGATGTGCCCACCGGTTCCTCCACCGCTCAAAATGATCCGATATGGTTCTGTCCTCTCGTTCATCAGGCCGCTTTAGGTATTTTTTTCATATTGTTTTTATCCTTGCCAAACTGTTCCAATTCGCCCCTGCTCACACTCAGTATGATGCCGAGCGCCAACCCTGTAAATAGCAATGATGTCCCTCCCATGCTCACTAATGGAAGAGGCAAACCTGTAATTGGGATTAAACCCACAGCCACGCAAATATTGATCATAGCCTGCATGACCAGGGCAATACTGAGCCCGGCAGACAATAATCCGCCAAAGGCCCGGTCGCTCCGGGCTGCCGTTCGCATGCCCCGGTAAAGCAAACCCAGGTAAAGTAATACCACCGTCAAACCGCCAAAAAGGCCATATTCCTCGACGATGATGGCAAAAATGAAATCGGAATATGGATGTGGTAAAAAATTTCTTTGGTGACTCTTTCCGGGACCATTGCCCGTCAATCCGCCTTTGGCAATGGCGATAAACGACTGTTCTGCCTGGAAAGGCACTTCTTCCTTATTGATAAAATCTTCAAATCTACTAATTGCAGTTTCTCCTCTCTGCCCTATGGAAAATGCCACAGCACCTGCCAATACCCCGACTAGACCAAGCATGACCAAGTATTTCAAAGGCACGCGCCCGATGAAAAGCAGCACCATACAGGTAAAAAACAACAATGCCGCAGTGGACAGGTTGGTCATGGCTATGAGTCCGCAAATCACGCCGGTCCACAGAAGCATAGGTATCAGGGTCTCTTTAATATCGTCTATCTGCTGCTGTCTTTTTGACAACATACTGGCCAGATGCGAGATCAGCGCCAACTGAGCGAGGTCAGAAGGCTGGAAGGTCTTGTTGATAAACGGGATGGTGATCCAACGGGAAGCCTCATTGATATTAGTTCCGAATTGCCAGGCGAAAAACAATAAAGGTACGGATATCCACAACGCCAGTTTGGAAAGCCTGCTGTAATATCTATAGTCGAGCTTATGAGCTGCCCACATGGCAAATAAACTAAGAAAAACAAGGAATCCATGGCGTATCAAATAGTGTTCTGTGTTGCCCTGCATATACTTATAGGCTAGTGTGCCCGTAGCGCTGTATACGACCATGATGCTGAGTAATGACAAAGCAAATACGATCACCCAGATCACCGGGTCACCTTTAAGATTTTTATCTGCCCATGCTTTAATCATAGTACCATCATTA
>DNTA01000228.1 GCA_003500135.1 Cytophagales bacterium | reverse complement strand
TTGCGCAAAAAACGTTTTCACCCCAATAGTAGGTCGGCGAACGGTAACAATGTTCTTGCTCCTTGATCTTTAACCAAAATTCTTATTTGTCAGGCTCTCTAAAGTTGATGAGTGATGCCGCGGTGCGCTTGGTGGAGAATCCGGATGCATCCCTAACGCTTTTAACTTTTCTTCTGGTTGCGAGGTAGGGGTTACAGTTGGTAGGGTATATGTAGACAAGGATTGTAAATTTTGATTTCAACCACAGAACTTTTATCGAGCAAGGTTTTGGCTCGAAATACTTTATGGAGTTTCGTTGGACTTGCCAGCCCTCTGCTTGTTGCATTTTTCCTCATACCTCTCTTAATTGAAGCGTTTGGTAAGGAACGTTTTGGCCTGTTGACAATAATATGGATGGGAGTTGGGTATTTCAGTTTATTTGATATGGGGTTGAGCCGAGCCCTGACAAAACTCGTTGCCGATCAACTTGGAAAAAACCAAATATGTGATTTTGGCCCTCTTGTTTGGTCAGCTTTATGGCTGATATTGTTGCTTGGTACCATTGGCTCTATAGTACTTTTGTTTTGTGCTGAGCCTCTTGTCAACCATGTCTTCAATGTTAGTATCGAAATCAGAGCAGAAGGTGCTCATGCATTTATGGTACTCGCATTGGGTTTGCCTTTCGTGGTTGCTACATCTGCGCTCATAGGACTACTTGAGGCCGCACAGAATTTCTCGACAATCACAAAAATACGGGTTCCACTTGGCATAGCGACTTTCCTTGCCCCGTATATTACCTCTCTTTTTACGCCAAGTATTACATGGGCCACCCTGGCGCTTCTCACTGTACGTTTGCTTGCCTTTTGCATTTATTTTCACTATGCGTCTTCGGTTTATGCTGTTCTTTTGCGGCCTCAATTATTTTGCAAGAGAGAAGCTCATTCGCTGCTTAAGTATGGTGGGTGGATAACGGTTAGCAATGTCATTGGGCCGTTGATGGTATATTTTGATAGATTTTTTATTGGCTCTTTGTTGAATATGACCGCGGTTACCTATTATGCAACAACAAGCGAACTTTTGTCACGTATCCAAATAATCCCTCGCTCCATTATGACAGTATTGTTTCCTGCCTTTGCAACAGCAAAAAAATGTGATAATGAACGTCTTTTCTTCTTGTATGATCGGGGAAATATTATAGTGGCTGTGATAATGCTTCTAATGATGAGTGTTATTTTCCTTTTTGCTCCAGAAATATTGCAGTTATGGCTTGGAGATGAGTTTCGGTTTCATGCAGCTACAGTTTTACAAATATTAGCTTTTGGCTGGCTGATCAATTCTCTTGCTCGCATGCCATTGACGGTGTTGCAAAGTTCTGGATATCCAGGACTTGTCGCAAAGGCACACATGTTTGAGCTTGTTCCCTATGCTATTTTACTGTACTTTCTAACTCTCAAGATCGGTATTGTTGGTACTGCTATTGCATGGTTGATAAGAGTTTTCTTTGACACAATTATCCTAAACTGGCTAGCACTGCGAACCCATCAAGAATTATCTCCGCTTATATATCGCACTTTTTACTGGATCGGAATTATAACTATAAACTTCATCTTTGCCGCAGGCTTACATTCTTCCCAGTGGCGTATTGTTTTTCTCATTTTTGAACTTGTTATAATTTTAATCCTTTTACGAAGAAATCTTGTTGCTATATATACATTATTTTTTAGCATTAACAAATAGAAATCGAATATTTGTTCAAGATAATGATAAGAAGAATTTAATTTATATTAAATTTGTTGATATTTCCAAGGTAACATTTCTTAAACAACGCAGAGCTATGGTCAAATTGTATTTATCAAGCTACCATGAGGCAAGATATAGTAAAGAATAATTGATCTGCATGCCAAACAGAAAATTCTAAAGAATGGCTTATATACAATTATGAAGTGTGTAATTGATCAATGGCCGGATAACGGTCTTGAAAGTGTCAAAAAATGTCCTTGCTGCAATTCCCTGGATAGAGACCTACTTTATGATGGATTGACAGATATTGTTTTTTGTTGTGCCCCGGGTAAATGGACTTTACATACATGTTCTCACTGTCAATCAGTGTATCTAGATCCTAGACCTTCAAGAGATACAATTCACCTGGCGTACCAGACATACTATACCCATACTTCAGTTACAAAGCGGCCAACAGGAACTTTATCTACGTTGCAGAAACTGAAAAGATCGCTTGCGAACGGTTACCGGAATTACCGCTTCGGAACCTCCTACACACCTGCCAATAAATTAGGCATAATTCTGGCATTGATCATCCCTAAAATAGGTAACGCGCTACGGCGTGAATTCAAATATCTGCCGTATTCTATTGAAAAAGGCCGGCTTTTGGATGTCGGTTTCGGAAATGGTAGATTTTTAGAACTGGCCAGTGACGCCGGTTGGGATGTTTATGGCGTTGATACTGACATGGTAGCTGTGAATGCGGCCAAGAAAAAGGGCTTTTCTGTGCGTCAGGGTGAAATCGCTGCATTCGGGTCTCATGCCAACTATTTTGATGTTATTACTCTCAATCATGTTATAGAGCATGTTCACAATGCAAGGGATACATTCAAACTGATATTCGAAATTCTTAAACCTGGGGGAACGCTAATATTAAGTACCCCCAATATATATAGTTTTGGACACCTTGCATATAAAGAATACTGGCGTGGTATTGAAGTGCCTCGTCACCTTGTTATCTTCAATTGGAACTCAATTGCTAATATTTTAAAAGAATCTGGATTTGACAGATTAACTAAAATAAAAGACAGAGCAGTAACATCTCATATCTTTGCAACGAGTCGGGCATTAAGAAGAGGTAATGATCCTTACAGTAGATTGGAGGTTACTTTGAGCAATAAATTATTATCATTTATAGCAAATTTTTTGACGATTTTCACTCATACATACACCGAGTTTATCACCTTGCAAACATTCAAACCATATCAGGATTAAATGATATGAGAGTGTCCATAGCAATGGCGACCTTCAATGGAGCTGACTATATCGATGAGCAGTTAACGAGTCTTTTTAACCAAACATTACTCCCACATGAGCTTATCATCTGTGATGATGGTTCAACGGATGGCACGCGTGATTGCATTCACGCATTTCAGAAGACAGCTCCATTTTCAATCAAGATATTCAACAATTGTATCACTCTAGGCTATGCACAGAATTTTGCTAAAGCAATTTCTCTCTGTTCTGGAGATATTATATTTCTCTGTGATCAGGATGATTATTGGTATCCTGGCAAAATTAGAAAAATTATAGATATATTTCATTCATCAAATAGTACTCACGTTGTGATTAACGATACAAATATATGTGATGAAAAATTAAATATGATGGGGTTTTCAAAACTCAATCAAATTCACTCATTAGGGTTAAGTGAAACATCATTTGTTACAGGTTGTTGTACTGCTTTCAGAAGAACTATTATGCCACTAATTTTGCCAATACCTCAAGAAGAATATGTTCACGATACCTGGCTTCATGATATCTCAAATAGGTTGAAGATACGCAAAGTTTGTCATGAAATATTGCAAGATTACCGACGTCATCAATCGAATACTTCTCAATGGATAGGAAGTAGTACGACGAAGGTTAACTCTATTAATCTTATAAAGGAATATAGAAACATTGATACTATTGAATGGTGTTATATTCGTCTTAAGAAACACGCTATATTAGCTGATAGGTTACGAACAGTTGGTCTTGACGTATTAAACCAATACAACTTAGGGTATAGAG
>DNTA01000073.1 GCA_003500135.1 Cytophagales bacterium | reverse complement strand
TCGATTCTGATAGTGGCCCTGAACGCTATGGCTCACTTGCAACGGGGATTCCGAGCACAGAACTTGAAAAACATTACTAAATTTGAAATTAGCACAGCTCCCCCACCGTCAAGTGCAGCCAATTGTTAGCCCAAATTTACGCTCCATTTTTCTCTAACTCGGCATCCAGTTTTGAACTAAAACAATAATTGCCATTTCTAAAATGATCAAAATAATAATCGTAATCTTCAGGCGTCAAAAAGTTAAAAAAATATTTTAGTTTATCTTGCTGTTCGTTCAGAGTTTTGAAATGATTTTTTGCAGCTTTGTATTTTGCCATATTTTCATCCGATGGTTCCCTGATTTCTTCATCTCCCTTTATTTCAATCACCAATATATTGTCGCCTATCTTAATAAAGAAATCAGGATTGAATCTTCCTCTTTTGGGATGTTCTCCCTTTTTCCACGAATATTCAATGGGATAAAAATCTTGATCAGTAGATTTAAGCCACGATCCAACGGCTTTGGAATTTTCTTGAGCAATAAGCCTTCTGATAAACAGGCGTTCTGGTTTGTGATCAGAAATAGCAAGATTCAATGGCGATTTGAAATTGTAAATATTATCGATCTTTTCAATTGCTGAAACAGGTCTGGCCTCATCTTCCTCAAGGTCTTTAATAAAAGTTATACTTTCCTCATCACTGAATTTAAAAGTTAAGTCATCATAAAATACAGTCGCGTCACCACGTTTAATGGCAGCATATCCAACACTATTTCTATTTCGGTTTTTTGTATCAACTTTAATCAATGCTTTTGGGGAAATTCTATATCGAACCGCTTTCGCAGCTGCACGGTGTATGACGCCGAATGCCTGATATATTTTTTGCCTGTTTTCATCACTGATCTGATCCCCACTTTCGCCAATACGATCCAGTGAATTCCTGATGAGTTTTTTCAACCAATCCAAATCATATTTTTCTGCATAGTTGGTCGGATTTTCTGTCTCTGCTGTTTCCATATCAATGGATTTGAAACGATTGTGCAGTTGTTCGGCTATTTCATCAATTGAAAACATTTTGTATTTGACTAATGTTTTTTTTCTGCGGCTTTCTCCTGTTGTTGCCCGCACATATTCCGTTTCCCGTTCCAAACCTGGCGATTGGCGGATAAGGGTGATAAATCCTTTTGTAAATTCGTATTCCTTTTCCTGTTTGTATTCTTCAGTTTCAGTGAATTTTTCGTAGTCGATGTTATGAATAGCAAAGTGATAGTTTTGCTCTTTCTCAACTGGATAGGAATAAACCCGTTTTTCGATCTCCAACACTTCATCAACAAGATGCTTGATTCTACCTGACCAGCGGTCATGATTAAATACAGTGACCACAGGTTTTTGACCCAAATAAACTCCAGGAATGCGCAAGCCTCTGCCAAGCACTTGTGCAATGAGTAGTTTGCTGTCAAATGCTTTTTCTTCATGTGGCACGATCTGAAAAACATTTTTTACGTCCCAACCTTCAGTCAACATACTAACCGATGTGATCCACTCAACTGGACTGTCTTTCCTGTCCACGTCTTTCAATTTCCTGACATTCTCTTTATGCTTTGGCGACGATGTGACTTCCAAAACCTTTATAGCGGCATCTTCTTCTGAAATGCCTTCCGTTTCCGCCAAAAATCGGTTGAGTTCATCGGTCAGTTTATTGCAGGCTCTAATGTCTTTGGTTATCAAGATGGTTATCGGTCTGACCAGACGATATTTTGTATTCTTGTTTTCGATGTGATTGTCATAGATTTTTTGAAGTTTCTCATCCTGCGTATTGGATGAATCTTCCGCAACATAATCGATAATTTTTACAAAACCCTGCTCAATGGCTTCCCGCAAAGAATAGCGGGTGATGACGTCAGTAAAGTAGTCATCGCCGATATAACACGTTCCAGAAAGCCCGACAATGTAATTGAATCCAAAATCTTCATCAACTAAAAACTCTTTCCACTTTTTGAAGGATTTCCCTGTCTGGTTGTAAACATGATGGGTCTCGTCATTAACGATCAGGGTTTTATCGCCTTTGCCTGCCAGACTTTCACGAATCGATGATTTGACGTGCTCATATAGTGCGTGGCAGTTTTCAATACAAATGGTTCCTGTGGTGATACTTTCGGTGGCATTGATGATATGCGGATTTTTGATAACCGCATCGTCAGGTAAAAGATTTCGCAATGTATCATCACCAGAAAGCAGTTTGAACTTTTCCATCAGCCCGTCTTCAATGGTTGTTGACGGGCAAACCACTAAAACATAATCCACTGCGCCTTCTGCCAGCAAAATACGGGCAATGCCGTAAATAACATAACTCTTGCCTGTTCCCGTTGCCATGTCCAATGAGCAGGATAATTTATTGGAGAATTGAAGGTGTTTCCTGAACTGTTCAAATGTGCCGTAAAACGTTTGTAGCATCTCATTATTATGATAATTTTCTTCGGCAAGATCGACAATGCTCTTGTAATTTCCGCTTAAAAGGTAAGAAAGTGTATTGCGAATCGCTGTCTTCTGATATTCACGTTCACCGCACAGGGCGTCCAGAAAGCTTTCGTAGTTATTAATATCAAACACTGCGGGATTGACACTTTTGCTGACGTTTAAAACAAGATCATGGTTGAGAAAGCGTTGATGATCCAGCATATTATTTGCCTCCCCGTTTTACGTACTTTGGATTACTGAAATCCTGCGGCGTCTTTATTTCCCTGTATTCATTCCCGTATATATCCAGATAAATAATCATGATTTGCTTTTTAAGATTTTCCAAGGGCAATAATACCTTCCAACCGTTTTTCTCAATCTCGCTAGCATAATAGGATTTATCCAGATTGAATATTTCACCGTCATAATCGAAATCCACCATGATCATGGAAAGCGATTTCCGATTTTCCAATTGGCTTGCGCCTTTCAGCATGGCTTCGCTTTTGAATGTTTTGATTTTAATAACCGCATATCCAAGCAGTTGACCTTTAGGTTTTTCAATTGAATATGAGCATGCCACTTTAGGCTGGCGAATAAAATCAAAACCGACAGCGTCTACCGTATTATTGACCTGGCTTTCATCAATGGGTTGTTTAATGGCTTCAAAGTCCTTGCTGTGCAGTTCATTGATAATTGAGTAGGGAATACGTAGAATATAGTAACGGATTGAACCCTTATCGATATAATCTTCCAAAAAGACCACGCTAGCGGCAGGGGCGATAATAAAAAACTGGCTGCCGATTTTGGAACCGATCATGGAATGCAGGTCGTCGATAAAACCGTAATCAAGAACTACGCCACCCTCTTTTTGATAATCAAAAACCATAACATCCGAACGGCCTTTGTAGCCATCCAGTTCAAGACCTGAAACCCTGTGCTTGTCATCCCGACAATTGAACAGCAGCAGAGCAAACTTGCGCCACTCTAGCCAGGGTAATTTTTTCAGCATGGCGAAATCGTAAAGCCCAGCATGATACAAAGTGAATGGATTGGATTTTAATTTTTTGCCTTTGTTGCCGATCTCGCTTTTCAGGTTTAACAATCGTTTTTGCATAGTGTAAATGGCGAATTTCCCACAATCAATGGCAATCCAACGACGTCCTAATTTCTCAGCAACGGCTATAGTTGTCCCTGAACCTGCAAAGGAATCCAAAACTATATCACCTTCTTTTGAACCCGCTTGAATTACACGAGCCAATAATTCTTCATGATTTTCAGTTGGATAACCTGTCATGAATGCATACCCTTTAATGTCCGTCCAATTATTGTCCAATGGTACATTCTCTGTTTGTAAGTATTCTGGTCGAAAATCTATTTTTGTACCATTGAGATCATAATATGATATATCTTTATTTAGCCGAATTCGACCTTCATTTTCCATTTTATTTATTTTAGATTGAGTGTATGAAAAATGACGTCCCCGTCTTGGCAATAAATTTCTCCCAAGAATTATTCTTTCTGGTGGATTTCTCAACCCTGGTGATGTTAAATCTTCCCAAATAGAATCTTTTTCAGCTCCACAATAATTGCATTTTCTTGGTGCTTCAGGATTAAAAAACTGAAAATTCTCATTTTTGGAGTAGAAAAGTATGCATTCTGTAGATACATTGAATCTTTTTAAATTTCTAAGTCTTTTGTGAATTCGATTAATAATTATTTCATTTCTAAATAAAAGAACTTCATCCATGATCACTTTAAAATAATGACTAAAATGATAATCCAACCTCACAAAAATACATCCATCATCTGCTAATATATCTCGTAAAAAGAGTATCCTTTTACGGAAGAACTCTATGAAATGTGTACCCTTCAATTTTGCAGTATATGCTTTTTCTCCATTGATTGAACCATACTCATCCCCGGTTCCAAAAGGCGGATCGATATAGATTAGCTTAACCTGACCTTTCACTTCAGGGTCATCTTGCAATGATTTCAGTATCTGTAAATTATCGCCAAATATGAGTTTATTTGTCCAATCATTTCCATTTCCATCAAAGGTTTTAATCGGCTGCAGGGGCACGGCCATGGTATCGGCCAAAATATCTTCTTCCCTTTCCTTTCCCGCATACACCAGTTCGTATTCCTTTTTTTCAGGTGGAAACAGAAGATGTTTATAATCCAAAGGCAGATCTTCACCTTTGTCCAGCAATTCAATTATTCTTTCTTTGTCCGATTTTTTCAAACTCGCCACAGACTATCTCCTTTAAATCATTTTGTTGCTTCAATTTCATATTCTTCGATTAAACCGTCGTCAGCAAAACTAAAATACGAATTTTCCCCGATGATTACATGGTCAAAAATCCGCATTTCCATTGCCAGAGCCGCTTTTACTAAATCTTTGGTCAATCTTTTATCGGCATCACTTGGCTTAATATTCCCCGATGGATGATTATGCGCCAAAATCATGGAAGGGGATTGATATTTCAAAGCAGTCATTAAAATATCCCGCACTGATGGATTCACCCGATCCACAGTTCCCACATCAATATCGATTAATTCGGATATATGATTGCCTTTATCGAGCAACAATATTTTAAATATTTCCTTCTTTAAATCCCGCATCAGGGGCATCAGAAAATCCACCACATCAGCAGACGATTTCACAACACCATGAAACGCCTTTTCCTCACTCATCATCCGACGACCTAATTCAATCGCCGCTTTCAATTGAGCAATTTTGGCATCTTTCAATCCATTGATTTCTTTGAACTCCAAAACATCAACCCCGCTCATTGCACGCAATGAAGTGAATTTATTCAACAACTCCCTCCCCAAATCAATTGCGCTTTTCCCAGCCGTTCCCGTCCTTATTAAAATAGCAAGCAATTCGGCGTTACTTAAAGCATGTTCACCATATTTTAATAATTTCTCTCTCGGTCGATCATCTTCAGGCCAGTTACGGATTGATAAGGGATATTTTTTAGTTTCAGAATTTTTATTCATGAGGGAACCTTGAAAAATGAGTATATTCGTTCAAGATCGAGGCGCGAGGAAAATTTTACCGCAGGCATATGAACGATATTCCGAGGATAAAATTTTTTGAGCAACACTGAGATTGGACGAAAAGGCCATTTTGCAAGGTTCCCATGATATTTATACTGGGCCAACCTAACTAATAAGAAAATCGCCAAACCAGCCAGGTTCACTATTCATACAAGAC
>DNTA01000314.1 GCA_003500135.1 Cytophagales bacterium | reverse complement strand
TTGAGTTTTTAGAAGTGCCCTTTAGATATTTCAGGGAAATGGGGAAATTATACTTTTTGTTGCTGACAGTATTATTTTCTGTGGCAACGCTTACTGCCGAGGCGCAAAAAAAGCAGGACAAAGAAAAAGAACAGGAAGAGATGGAAGGTTTTTCGCCTAATAACCAGGTGTTTACCGACCTCATTACTTTCAATACCAAAGGAGCCAGCAAGCAGGAGATTGAAAATTTCAAAAAGTTTTTCGACATCCGAAATCGGGTAGACTCTATTCGTAATGAGCTGGGAAAACAGATCATTGTCGACGAAAAGATCAACGACACTTACAATGTAATCTATTATTCCCTCGAATACCTGTTCGTATCCCAACGCTACGACAATTGCGGTCCTATTCTCGACATGGTAGAAGTATACATCGACTTTCTTGAAGAGCTGATGCTGGCTGTTGAACTGGAAAAATAAATTCTATTTCAAGCCTTCAATCAGGTACCGGATAATCGGGTTTTCCTCACTGTTTTGTTGAAATGTCCTTGTCTTGTATTTAGGAGGTAACAGAAACCGGCGTTGAACCATTTCATCCAGCACCGGAAGATATTTCAACGACATTTTACCAATAAGCAGGTTATCCAACGGCTTGCCTTCGTGGTAGTGCTTTAAAATGAGCCGGAAGCCACGCAGGTACAAGTGGTCCTTCGTGAATCCGCCACCACGAAAAACTCTGGAAGTGAGATAATATGCGGCATTCTGATCGAGATTGCCATCATCCATCAGAAACTCAAATACTTCGATAAAATCATGCCCTTTAACGAGCATGTCCACTGCCAGAACCCGTAGGGCCAATTCTTTCAATCTTCCCAGCGTAATATTACCCGACAAGTATTCACTTAATACCGCAAGGCCCTCCTGGGTAAGGGTGTTGAGGGGAGCGCCCAGCCTTGGCATATACAAGGGCTGCAAAGTAGCATTGATGGTGGTAACCATGTGTACTCCGATTTCATGATGCGATAGCGCCATCAGGCTTTTCCTGGTAAATTGAGCGCCCTTTTTCACCCGAACGAGTTTTTTGCTATTGATCACCAAAGCCTTGGAGACCAGGTTGGGAGAGATATCCGCCTTACAGTTAAAACATACGAATGGGCCATTTCCATCATTTTTTCCAAAGCAACCGTATCGCTGTAAACCTTCAGGTCTTCATCGCCGATATGGTTGGGGCTATATAAGATGAACCGGGCATTAGAGACGTCCCTCTCGGTAGGTTCGCCAAAGTATCGCAAAGAATTGTAGAGGAATTTATTGCTGCCAATGGTAGCGAGAATATCCGTTTTATCCGCATAGGCGTGAACAATATCCTGGTACAACGTCCGAATGTGCGGATCATTGATCTGATCTACGGGAAGATTGTATAATTTACGTTTATACAGATACGGGTCGATATTGAGGTGGCGGTAACGGAATAGGGGTGTTCTCCGGTAACTCGATGCAAAAAACCGCCTTTTCTCCTGCTCGAGGTTTAGCGGGTTGATATAATTGAGTATCTCAAAATTCCGAGTTAACCGGTATAGCTGTTTATCACTTTGTATAATGGCATTGTCCAGCTCTTTTGACAATAGAAAGTGCCTGCCTTTTTTCTTTAAGTTGGTATGGATTCGGGCGAAGTAGGTCGAGGTATTGAGAATAGCTATTTTCAATTGAGCAGACAGTTCCTCAATTACTACGGGATACTTTTCCCCGGTACCTTCGTTGCAATATATCTTTTTAACTTCGGTAGCGAACACAAGGGTATGGCTGAACTGGCCGGTCAAATATTTCAGTAAGTAACCACTGCCTTTAAAAACATCGTTGGTGGCAGTGACATTAACAATATTCGGAATGGTAATCTTTTTCAACTCGCGGCGAAAGCGGCTGATGGTTTTTTGAAACCTTTTCCGATCGATATTTAATGTGCCCAGATTAAACAATGGCACGTGGCGGTTCCATCTTTTGTAATTGTAGGAGTGGATATCAAATACTATACAAGCGCCGTATTGCTGTTCAATACGTGCCACTAAAACGTGCAGCACCCGGTAAAATTGCCGGCGCTTCAGTAATGATGCTTCGATTTCCTCTGAGGAAAGGTCGGATGCCCATACTTTTTTACCCCAGGCGATGTCATAAACAGCCGATTCAGGAGGGCGGTTCAGGTCGTATTCGTACCGTGAATCATGACCGACAAAAGTAATCGGCAAGGAATTGATGAAGGTTGCTGTTTCCGGGTCCTCCTCGTACCAGCGTTCATGATCGGACAACAAACATTTCTCCTTCAGCTCAGGTCTTAGCTGATGACCATCGTGAATGGCCGCGCATATTATGGGCGTGTATTCTTCAATTTTAAGACTGAACGACCCATCAATGCAGGTCGCCTCAAAAGTGATACCGGCACCGATGCGTGCGAGCATCTCTTCAATGGTAAGCTTAAGCATCTTCTATGGTCTTGCGGAAGGCACGTTTACGTTCGATTGCTGCCTCCTTGTATTTCACTACGTTTTCGGCAAAGTCGAGCACTTTTTGCTGCAGCTTCACCCGGTTGAATTTATTGATCCTGGTGATGCCGCCCGGGCTGCACACGTTCACCTCGATCAGTTTGTTGCTGATGATATCGATGCCGACGAAGTACAAGCCGTCCGATACCAGCTTGGGGCCGATTTTGGAGCATAGTTCCTTCTCTTTTTTGGTGAGCGTATGCTTCACAGCATTGCCCCCGGCATGCACATTTGATCTGAGGTCGCCTTCACCGGGAATGCGCTTCATAGCGCCAATGGGTTCGCCATTAAGCATCAACACCCTGACATCACCGTTTTCAGCGCCTGATATATACTCCTGTAAAATCACATAGTGATCGCGGTCCTTGCCTGTGATGTAATAATCGAGCAGTGAGTTCACATTTTGCATAGCGCCGCGCTCCAAAACGATCACACCCGATCCACCATACCCGTCAAAGGGCTTCAGGATCATCCTTTCTTTTTCCGATTCCTGTATGATCCTTTTCAGATAGTTCTTGTTTTTTGAAACATGCGTGACAGGAATGATCTCGTTGTTGGGATCCTCAAAAGAAGCCGGGTACAGCTTGTTGTTTGCCTTTCGCAGTCCGTTGATATCATTGATGATAAAGGTATCGTCTTTTACACTGTCCAGAAAATTGAGCATGACAGGATCAAGCGGCGGATTGTTTCTTACAAAAATCACATCAAAGCCCGACATGGGCACCAGTTGTTCCTTAAACTGTACCTTCTTGTGGAAAGTAGGGATATTGGACGGTACCTTTCCACCGGGCGTTGTAATGAATTTACAGAAACCGGAGGTGATACTGTTACGTATGGTCAAGTTTTTGGGATAAAGTACTGCTGTCCGGTGACCGCGCAAAACTGATTCGTGCACCAATCGGAGGGTTGAGTCGGTATCGGCTTCCACGCGCTCCCAGGGATACATGATAAAGCAAATGTTCATTAATTATTGTATTGTATGGTAATAAAATGTTTTCAACGCATTTTGGACGCAGTAAAGAACTGAGGTCACATGGTTTGACGTTTTTTTTAAAAAATTTATGTATGCTTAACTATAAGATCATTTTTATCCTCTTTTTCCTCCTTTAGCAGGCCTGCACATATATAATCAGATATAAGTAGCAACTCCGGGGTATCGACGAATTTTTGATTGATTTCTATTTCAATACCTGCGTAACGACTATCGGGGTATATCGTACGAAGATAAGTGGTCAGTCCGTCATCAATGCCCAGGTAGGGTTTATTGAACTCTATGGACATTAGTAGTAGTGAACTTTCCATATTTTTAATTAGAGAACTGCAAAGGTTTTTCTCGGAAGGTCTCTCCGGATCGAAAAGTAAGCCGATGTCCGTTTCCCGTTTTGTGCCATTCCAAATTTCCGCAAAAGTATGGATGCTTAAATGAATGACCTGGTCATTTGATCTCAGGCCATTTTCGATATGGGCAATCACTTTTTCCCGATACGGCCGGTAGTATTTTTCGATAAGTTCCGTTTTAAGTTTGGGGCAGAATTCACGACTTATTGCGGAGAATAATTCCGGGTTGCCCAGTGACCGGTTCATTTCGATAAGCAATCGACTTACCGGCTGCGAAATGAGTGGCGCCTTGAGTTTTTCAGAAATAAAAGTAGCCACTTCCGCGCTTCCCGGGTCCCATCCCTCATGACTCAATAAACGTTGACGGCATACGGGACCCCGAAAAAACTGAGCGAAATTTTCGGGGATCATATTACCGGCATGTTCAGCGGTTACAAGGTAATATCTTCTGCCCATGGTTGCAGCATTTGGTTTTCAGCAAGGCAATCGGCCATTTCACAATACACCATCTTGATATTGTCGTGGTGATAATTGTCGGAGAGCGCTTTGAGAATGCGCTGGGACAGTGTCCCTCTGAGTAAAATATGTTCAATTTCATTCTGCCAGGGGTTGATCAGCGCCGGATAAAGCTCTTTAACAATGCGAAAAAGTGTTTTCCATATTTCATTGGCTGAGGCGCTCTCCACATTTTCATAACCGTATTGTTTGAGAAAAGCGTGGTCACTTATCGCGGTGTCAGGACCGTGTTTAATACATTGTTTAAATATTCCGGCCAGGCCGTCCGTTTCTATCTTTTGTTGTTCGTGTAAAGACTGAAAATGCTCTTTCACCAAAAGTTTTAATACGGCAATTATCAGGGAGTGGATGGCCAGGTCCATTCTTGGTGATTCCTGAATATCCAGTACCCTGATCTCTATGCTGCCACGGTCAAAACGGGCGATTGCCCCACGGCTGTTAACCCAAACGGGCTCCAATATTCCTTCCGGGTCGTAGGGTTTGATTTGTGCGGCTATGGTATTGAAAATGCGCTGGGAATAAGCCCTTCTCGAGTATACGCGCTCAGGGATGAGTTTACCCGTGGCGGCAGGGATTTTTCGCTGATTGCGCAGATAATAATCCATGCGCTTATCCAGAAAGCCGGAAAAGCCGGAGTTGACAATGGGCGAGCTGGCAGAAATAGCCGGAAGAATGGGCAATAGTATACGAACGGCTGCATGGAGGGCGGCAAATTCTTCATTGTCGAAAAAGGGTAGGTTGAGGTGTGAACTTTGCACATTGGACCATCCATGACCTTTGCAGTTAAATATGCGGTCGTACGCTTCATATATTTCCCGTTGCCCATGCGGCCATAGTTCGGTTTCCTTTTGGGGGTCCATCCAGGGGTGCATTGATCCCGGCATGAGCTGTGCATTATACGGGAGCAGCAATTTATTTATTTCGTCTATGGCTGTAATGAACTGATGGTTTAATTCAAATAGATCTGATGTGGGCGTTGCACATTTGACCTCGATTACGTGGTTCACCAGTTCGTTTGAAACCACCACATTTCCCATCACCACTTCATTGGTAAAATATCCGGCAATATCGCGAAGTAACAGATCGGCCACCGGTTTGATGTCGAGCGTTTCGCGGTCTGTGATCATATATTCCAGTTCCACGCCATAGGCCTGAAAAAGGTGTAGTCTCTTTGGGAGGTTCATTTTTTTGGAGCATTAAGTTTTTGTAAGAAAGCCTCCATTATGCCATTATAAAGCTTGTTTTTTGCGATCTTATCTTCAATACCGGCATCAATGTTCGGGTTGTCGTTGATTTCTATGATGTAAAACCTGTTTTTAAACTGTTTGATATCCACCCCGTACAAGCCATCACCAATCAGTTTGGTGGCTTTTAGCGCAAGGTTGATCAGGCGTTTCGGCGCATCTTCAGCGGCAATGGTTTCCGCGGGGCCCTCATCGGGTTTTTTCCGGCCCCAGTTTACTATTTGCCAGTGTCCGCGTGCCATATAGTATTTGCTTACATAAAGGGGTTTGCCATTGCATATCCCCACCCGCCAATCGAACTCAGTGGGCAGGAATTCCTGTTCTACCACCAGGTCCGATTTAGAGAACAATTGCTTAAGTGCATCCTGAAAGGCAGTCTTGTTATCTACTTTGATCACTCCTTTCGAAAATGCCCCATCGGGTTGTTTCAGAATGACGGGAAATTCCTCGGGGTAGGAGGTCTTCCGCGATTTTTCCAGGATCCTTGTCTGAGGCGTCGGTATCTTATTTCGGCGAAGCAATTCGTAGAGATATACTTTATTCGTGCACCGCAGTATTGAACCCGGATCATCAATTACTGCCAGTCCTTCCAGCTGGGCTTTTACTGCAAAGCGATAGGTAAAGTGGTCGACCTGGGTGGTACAACGGATAAATAATGCGTCGTATTGCACCAGTTTGCTAAAGTCGTTTTTAGTGATGAACTCCACGGAAAAGCCAAATCTCTCCGCAGCTTTGGCCATTTTTTGCAAAGCAGCGGCATTGCTGGGTGGGTTGGGATCTTCCTCATTGATCAGGATGGCAAGGCCATATTGCTTGCGTTCCATTTTTTTATTGAAAATATTCTTTCCCGACAGGTACTTCACCAGCGCATCGGCCAGCAGATCTTGCTGCACCTGGTTAAGTTCGAACCTGTGGCCTGGTTTTAAGCTTTGAATGATCCATTTGTCCCGCTTAATAAAGCGAACCTTCAAAATTGGTGCCTGATACAGGTTAAAAAGTATGGAAGCTGCTTTTTGCAACCTTTCATAGTCAGGAATACCAAGACAAATGGTCACCTCAACAGAGTCCTGCTCAATAACAAAAAGCGCCTTTTGGATCAAATCATCTATTTCCAGAAAGTCGTCGCGCAGAAGTGATGGGTATTTGAAACCGACCATTTCACTCACAGCCGGCATCACTTTATGTCCGCGTGCTTCGGCCAAAAGCGAAACGTAGTATCCCAGGCTTTGGTATTGAAAAGACTTGCACAAATTAATGATCTTGAATTTATGAGGAGGCTGATAAGCACGGGAGCTGATATACTCCTTATGGGTTATGATTTCCGCCTGTTCCTGATCGATGTCCCAGGACTCTTTTTTGTCAGTTATAATTAAAATTGACATGTTACTTTTTCTTTTTTGGTTCGATGATCAAAAGATTGGCATCATACGTGACTATGCCCAGCATAATGGAATTGATCAGTCGCTGAATAGGCACGGCATAATGCTGTCCGTCACTAATTGGATTGGGTTTCAACGGATCGCTGATCAGCGCTTCCCTGTTTTGACGATTATAACCGTCAATGACCACAAAATGCCCGGTTGGTGTTCCCTTTATATCATCATACGTATTGGTATCGCCAATTTCACGGGCTGAGTTATACAGATATGTGGCGCTCAACCCGGTCAATATTGGTTGGTTTTTATTCAGGTAGCTTCGGATCAGGGTTGGGGTTAGGTCTTTGAATTTGATGCTTCCACCCTTTTCCAGAAAGTTGATATACGATTCAGCAGCAAATTGAAACTTCTTCGTGCTTTTGAACTCGAGTTGTTCCCTGAGTTTCTCAATCAGTTTTATTTGTTTCTGATTAAACCATGTAGGGTCAAACATGTGCAGGTTGTAGGTAATGATTGTTACCTGAAAGCCTCGTTTCAATGCATCCTGGCCCAGTAATACGGCCAGTGTGCCCCCTGATTTCAGTTGCTTTACCTGTCTGATGACACGTGATAGCGGAAGTGAAAGTCCGTAATACCCATACACCGCTTGGAGGCATGTCGGCCCGCACGTCACATCGTCCGGCTGGGCTTCTATGGGGACTTCCAGTAAGGTTTGTTCAATTGGCAACATAACTCATCATATTCAATCAAATCTTTGACGACTTTCCATGCAAAAGTCACCCCTTGATGGAAAATATATTTTATACTATTGCCTATTAATAAATGGAAGGGCTTTTTACGATCCTTTGAAAAATATGATTTGCAGGCTATGCGAATAAAGCGCTATTTTATGCGCGGGAATTATGGCAACAGACAAGTTAAAACCATACTCTGATGAGGAGCTGATTGCTCAGTTTATCGAATCTGGCGACAATCGGATGTTTGCCGCTTTATCGGCGCGATATGAGCAATTGATTTTTAAAAAATGCCTGAGTTACACCCAGGATCGCGATCAGGCAAGCGACCTCAGCCAGGAAATCCAGATCAAATTGTTTTTACAATTGCCTCAATTCCGGAACCAGTCGCGCTTTAGTACCTGGTTGTATACCATCGTTCACAGCACCTGTATCGATTTTTTACGCAAAAGAAAAAAGCAGCTTCACGAGGCGATCAGCGATAAGATCAAAGACGAGCTTCCGGATATGATTGAAGAAGCAGAAGAGGTGCCGGAAGCCCTTTCGGAAAAAATCATGGACGAGCTGCTCGAACAGCTCAACAAAGAAGAAAAAGTATTGCTGCTGTTGAAGTATAAGGAAAAGCAAAGTATCAAAGACATTATGAATGCCATGCACCTCTCGGAAAGCGCCGTTAAAATGCGCCTGAAACGCGCCCGGGAAAGGGCCGGAAAGTTGTACCGGGCGTATAAGTGATAGTTGATATAAAGCCTCTTGTAAAGAATTCCAATATTTTAGAAGGCGCCTAAGTACCCTTACCCCATTCGCATATATATGTCATAACCGTGCCCTAAGCAGGCATGAATCAAAAGCCGGCCGGCCTTTATCTCGGACAGAGGTATGTTATACCCCATTCCCTACTTTCGACTGACTTAAAACCCGGCCGGCTTTTTGGCAAGGCTTACTTATGAACGAAACAGCTGGTTTTAATCCTATGGGGTAAAGGATAAGGTTTGTTATTTTGTTTTGAATTTATGCATCGGGCTTCGTTTTACTTTTTAGTTAAGCAGACTTTAATTTCAATTAAATCGATCGATTTGATTGGCATTATGGAGCGGTTCAAATCAAATAATGTTTTATATTAGTTACGCCTGAAATTATGTGGCAATAAAAAGTATGGTGATTAAGTGTTTTTGATGGCTATAATATGCTGAATAAACTGATTGTAGTTTTTTCCTTTTTTTTGCTTTTCGCAATCAATTGCCTGTCACAAAATATACCCACGGTTGCCATCGATACCATCCGTGAATCGAGGCGACCAGAAGGGGGTTATTTGTATTATCCTGACCCATCCCGAAAGATGTCTTTCGAGGAAGTGATAGAAAAACCTTTCAGGCAGAGTGAGGTCATCGAAAGACAAAATGGTGCGGCTTATTGGTTTAAATTCAAAATCGATACAAAATTAACCAAGTATACCTATGTAATTGGTTTCAATCGAAATGATTTTATAGATGTTTACGTACCCTTACATTCGGGTTACAAAAAGTACACTTTAGGTCAGTTTGTGTTTCGGAATCCGGTTAGCGATATGCGTGAACTTAATATTTTGTCTTTCAATGCTCAGGAAGTCGATTTTTCCAGACCTTTTTACTATCGCAAAACCATTATATCTTCTGAAGGGACAAAGCATCTCGACTACCAGCCGGTTGTGGCGTATGTATACAGTTATGATGATGTTAAAGCCTCCGTGCTGACTTCCACCTTTAACCCGTGGTTGTATATGTACCTCGGCTTTTTGTTGTTGGCATTTATGCTATTTATTGTCAACTATTCTGTTACCAAAGACAATAACTTTCTCCATTACAGTCTCTATTTGTTGTCTGTATTCATTTACCACGCCAATCGCCTACCCATGATTTTCAATCTCTATGGTGAGTGGTCGGTCGACATACTGGCCTTTTATGTCAATCCGGTATCCAACATTGCCAGCATGTGCCTGTATTTTTACTTTGCTGTTAAGTTTCTGAATTATGAACAATTTTTGCCCCAATTATATAAAATCAGTATCAGTTTTATCAGGTTTATTGTCATTGCCGGAATTCTTTATTTGCTTTTTATCGCTATCAACCCTTATGAATTGCTTCACGAGAAAATATTACTGGCAATTCGGGTCATTTTTATTGCCATATCGATTATACTCCTCACGATTTTATATTTCAAAAAGCGCGATCTGATCTCAAGAATAGTGGTGGTAGGTAGTGTTGTCCTGATTCTGGGAAGCGTTTTTGCTCTGCTTTTAGGCAACTACATTTATTTTTTACCAACCGTGGTGGTAGAAACCATTCTCTTTGCCTGGATTGTGAGTTATCAGAATAAGCAAAAGGAAATGGCCCATCTTGAAAATCAGTTTGCTTTGCAGAAAATGCAGGAAGTAGACCATATGAAAACACGGTTTTTCACTAATGTGTCCCACGAATTTCGTACGCCGCTCACGATCATTCTCGGAACCATCAATCAGATGACAAAGGTCAAAAACCTCCCATTCGAACGCGAGCTAAATACCATGCATCATCATGCCACCCGTTTGCTTCGGCTGATCAACCAGATACTCGATTTGGCAAAGCTCAATGTGGGTCAGCTGAAGTTGCATGCCGAAACTATTGATCTCCGCCAATTTTTAGAGGATACACTGGTCAGCCTGGAATCCGGTGCAGTGGTGAAAGGTTTATCGTTCGCATTCAACATCCGGGTGCCTTCATCCCTTGTCAATATCGATCACGACAAGCTGGAAAAGATAGTTTTCAACCTGATTTCCAATGCTATCAAGTTTACGCCAAAAGGGGGTTCGATAGATGTCAATATTGAGCAAAAAAGCGACGAGGAAGACCGTTTGATCATTGTGGTAAAAGATACGGGTATTGGAATCGAATCCTCGCAAATGGATAAGATCTTCGATCGCTATTATCAGGCGGAAAAGACCAATGAGGTGGTCAGTGCGGGATCAGGTATTGGGCTTTCCATGACCCGGGAGCTGGTTTATTTGCTCGGCGGAACCATCAATGTGCAGAGTAAAAAAGGCGAGGGCTCAATTTTCCGGGTTGAATTGCCATTGGAAGTGATTGAGCACAGGGGTGAAGCGAAGGCTACTGTCCCGGTCTCGAAGACCCGCACGGTGGTGGAAAAGCCGATCGATTCGCAAATGATCAATAAGGAAAAAGATGGCCCCCGGGTGATGGCAGTGGAAGATGACCCGGACATTTTGCGGTTTATAGTCAGTTGTCTGGAGGAGTATCCTTACCAGATTATAACGGCACAGGATGGACAGGAAGGTTTGTCACTTGCCAGGCAGGAAGTTCCCGATCTGATTATCAGTGATTTCTGGATGCCGGAAAAGGATGGTGTGGAGATGACCGCCGACATAAAGAAGGATAGGGCCACCAGCCACATCCCGATTATCATGTTAACGGCCAATGCCACGCGCGATGGTAAGATTGAAGGCTTAAAAACCGGTGCAGACGACTACATTGTCAAGCCATTCGACCCGGAAGAATTACAGCTCAAGGCGGATAATTTATTAAAGCAGCAGGAGCGCTTACGTCAGCGCTTTGCCGAGCTGTGGCATCTTCCACAAGCAGAGAAATCGGTGAAGCCAAAAGAGGATGTATTTATCAGTGAGTTCAGGGAATTGGTAGAAAAGAACCTCGAAAATTCCGAGCTGTCTATTCATGACCTCACCCATGAACTGGCGCTGAGCAGAGTGCAATTATATCGCAAAACGATGGCCCTGACCGGTCAGTCACCCACTGACCTGGTACGCCATATCCGGCTGAAGAAAGCCGCGGTTTTGTTGTCCAATCCCGATCATAATGTTTCCGAAACGGCTTATGCAGTAGGGTTTAGCAACCTTTCCTACTTTGCCAAAAGCTTTAAGCAGGTTTATGGCCTGACCCCATCGGAATTTAAAAAGCAGGGTTGAACAATTTTAATGACCTGTTTTTTCATAGCTAATGATATGCCATTGCCTGGCATTTTTGATAGTACGCGATATAGGATAAAGCATCCAAAGCGAAACCAGCAAAAGCAAGGCAACCCCGAATTTACGGGGGAGCCTGGCATAAATCTCTTCCAATACTTTGAAAAACAGAATACTCAATAAAGGTACAATCACCGCGATAAACCTGTCTGCTTCACCAAAATCAACAGGAAATCCTGCAATATTAACGGTCAGTACTAAATACAACAAAAACAAATAGATTATGACTATTATTGATATGAGTTGGATAGAAGGATTGCTTTTAACAAAACGAATATAGAGATAGAGAATAGTGAATGCAATGATCAATAATAGGTAAAAAGTATATTGCGATATTGGAATGAGTAATCCCACTAAGGCTACCGAAAAAGTATTTATATTTCCGGCAATATTTTTAAATAGATCAATTGATAATACGAAATGCTCGTGAGGTATAAAATACCATACAAAAATATTCCAGATAAACCAGCCTGAACATATCACCATGGCGAACCCAATTGGTTTTATCCAACGTGTATAAGCATTTTTTTCATACATAAACATCCAGACTGAGGCTCCCAACACAATAAAGAAACCGGCATTGCGCTGTAAACACATCAAAAACCCGGTAAGCATGGCAAAATAAAGAGCGTATTTTGTTCTGTCTGATATCATAACCTGGTCAACAAACACCAACAACAGGCAAAGGAAGAGTAATTCAGACCATAGAAAAGTGGAGATAAGCAGCAGGTGAACCCCCAACAGAATATGAATATAACAGAGGATGAAGAATACGGGCCGCTGAATGCACCTGCTAACCAGGCGGTAAAGAAAATATGCGGCAGTTATCAATAATATTAGATGTATCCAGATAAAGATAGGGTGGATGGAGTTAAAAAAAGATAAAAGAACCGGAAACAAAGGGGGCCAAAAAAGGAAATAATGCCCGTCATTATCTATTAATGAAAAATGATTGCCAAAGCTATTGGCCGCTGCCAGATAATGGCGTGAATCATCGGTTAGTAATAAGCCATTGCCATAGGTATAGTAATGAAGACAAAGAGCCATTAGTGCAATAGCCAGTGCCGCATAGCTTTTGGGTATATTTATTCGTATGGTTTTCAATTTACTGACTTAGGCATTTA
>DNTA01000313.1 GCA_003500135.1 Cytophagales bacterium | reverse complement strand
GTCCAGGCCAACTGCAAGTCGTTTTATCTTCATAACTGTCCTAAATTTGCGGCGAAAATAGTTAAAAAGTTCATTTTTTTGTTAAATATGAAGGTTATATACCATTTGACCGATACAAAAAATCGAAGAAACAACTTTTATGATCAATAAAAAAACAGTAATTATTGGCGCCACTCCAAACACAAACAGGTACGCTTTTGCAGCTGCAAATATGTTAAATGAACGAAACTATAGCTTTGTTCCAATTGGCATTAAAAAAGGGGAAATTTTTGGGAAAACGATTCTGGATATTAGAAAAAAACCATCTGTGGATAATGTGCACACCATCACCATGTACATAGGCCCCAGGCACCAGCCTGAGTGGTATGACTATTTGCTGTCACTATTACCTCAAAGAGTGATTTTCAACCCTGGTACTGAAAATTTTGAATTTAAGCGAATGCTTGAGGAAAATGGGATAAAAGTGGAGATGGCTTGTACACTTGTAATGATTAGCACGGGTCAATATTAGGTGAAATTTACTCATGGGCTCTTTTTACTTTTATACCAGGTTCCATTTATTAATAATATTCCTAATATACCGTGTAGTTACGGGTATAAATGCTAATTTTGCGTTAATTTTTTGAGAAGATATGAGCGACGAAAATAAAGTTTCGAATAAAGGGGAATATTCCGCAGGGAATATCCAAGTACTGGAAGGATTAGAAGCGGTAAGAAAGCGACCGGCCATGTACATAGGAGATGTTGGAGTGAAAGGTCTGCACCACCTTGTCTGGGAGGTAGTAGACAATTCAATTGATGAGGCTCTGGCCGGATACTGCGATAACATTGCCGTTTACATAGAAAAGGATAATTCCATCACCGTTGAAGATGATGGTAGAGGAATTCCTACCGATTTACATACCAAAGAAAATAAATCAGCGCTGGAAGTAGTAATGACGGTGCTTCATTCAGGTGGTAAATTCGATAAAGACACCTATAAGGTCTCCGGAGGTTTGCATGGAGTGGGTGTTTCCTGTGTGAACGCTCTTTCTACCGATCTAAAAGCAACTGTACACAGAAACGGTACTATATTCGAGCAGTCATACAAGCAGGGCGTTCCGCAGGGCCCAGTGAAAGAAATCGGTAAAACCGAGAAAACGGGTACCATTATTAATTTTATGCCTGACAATACAATATTTATTGTCAGTGAGTACAATTATGAAACTATCGCTACAAGATTGAGGGAACTGGCATTTCTTAATGCAGGTATTAGAATAAAGCTGATAGACAAAAGGGAATTGGATGACAATGGTGAGTTCAAATCCAATGAGTTCTTCTCAGAAGGCGGCCTTGTGGAGTTTGTGAACTATCTGGATATAACCAAAGAGCATTTACTGGACGAGCCTATTTATATCGAAAATGAAAAGTCGATAATACCTGTACAGGTTGCAATGACATACAACCGTACCTTTACTGAGAATGTAGTTTCTTACGTCAACAATATCAATACAATAGAGGGGGGGACCCATGTGTCAGGCTTTAGAAGGGCACTAACGCGTACATTGAAGTCATATGCTGATAAAAACGGGCTTTTCGACAAGGTAAAAATAGATATCAGTGGAGACGACTTCCGTGAAGGTCTTACTGCTATTATATCTGTTAAAGTAGCGGAGCCGCAGTTTGAAGGACAAACAAAGACCAAGCTTGGTAACAATGAAGCAATGAGTGCGGTAGACCAGTCGGTAAGTGAGGCCCTGCTTTACTGGCTTGAGGAACATCCCAAGGAAGCTAAATCAATCGTACAAAAAGTGGTTTTGGCTGCACAGGCCCGACATGCGGCTAGAAAAGCCAGGGAGATGGTCCAAAGGAAGAATGTGTTGACTGGAACCGGACTTCCGGGAAAACTTGCCGATTGTTCGGATAAAGACCCAAATGTATGTGAACTATATCTTGTAGAGGGGGATTCGGCAGGTGGATCTGCAAAGCAGGGAAGGGATAGAAGATTCCAGGCTATTTTGCCTTTGAGAGGTAAAATATTAAATGTTGAAAAGGCTCAGGAGCACAAGATTTATGAAAATGAGGAGATCAAAAACATGATCACCGCGCTTGGTGTTAGTTTTGGAACGGAAGATGACGATAAAGCCCTGAATACCGAAAAGCTCCGTTATCATAAAATTGTAATTATGACGGACGCCGATATAGATGGAAGTCATATCAGAACTTTGATCCTTACTTTCTTCTATCGGTATATGAAAGAGCTGATTGAAAACGGTTATCTTTATATTGCGTTGCCACCGCTTTATCAAATGAGAAAAGGAAAACAAGAGAGATACTGCTGGACTGAAGATGAGCGGATTCAATTAATTCAGGAAATGGCTGGTGGAAAGGAAGATTCAATCAGTATCCAGCGATATAAAGGATTGGGAGAAATGAACCCTGAACAACTGTGGTCTACCACAATGAACCCCGACAGTAGAAGTTTGAAGAAAGTAACCATTGAATCTGCTGCCGAGGCCGATCATCTGTTTTCCATGTTAATGGGCGACGAGGTGGCCCCCAGAAGGGAATTTATTGAAGCAAATGCGAAATATGCAAAATTGGACATTTAAATAAATATCAACAAAAGGTAATAATTTGGGGCTTTTGTGGCCCCTTTTTTATTTTTGTTTACCATATTTAATACAGATACTACCGACATATGAAAGAAACTGACAAAATTCCTGCTCTAATTGAAAAAAGTGACCTCATTTCCAGGGATCTGAGTTGGATGAAGTTTAATCATCGGGTATTGGATCAGGCTAAACATCTAGACCGTTCTATTTTTGATCGATTGAAATTTATGGCCATTACAGCATCCAACCTGGATGAGTTCTTTATGATTCGTGTGGGAAGTTTGTATAATTATATTGACTATGGTAAGGAGCGTATAGATTATTCAGGTCTTCGGGAGCGACCTTTTAAAAGAAAGCTTTATCAGGAGATACATGATTTTTGCACGGAGCAGTCTGATTATTTTAATCAAAAACTCATGCCTCTGGCAGCAGAAAATGGGTTTCATATTGTCAGGTATCACAAATTGCCGGAAGGAGAAAAAGATAAATCCAAGTATTATTTCAAGAAAACCATTTTTCCGATGCTCACTCCAATGGTTTTCGATAATTACCATACTTTTCCGATACTAATGAACCAGATACTGGTTTTCGGTGTGGTAACTGTTAGCGCCGAAGATACGGAGCGTAAAAAACTTTCCTTTATTCAGGTGCCTCAAAATCTTCCTAAGTTTTTTGAAATCGAAAGAGGTGAACAGGTGATATTTGTACCGATTGAAGATATCATACGCACTTTTGTTCACAAGTTGTTTAGAAATATAGAAATCGAATCGGTAACCTTATTTCGAATAACGAGAAATGGTGATTTTACACTGGAGGAGAGTGATGATATAGATGCCAATTTTCTGGAGGAGCTGAAGCGAAAGCTAAAAACGCGCAGAACAGGGCGTGTAGTAAGGATTGAAATCGACAAGGATTACGACCCCTGGATGCGTAGAATCCTACAAAACAGATGGGAATTGGAAGAAGACAACTTCTTCGAAATTGACCGTTCTGACCTTTTTGATTATACGCGGTTATGGCAGATCATAAAAAGTGACCAGTTGAAGGAACGTATGCAAACGGGCAACAGGACGGTCCAGCCACTCACATATCCTGAAGAAGGTACAGATAATGTATTTGACATTTTAAAGGAGAGGGATGTACTCCTTCATCACCCATACAACAATATTGAGCCACTGCTCGAGTTAATAGAGCAATCGGCAGAAGACCCCAAGGTGTTGGCAATTAAGTTAACTATTTACCGGTTGGCCAAGGATTCGAGAATTACATCTGCCTTATTAAAGGCGGCAGAAAACGGCAAACACGTTTCGGTCCTTTTTGAGGTTAAAGCTAGGTTTGATGAGGAAAACAATCTAAAAGAAGCGAAAAGCCTTCAGAAGGCGGGGTGTTTTGTGATTTATGGGGTTAGTAATCTGAAAACCCATACCAAGCTGCTCTTGATTGTGCGTAAAGAAAGCAACAAAGTAACGCGTTATGTACACATGTCAAGCGGTAATTACAATGAAACTACCTCGAAGCTTTACACGGATATTGGCATTTTAACTACCAATGAGATATATGCGCATGATGTCTCTGAATTCTTCAATGCTATCACCGGGCATTCACAGCCTAAGATATATCAATATTTGCTTACTGCACCCCGTGATATGCGAAAACAACTCATCGAACTGATCAGAAATGAAGCAGAAAATGCCAAAAACGGATTGCCCTCTGGTATCGTGATAAAAATCAATTCGTTGCAGGACAAACGCTTCATAAGAGCCCTATATGAGGCCTCACAGGCAGGAGTACCTATCAAATTAATTGTTAGAGGCATCTGTTGCATTCGCCCGGGACGGAAAGGGTTGAGTGAAAATATTGAAGTTTATAGTATCGTAGGGGATTTCCTGGAACATTCACGATTGTATTATTTCCACAATAACAACGACTCGAAAATATACGGGGGTAGTGCCGATGTAATGGTGCGTAGTTTCGACCGAAGAATTGAGTCCCTTTTTCTAATTGTTGATCCTGTGATCAAGCAACAAGCCATGAATATACTGGCTTACAATCTTAGAGATAATGTGAATGCTTATGTGATGAATGAAGATGGAAGTTATGAGATAAAAACTGACGCCAGTTCGGAACCATTTAACATTCACAAAAAGTTCTACAACGTTAAATTAGAGGAAGTACTCCAGGTTAAGCTGTTTTGATGTTAAGGTTCCTTTATTGAACTTTTATATTATTTTATTGCATTGTTTGAATTTTGGAGCCTAATCGTTTTATTTGTGTTGCTCTTATCAAGAAAGACGGAGGGAACGGGCCCGCTGATGTCTTGGCAACCTGGGTGAAACTTGGTGCCAACTCCCGCTCGGATTTAATTGCCGGGACAGATAAGTTAACCCACCTGTACCGCCAATCTTGATAAGGCGAATTAATCAAAAAAATTATCACTATTTTGAAAGATATAAAAGAGATTCTAAAAGAAAGGATCATGGTAATTGATGGGGCAATGGGAACCATGATCCAGCGTCATAAACTTGAAGAAGAAGATTTCAGGGGAGAGCGATTCAAGGATCACAATCACAACCTGAAGGGAAACAACGATCTTTTATCCCTTACCAGACCCGATATAATTGCGGAAATTCACCGCCAGTATCTCGAGGCAGGGGCTGATATCATCGAGACAAATACTTTTAGTTCTACCAGTATTGCACAGGCTGACTACGGGCTGGAATCAGCAGTTTATGATATTAATTTTGAATCGGCCCGTATCGCAAAGGAAGCTACAACTGAATTTAATCAAAAAACACCAGAAAAGCCTCGTTATGTAGCAGGTTCACTGGGGCCCACAAACCGTACGGCTTCCCTATCGCCAGATGTAAATGACCCTGGTTATAGAGCAATTAGCTTTGATCAATTGGTTAATGCGTACTATGAACAAACCAAAGGATTGGTTGAAGGTGGAGCTGATCTGTTGTTGGTAGAAACGGTTTTCGATACACTTAATGCGAAGGCCGCCCTATATGCCATTGATCTGTATTTCGAAGAAACTGGTAAAAAACTACCAATTATGGTGAGTGGTACAATTACCGATGCCAGCGGAAGAACGCTTTCGGGACAGGTTTCGGAAGCATTTTACTATTCCATTGCCCACATGGACTTATTGAGTATTGGTTTAAACTGCGCCTTAGGCGCCGATATGATGCGTCCATATGTAAGTGTGCTCGACCGTATATCAACTTTTGCTGTGAGCTTACACCCCAATGCCGGATTACCCAATGAGTTTGGCCAATACGATGAAACACCTGAATATATGGCTGACACATTAAAGGCCTATGCAGAAGAGGGTTTTTTAAATATCGTTGGTGGATGTTGTGGTACCACACCAGAACATATTGCAGCTATAGCAGAGGCCGTTAAGGACTGTAAACCAAGGCAAACCAAAGAGCATGATCATTTAATGCATCTAAGCGGACTGGAACCACTTACCATAACACCTGAATCAAACTTTGTGAATATAGGTGAAAGAACCAATGTAGCAGGATCCAAAAAGTTTGCAAGGTTGATCAAAGAAGGCAGCTATGAAGAAGCCTTGGAAATTGCCCAGGGACAGGTAGAAGGAGGTGCTCAGATAATTGATATCAATATGGACGAGGGTATGCTGGATTCAGAAAAAGAAATGGTGAAGTTTCTTAATCTGATGGCGGCTGAGCCGGATATAGCAAAGGTTCCCTTTATGATCGACTCTTCCAAATGGTCCGTTATTGAGGCGGGATTAAAATGCGTGCAGGGTAAATCTGTTGTCAATAGTATTTCATTGAAGGAGGGTGAAGATAATTTTATAGATCAAGCCAAAAAAGCGCTACGTTATGGCGCTGCTGTGGTGGTGATGGCCTTTGATGAAATAGGGCAGGCCGATTCGTATGAAAGAAGAATTGAGATTTGTAAGAGAAGTTACGACTTGTTGGTCAATAAGGTCGGCTTCCCACCGGAAGATATCATTTTCGACCCGAACATCCTTACTGTTGCCACCGGGATGGATGAACATAATAACTATGCGCTAGACTTCATTAGGGCAACAAAATGGATAAAAGAAAATTTACCCGGGGCGAAAGTTAGTGGAGGAGTAAGCAATATTTCATTTTCCTTCAGAGGAAATAATGTAGTACGCGAAGCAATGCACTCTGCTTTTTTATATCACGCCATAAAAGCGGGGCTCGATATGGGTATTGTAAACGCCGGTATGATCGAGGTTTACGAGGAAATACCCAAAGATCTGTTGGAAAAGGTAGAAGATGTATTGTTGAACAGGCATAAAGATGCAACTGAAAATTTAATTGAGTTTGCAGAACAGGTAAAAGGAAAGGATAAAAAGAAAGAAAAAGATCTTACATGGCGTCAGCAAAGTGTCGAAGAGCGGCTAAAGCATGCTCTTATTAAAGGAATTGTGGATTTTGTTGTTGATGATACTGAAGAAGCCAGGTTGAAGTATCCCAAGCCTTTGGATGTGATCGAGGGACCTCTTATGGACGGCATGAATGTGGTAGGGGATTTATTTGGATCGGGAAAAATGTTCCTGCCACAAGTAGTGAAGAGTGCCCGGGTTATGAAGAAATCAGTGGCGCACTTAATCCCATTCATTGAGGAAGAAAAACTCAAGAATCCGCAAAGTGAAAGGAAAAATGCTGGTAAGATTTTGCTTGCCACAGTTAAAGGGGATGTTCATGATATTGGTAAAAATATTGTAGGAGTGGTACTGGCGTGTAACAATTTCGAGATTATTGACCTGGGGGTTATGGTGCCACTGGAAAAAATATTGGACACTGCGGAAAAAGAGCAGGTTGACATCATAGGATTGAGTGGGTTGATTACGCCTTCCTTGGACGAGATGGTATTTGTGGCCAAAGAAATGGAAAGGCGCAAATTAAATACCCCTTTATTGATAGGGGGTGCCACAACATCAAGAATTCATACAGCTGTAAAAATAGACCCGAACTACAGCGGTGCTGTCATTCATGTGTTAGATGCATCAAAAGGTGTACCCGTGGCTTCCATTCTAACAACGGAGGCTTTCTCCCATCGTCAGGCTTTTATCAATAAATACAAAGAAGAGTATGAGAAACTACGCCAGGATCACCAAAAACGAAAAGGTGTAAAATCTTATGTAGCCATCGAAGAAGCCAGGAATCGTCGTTTCAAAATTGACTGGGAAAACCAGACACCTCCGAAACCTGAATTTGTAGGCGCTAAAGTATTTAAGGATTTCCCACTCGAGGAAATTGTTCCCTATATCGACTGGACACCATTCTTTCTATCCTGGGAATTAGCAGGCAGGTTTCCCAAGATCTTCAACGATCCAAATGTTGGCCCCGAGGCCAGGAAGCTTTTTGAAGATGCTCAAAAAATGCTTCAGAAGATCGTTGATAATAAATGGGTCAAGGCAAATGCGGTAATCGGATTTTTCAGAGCGAATACAGTGGATTGCGATGATATTGAAATATATCATCAGCCCAACGGACAACCCGATAGTGAAGAGCTTCAGATCAGAGAGAAAATTTCATTTTTAAGGCAACAAACCAAGCGTGCAGCAGATTTGCCATATTACTGTCTGAGTGATTTTGTGGCTCCAAAAGACCACAATAAGAAAGACTACATAGGCGCATTTGCAGTAACTACTGGAATCCATGCGGATGCTTTGGCGGGAAAATATGAGGAAGAGCACGATGACTACAATAGTATCATGGTAAAAGCCCTGGCAGACCGACTGGCCGAAGCATTTGCCGAATACATGCATGAGAAGGTAAGAAAACAATACTGGGGTTATGCCCATGCTGAAAAACTGGATAATGAGGCCCTTATTCGTGAAAAGTATCAGGGTATCCGACCAGCTCCCGGTTATCCGGCTTGTCCCGATCATTTGGAAAAAAGAAAGCTTTTTAACCTGCTGGATGTGGAGGAAAATACAGGCATCACACTTACGGAAAACTATGCCATGGACCCTGCTGCTTCAGTATGTGGGTGGTATTTCTGGCATCCTGATAGTAAATACTTTAGTGTGGGCAAGATTGATAAAGACCAGGTTGCCGATTATGCAAAAAGAAAAAAATTAAGGACCGAAGAAGTAGAAAAATGGCTTGGCCCGAATCTTGCTTATGACGTTTAACTAATCGAACGACTGATTTGTGCCGTTCGTCAAAAATCTAATTATTAACATGACAAAATTTCGATAAATGGTGTAATTTGAGACATCATTTTCAGCCAAGTAATATTTATATATGAAAAGTTTTTTCAGCATTCTTTTTGTAACACTTTTTTCCATTAGTAGTGTATCTGCACAAAACTCTGGGAAGTTAACGAAGACCGGAAAGGACCTCATCGAACAAAATGATTTTTCTGCGGCACTGGTCAAGCTTAATGAAGCGATTGAGCTCGATAAAGAAAATGCCATGGCGTATTATCTGAGAGGCGTAATCAAAAACAGATTAGGCGACGAGATAGGCGCTTTGAAAGATCTCGATATGTCCGTAAAATACAATCCGGTATTACATCAGGCTTACTTTGAAAGAGGGAACGTAAATTATGAGCTTTTGCGATTTGAAAGCGCAATAAAAGATTATAGCAAAACCCTGGAAATCAATGATGATATGATTGATGCCTATTACAATCGGGGACAGGCAAAACTGCGTATTTCAGCTTATAATGAAGCAATAGGTGACTGTGATAAGATCATTGAAAAAAATCCCAAAAGCGTCGATGCTTATTTTTTAAGGGGTATCATCAAAATAGAATATGGCATGTTAGAGGCAGGTTGCAAAGATCTGTCCAAAGCAGGTGAACTGGGGGATTTGAAAGCTTATGACGAAATAAATGCCAAATGTAAATCGGTTCGCTACTAATTCTCAGCACGAACCGAATCAGCATGGCAATATAATTTATATAAAGAAGCAGCCTCCGAAACATTAAAGTCCATTGCTGACAATAATGACTCGCAGGCTGCTTCTTTATGCCCAATGGCATGTAGAGAAATCGCTTTATGATAGTGCGTGGCGCCCGGCATGTAATTATTACGGAGTAAAATGTTGTAATTTGTAAGTGCTTCCTCGTGTAAATCCAGTTTTTGCTGACAATAAGCCAGATAATACCTTGAGTTATCCCTTTCCGGTGATCGGTTTATCAGATTGGCAAAATAAAGCCTGCCGGTATCATAATCTTTATAAAATAAAGCGCGAATAAGACCTTCCATATGCCTGGAACTATCTGATAAATGTGAGTCCGCATTAATATCATTAAATACCAGTTCAGCTTCCATATAATTCTTTTCCTGCATCAGGCTGTAACCCTTTAAAAACAACAACTCAGCTCTAATCGAATCATTCGGGTATTCGTTCAAACCTTTTTCAGTAAGTGATATGGCATAAGGGTAACGTTCATAATGAAGAGCAGAAATTTTACTCATCATGGTATATGCTTCTGATTTACAAGGGCTAAAATCCTTTATCGATAAACTAAATTCATCGTAAGCGCTTAAATATTGGTGTCGGTAGTATTCGTACACCCCATTTTCATAGTATTTAATGGCGCTCCATCTCAACAAGGAATAAGGTATCAGAAAAGCAATTAAGCCAAGGGCGATAATGAAAAAAATGGCAAGGATATATGCTTTTCGGGTGTAACTTTTTTTTTGTCGCCGGTAGTATTTTCTATAATAACCCGGAGGCCTTTTATATGAAGTTGTTTGCGGCCCAGGCTGATAAAAAGTAGCGTCCTGAAATTGAGTATTGACTAGTTTTTGATCGTACCACCAGCGTTTCGTGTCATCCGATAGAACTTCATATGCTGCTTTTATTTCAACAAATTTCTGGTGAGCTTCCTGGCTTTTATTTCGATCCGGATGATAAAGCAAAGCCCTTTTGCGATATGCATTTTTTATATCGGATTTAGTGGCATTATTAGAAACACCTAATATGTCGTAATAATTGGCAGACATAATTAATCCCTGGAATTTATTACCTAACGAATTTCCGGTTGATTTGATACTTTTTTCCGGGCAAAGGTTTAACCAGGCCTTTGAACTCAAGGTTTAATAAAATACCAGCAATCTTATTAATATTGATGTGTGTTTGCCAGCTCAATTCGTCAATATGAATGCCGTCCAATTGTTTTTGCAGCAATTCCACTACATTTTTTTCTTCCGGTTCAAGATCGTCAACCGGTATGGAGGGCATAGGATCATTGTAGGGGGTATACGGGGCGTTTTGATCCCAATTGAGATAGTATACCAGGTCATCAATTGAGGTTAGAATATTGGCTTTGTGGTGTTTTATGAGTTGGTTACAGCCTGTTGAAAATTTGCGGTCATAATCGCCTGGCAGAGCAAATACTTCCCGGTTATAGGCATTGGCCAATTCGGCGGTAATAAGTGCCCCACCTCTTTCCGCTGCCTCAATTACGATTACAGCGTCTGACAATCCGGCAATAATTCTGTTTCGCATAGGAAAATAATGCGTTTCTGGTTTTGTGCCCATGGGGTATTCTGTAACCAGGCTTCCATGATCTTCAATTTTTCTGGCTATGCCTCGATGTTCGGCCGGATAAATCATATCAATACCATTGGCCATGACCGAGATCGTGTTCAGCCCATTTGCCAGCGCTGCCTGGTGTGCAGTGATATCTATCCCCAACGCCAGGCCGCTCACAATAACCGGCTTGAAGCCTTGAATTTGCTCTATTAAGCTTTCTGTGTAGTGTTTGCCATACTTCGTGGCACTTCGGGTGCCCACAATCGCAACTACCTTGTCTTCATTGAATTTTTTAAGCCCCCTTGTATAAATAATCATCGGAGCATCATGTATGTGTTTGAGTCTTTTGGGGTATTCCGGATGAGTGAAATACAATACGTCAACGCCTGCCTCAAATGCTTTGGTAAGTTCTATTTCAGCTTTATCAAATTCACTGAAACTGGTTATTGCCTGGACAAGATATCCACCTATACCGGGTATGTTTTTTAATTGACCCCGTTTAGACTTAAACACACCCTCGGCTGAACCACAATAGCTTATAAGGTGCTTTGCAATTTTGCTGCCAACACGCGGAATTTTACTTAGGGCAAGCTGATATAGCAGCTCCGATTCGGTCATGTGTGGAATTAAAGTTGATCCCGGATATTTACCAGAAATGATCGAATATCTTTCAGGTTGCTGATCATATCCATTTTATCATTCAAGGTTTCGGAGTCATTTTTTAGTAAATCCTTGGCGCCTTGCAGGGTGTACCCCTTTTCTTTCACCAAATGAAATATCAATTTTACATTTTCAATATCTTCTTTGGTAAACTGACGGTTTCCTTTACGGTTTTTCTTGGGCTTGATATTATCAAATTCAGTTTCCCAGAAACGGATCAGAGAAGTGGCTACTCCCAGCATATCGGCAACTTCACCAATTGAAAAATACTTCTTCTCTATTATTTTTTCTTTGTACGGCATAGTTTAGATTTCATGGTCAATATACTCAATTATGCCATTGTCGTCAACATGGATTTTACTTTCCGGAAAGTCTTTTCGTGTAAGTTCCTGAATTTTATAGATCACCTTTTTGTTTTTATCGATGAGTGGGATACCGGCACCGACTTGTTTAACTGGAATTATCTGTCCTTCCAGGAATTTACCGCTACGGTCGACCTTTATTTTTGCAATGGGGGCAATACCATTTGGGCCTCTTAAGTTGAACCTGGCATAGGTACAGAAATTACCCAAACTATAGGCTATAAAGCGGTTTTTATATACTTCAATGGCCCGTGTGACATGAGGGCCATGGCCAAAAACCATATCTGCTCCCGCATCTATCATTTCATGTGCAAACTGATATACATTACCGCGGTTTTCTCCATAGAACTTTTCTGTTTTTCTGCTAATGTGTTCGTGTTCTTTACCTTCTGCACCTCCGTGAAATGATACAATTACGATATCATTTAATGCAGCCAGTCTCTTAACGATTAATTTCGCAGCCTGTATGTCATGAATGCTTTGTGTACCATTGTTGGGTGAAAAGGCTGTAAAGCCATATCTAACTCCTTCACGCTCAAACGTGGTAAAAGGCTGGAGTAATAAGCCGGCGTGATGGATGTCCAATGAATCCAAAACCCTTACGGTATTTCGCCTGCCCGGATCGCCAAAGTCTCCTGCATGATTATTGGCTGTACTAAGTACGTCGAATCCAGCTTCGGCCACCCGGCTGATCAAATATTCAGGCATTCGGAATATATAACATTTAAGCGCATCCCGGCAGTATTTGGGGTCTCCACCGTTATTTAACACGACGCCTTCGAGATTCCCAAATGTAATATCCGCCGCCATCAATTCATCCTGAACGTTTTTTAACAAATCCTTCCCCTCGTTTGGCGGTAAATACGAATCCAATGGATAATTAGTGCCCAACATCATATCTCCAACGGCAGCAATCACGATAGTGTCTTTTCTGGATAATTGTATTTTTCTTTTTAGAAATATTCCGCGCATGTTCTGTTCCAGTGAATCTGTCATACTTTTAATAAAAGCACGCGCCTCATTCATTTCAGGAGGATGAAAGGTTGATTGAACTAAAGATTGGGAAGGTTTACAGGCAAAAAAAGCCAGCCCCAAAAAAATGTGGCTGGCAAATATTAATCTCTTTAGCATATTTGCTATTTAAAAAACCGCTACTTCAACGGGCCGCCTAATGATTGATTTTCCCTGGAGGCCAATTCTAATAATTTATCAAATTCTTCCTCGGTAACGTCATTGATAAAATAATATACCGGATTTACATGTTTACCATCTTTCCATACTTCATAGTGGCAGTGCGGCGCAGCAGAAAGTCCCGTATTTCCGACGTAGCCTATTACATCTCCCCTTTTTACTTGCTGTCCGGGCCGAACTTCAAAGCTACTCATGTGCATGTATTTTGTTTTGTAGCCATAGCCATGATCAATCACGACCATATTTCCAGATGAACCATAATGTGCGGCCCGTGCAATTTTACCATCACCGGTGGCATAGATAGGTGTACCTTGCGGCGCCGAAAAGTCACAACCGGCATGCATGCGTTTTATTTTTAGAATAGGGTGAAAGCGCAAGCCATACCCGGAAGCCATTCGTTTAAGTTCTTTATTTGATATTGGTTGTATGGAAGGGATGGAAGCAAGCATATCTTCTTTATTCGCTGCCATTTGTACAATATCATCGTAGCTCTTAGTCTGGATATACATTTTCTTTTTAAGATTATCAATTTTCTTAAATGTATTGATAATCAATTCTTCCCTCTCAGGTTCTTTTTCGATGATATCTTTGTAAGTATCTACACCACCTACGCCACCTTCCCGCATGCTGGTAGGTATCGGGTCGGCCTCGAATATTACACGATAAATATTGTCATCGCGCTCTTCCAAAGCATACATTACTTTCTCCATTCGCTGCACATCCTGCTTCAATACTTCGTAATATGCTTCAAGCTCTCTATTTTCTTTCTTTAATAAGGAAACCTGGGGTAGTTCGAAATAACTGGTATAAACAAATAATAACCCGACGGCCAGAATAAGCGTGAGGGAGAAAATGCCCAGTAGATTGATAAAAACGTCCCACTTAGACACTTTTATTCGTTCATATTTACAAGTTTCAGTATCGTAGTAATATTTTATTCTTGCCATTGTTTAAACTCCGGTATTTATTATAATTTTGCGAAGCCTTGAGTTTTAGTCAAATAAATATGAGATAAATACAATATAACTTAAGGATTACGCTGCAAATTAAAAAGAATTTGTCTTAAAAATACAAATTTAGCTTTATTAAAAATAATTCTTTCATGGACTCGGGTACGATCAGGAGAAAATTTCTGGAATTTTTTGAAAATAAACAACATCAAATAGTGCCTTCTGCACCATTAGTGGTAAAGGACGACCCAACTTTGATGTTTACGAATGCCGGAATGAATCAGTTTAAGGATTATTTCCTGGGAAACAGGCTGCCTTCCAGCAAAAGGGTAGCTGATACCCAGAAGTGTCTTCGGGTATCAGGAAAGCATAACGACCTGGAAGAGGTTGGCATTGACACCTATCATCATACCATGTTTGAAATGCTCGGTAACTGGTCATTTGGTGATTATTTTAAAAAGGAAGCCATTGCCTGGTCTTGGGAACTCCTCACCAGTGTGTTTGAATTACCAAAAGAAAGAATGTATGTCACCATTTTTGAAGGTGATGATAGCGAAGGCCTTGAGCGTGACGCAGAGGCATTTCAACATTGGAAAGAATGGGTTCCGGAGGAGCGAATATTAAATGGCTCGAAAAAGGATAATTTTTGGGAAATGGGCGATACAGGTCCATGTGGGCCCTGTTCGGAAATACACATTGATCTGCGGCCTCAGGAAGAAATAGATAAAGCGCCGGGTGCGGATTTGGTAAATAAAGATCATCCATTGGTAATTGAGGTTTGGAACCTGGTTTTCATTCAGTTCAACCGCATGGCAGATGGTTCATTAAAGAACCTTCCAGCAAAACACGTTGATACCGGTATGGGTTTTGAAAGGCTTGCCATGGCAGTTCAGGGCAAAACATCCAATTACGATACCGACGTATTTATGCCATTAATTGATAAGGTGACTGAAATGGCCGATGTACGATACGGCGAAAAAGAGGAAACAGATATAGCCATTCGGGTTGTCGTCGATCATGTAAGGGCGGTTTCATTTGCCATATCAGATGGGCAATTGCCTTCGAATAATGGCGCCGGGTATGTAATACGAAGAATTTTGCGTAGGGCTGTCCGGTATGGATATACCTACCTCAACTTTAACCAACCATTTATTCATAAGCTGGTTGCAATTCTCGCTAATCAGACCAAAGAGGTATTCCCCGGGCTAAAAGAGCAGGAAGCTTTTGTTGATAAGGTAATTCATGAGGAAGAACAATCATTTCTACGAACGCTTGAACAAGGAATTAAAATATTTGAAGATGAAATAGTGAAAGCCCCAAAAGTGGACGGTAAGAATGAGCTGCCTGGAAATATTGCTTTTAAACTATACGACACCTATGGGTTCCCAATAGATCTTACCCTCTTACTGGTAAGGGAAAAGGGGGCTACTGTTGATATGAAAGGTTTCGAAAACAGTATGCAGGAGCAGAAAAACCGTTCAAAGTCAGCCGCAGCCCAGGAAAAAGGGGATTGGATTGAGGTCAGGCCGGGGAGCGATGTAGCGTTTTTGGGATATGACACTTTAACTGCTAAATCGAAAATACTTCGCTACAGACAGATAAAGGACAAAAAGCGTACAATCTATCAAATAGTTTTGGATCAGACACCATTTTATGCCGAAAGTGGAGGTCAGGTTGGTGATACGGGTTATTTGGAAGCCAACGGTCAAAAAGTATCGGTAATTGACACGCAGAAAGAAAATGAACTGATCGTTCATCATACCAAAGAGCTACCTCAAAACCTTGAGGTCGAGTTTGAAGCTGTGGTAAATGTGCGAAAAAGAAAACTAACGGAAAACAACCACAGTTGTACACATTTACTTCATGCGGCATTGAGGCAGGCGCTTGGTGACCATGTTCAGCAACGAGGCTCGCTCGTATCTGATAAAGTGTTACGTTTCGATTTCTCACATTTTGCTAAAATGACCGATGAAGAAATAGCAGAAGTCGAAAGACTGGTGAACGAAAAGATTCGTGAGGATATCCAACTCAATGAAAAAAGAAATATTCCTATTGAAGAGGCGAGGGCAATGGGTGCCATGGCGCTTTTTGGTGAAAAATATGGCAATTATGTAAGGGTAGTTACATTTGATCCCGATTACTCCGTCGAACTTTGTGGCGGTACTCATGTTTCAGCAACCGGAAAGATCGGCTTTTTCAAAATAATATCTGAAAGCTCGGTAGCTGCCGGGGTGCGAAGAGTGGAAGCATATACTGCTGATACCGCTGAGCAATTTATTAATGACAAAATGCATTTACTTGAAGAGGTACAGAAGGTCTTAAAAAACCCTAAGGATGTGCTGAAAGCAGTACAAACGCTATTGGATGAAAAAAGTAAAATGCAAAAACAAATCGAGCAGTTCCAATTGCAACAGGTGCAAATGACTAAAAATTCCATTCTTCAGGAACGAAAAGAGGTTAATGGGATAAATGTCATCCTTGCCAAAGCCAGCTTTCCGAGTGCAGACAGTCTTAAAAAGCTTTCTTTTGAAATGAAAAATGAAGTTGAAAAACTTTTTATGGTGCTTGCGGCAGATATTGAAGGTAAACCACAGATTTCGGTTGTCATTGATGATCAGCTTGTGAAGGAAAAGGACTTACATGCCGGAAACCTGGTGAAAGACCTGGCCAAAAATATTCAGGGAGGTGGTGGGGGACAACCATTTTTTGCCACGGCAGGTGGTAAGGATATTAATGGTTTGCAAGCAGTTGTAGAAGCTGCCAATGATTTTGTAAAAGAAAAATTGTAGGAAATGGGCATGCAAAACAGAGATCAATACGAAATAGTAGTAGGATTGGAAATTCATGCCCAGTTGGCTACGGAAAGTAAAATATATGCCGCAGACGCCAACCTGTATGGCAATGAACCCAATACTAACGTAAGCGTAATCACATTGGCCCATCCCGGCACTATGCCCAAGCTCAATAAAAAAGTGATGGAATATGCCATCAAAATGGGCCTGGCCTGCCAAAGTAATATTACAAGACTTAATATTTTTTGCCGCAAGAATTACTTTTATCCTGATTCACCAAAGGGGTTTCAATTGACTCAGGACAAGACGCCGATTTGTGTAGGTGGCAAAATCGACATTAACACGCCAACTCGTGGAGAAATTGGTATTCGGCTTAACCGGATACACATCGAAGAAGATGCCGGTAAATCGATCCACCAAGCCAATGAAAAAGACACGCTTATCGATTTGAACAGAGCAGGGGTTCCTTTGATAGAAATTGTCACCGAACCGGATATAAGAAGTAGCGAGGAAGCCGCCGCTGTGGTGACCGAGGTTCGCAAAATTGTTCGTTTTCTGGGTATTTGCGATGGCAATATGGAAGAAGGTTCTTTGCGATGTGATGCCAATGTATCGATAATGCCCAGGGGAAGTGATCGGTTCGGAAACAAAGTGGAGTTGAAAAACATGAACTCTATCCGAAATGTTAAAAACGCTATTGATCATGAAGTAGACCGACAAATACAATTGGTAGAGTCGGGTGAAAAGATCATTTCTGAAACGCGAACATACAATCCAAATACAGGTGAGTCCCAAGGTATGCGTACGAAAGAAGAACTCAATGATTATCGGTACTTTCCAGAGCCTGACCTCAGTCCGGTTGAAGTAAAAGAAGAATGGCTCGAACAAATCAGAAAAGATATGCCCGTTCTACCGGCCGAATTGAAGGTCAAATACATGGAAGAATATCAGCTTCCCGAATATGATGCTTCATTTTTATCAGAAACCAGGGCCATTTCAGATTTCTTCAACGAGCTTTGTCAGTTGACTACCAATTACAAAGCAGCATCGAACTGGATGATGGGACCGGTAAAAAGTTGGCTGAACGAACAAGGGGCTGATATGGCAACCTTCCCGCTTACAGCAACGCGGATGGCAGAATTAATCAGTTTGATCAATGACGGTAAGGTTAACTTTACCATCGCAAGCCAGCAACTATTTAAAGCAATGATAGCTGAACCTGAAACATCAGCTGAAAAACTGGCCAAAAAGCTAAAGCTGACGGTACAAAAGGATAGTGGCTTCCTTGAAGAAGTTGTGGATGAAATTCTAAAATCCAACCCTGACAAAGTAAAAGCGTATCATAACGGGAAGAAGAACTTAATTGGCATGTTTATGGGTGAGCTAATGAAGGAAACAAAAGGTAAGGCTGATCCCAAAACAGCAAAAGAGACTATTTTGAAAAAATTAGAACAACATAAATAATGATTCGAATTAACATGATTACATCTGCATTTGCTTTGATTTTGATGTTTGCTTCATGCGGTGAAAAGGCAAAAAATGACGACGGAAAAGTAGAAATTGCCGGAAAAGTAGAACAAGTTGGAGAGGGAATGATTAGCCTGGAAAAGATGGGCGATTCAGGCTGGGAAATCGTTGCAGAAACCAAACCTGATGATAAAGGGGATTTTAGTTTTGAAATTGAAATTACACAACCTGATTTCTACAGGTTGAATTTTTTCGGCAGACAGAGAAACCTGGTTGTGCTTGATGATGAAGACATCACTATTGAAGCTGCCGGAACAGGGCCAGGCGGTAAATTTGATGCTTCAGGATCTGTTGAAATGGATCAGTTGCAGAAATATGATTCTC
>DNTA01000076.1 GCA_003500135.1 Cytophagales bacterium | reverse complement strand
ATTATTAATCGAACTCAGGTTTTTAGGGTCGTGAAGATGGGGCTTTTGATATAAAAGTAGCAGGTGGCGTGGCGCCGTACACCTATCATTGGAGCAACGCAGCTTCTATTTAGGATATATCTCACACAGGTGCCGGAACATACGATGTAGTGGTCACTAATGCCAATGGATGTACAGTAGCTACTCCGGATGATATGTCACTTTATGAGGAAGTGGTTTCTAAAGGTAAATTCACAACTCGTGACATTAACTTTGACATTGGAAAATCAGTTATCAGACCAGAATCGTTCACAACGATCAACAGAATTGCCTCATTCATGAAAGAGCCCCCGGATATTTTATTCCGAATTGATGGCATACGGGCAGTGATGGATCCGCTGATTTCAATCAGAAGTTATCTGAAGATAGGGCTAAGGCAATACGAAATGCACTGATCAAATTTGGTATTCGCGCATCACGTCTTGAAACAAAAGGTTGGGGTGAGGAAAAGCCGATAGCCACAAAAACTACTCAGAAAGGAAAAGCAGAAAATAGAAGGATAGAGTTTGTAGTACTTACCGGAACACTTGATGGAGACCTGATTGAAAGTGAGGGTACTTCATTACAGAAATAAGGTTAAAATATCTTCTTAATTAAAAATAAGACTGTCAGTTTTGGCAATCTTTTTTATTGTCTATTTGATGTGATGCACTAAAATCTTTTAACTGATAGCCGACCAATTCCCCGGAAATTTCAATGGTTAAAATGATTTAGTGGCTTTATTCAATAGATATAACCGCTTATCTGCTATCATTTTAAGGCAAATTCTGCAATAGGGCAGAATTTGCCCAATCTCCCGACAAAAACTATGTTTTGTCGCGATTAACCATGTTAAAACCGCTTTACTTTCAAGTTCCTTTTAAGTTATACGTTATGGTTTTTAATTATATTGAAGTAGGCTAAACGGCATTAAATCCAGAATCGTTATTGATCTGATACGGCTTTATGAGTCATCAGACCTGACAAGTTGTTGAAAAACAACGACTTCATCTGCTCATGATGCTTTCGATCAAATGCTTGACGCTTACGGTCAGGCCGCAGCGATATTTTCAAAAAGATTGATAATTTCGGGTTAAGATGGTTTTATTATGGCATTTGACCGATAAAGCAAACTTTGAAGAATGATTTATGAAAGGGCAGTTTTTGGCGGTATAATGATTTCAAAGCAGGTAATAACGCATACTGCCTCAAAATATGCCCAAAGATTTTGAAAAATCTTCAATTGTACGTATTCGTCAACATTTGAAGGGCAATCGGAAAATGAATTTGAACCGGTTATCCATTCTCATTTTATGTTCAATGCGATCGTTGATTAATTTCTATACCATTTACGAACAAAATTTCCTGCATTTTCAAAACAGAGTTTTTCCACAACTTTTTCAATAGAGGTTTTTGTTTTTAATCCAAATAGTGGATTTCCATTTGATTTTCGTTTTTCTTCCATTAATGCAATCAGGTCAGTTTTAAATTTGTCGTATTCAAGCGCTGTAGGATAGGGATTAACCGGATCAATATACCCTTCAAAATCCGATCCCAGCGTTAATCTTTCCCAGATCTTTGGTTTCTGGTTTTCCGGAATGTCGTTGGCATTGAAGATCACTTTCACTACAGCCTCCAGGTTGTTCCAAAGCGATTCCAGGGTGTTGAGCCCACCCTCTTTTTTTTGCTTTGAAGGCACGCCAACGATGCGCTGGTCAAATGATAATCCGAATAAGCCTTCAGTATCAAAGATCATACGGATGTCTTCGTCACAAACATTAATATTCCAGGCATAAAACGGCCCGTTGGCAAAATAATCGTCTTTTTCTTCATTTCGTTTTATGATCAATTCATCCAAAGTGGACCTACCGCTATATCCGCAATGGCTGGCAATTACCGGTATTATATCGCCTTTTTGAAGACAGGGCCGTACAATTTCGTTATAATACTCCTTGCGGCTCAGTGCACTCATGTGCTTCACATCGATCAGTATGCGGTAACCTTCGGAAGGTTTGGGGTTGTTTTGCGCATCAAGTGACAAGAGCTTTCTGATGATCAATCTTCCTTCGGGTGTAAAGCTTCCGTTCAATCTTTCCCGTTGATCCAATAACGGCACTTTTTTGGCGGCTATATCAGGAAAACTATGTGCATGACCACATAATTTATTATCGAAATGATGAGCAAAGGTGATAAAGAAAACAGGGTGCTGCCATTGCTTTTTGATATGGTCCACTCTTTTTTTCCATTGGTCTGGGCTACTGGTGTCGGTGCCAATGGCATGCATGCCTTCAATGGTCAATATCATTACAATTTTATTCTCCGCAAGCAATTGCTCCAATTCCGCTTTGTTGGTTGGTATCTGATAGGCGCCATTTGCATTGAGCAATCGAGGAAACCTCCTCCTTCTTTTACGCTTACTTTCTAAAATACTACGGATAAGCCCGGGCATTTGAATGCGGTTTCTGGTCAATTGGCCATTTTTGGTGAGCAAAAAACGGTATTCTTCATTCAAAGCTTCCCAATAGTCATAGGCATCGCTCTGGATATGGTTGATCATAGGTTGTGGAAGACGCATAACAAACCCCTGAAGCAGATCGCGTAGGGGTAGATCGTGGTGCGAGGCAAAACCGATTATGGCTCTTTTCGGGTCGTTTTTAGTTTTAAAAACAGTGGATTTAAAAAAGCCCTTTTCTATAGGATAAAGTGCATTAAAAGTAAGTCTCACCTTGCCGTTCCAAAGCTTTACCAGGTCGCTTTGACCGTAGGCAGAGGCCATGCCGCCCTTTTTTCTTGCCCTCATGTTCGAGGCTATCACCGTCCAGGGATGGAAGGCGCCTTTGCGTTCGTGTTTTTTCATCCATGGGCGAAGCCAAAGATAGGTGCGCGAGTGATTATGGTTGTGTAAATCGGCAAACATAGGACTTAAAATTCGTCAGCGAACAGTGACAACTGACCATTTAAAACACTATGGATATCAGCAATTACAGCCGTGCTGTTGATATAATACCAGTGATGGACCACTTTTTCCATGAAATCTTCGAAAATGCCATCATCTTCATCTTCAATATCTGTAACATCACATTGGTACACATCGTCTGGCAATGCAATTGAGTTTTTGGCGCCCCACAACCCCAGCCTGTTGAAGGCATTTTTAGTAGTTTCCGATATGAGTAGCGCCCTGTCTTGCTGATGGTAATAAATATGCACCCTTGCACAAAGGTCAATTATGGCGTTCAATGGTTTCGGCGCCTCTAACGTATCGTAATCAACATCAGCGCCAACCAACAGGCCTTCTGTAAAAAGATTGTTGACCCTTTGGTTACTTTGCTGCAGGTGCTCCAGCATCGATTCAAGAACCCGGTTGCCCATACTGTGGCACATCAAATGAATATTTGCTTCACAGAAAGGCCGTTCTTCTCGTACGAGTACATGAAAAAAAGAACGAAGTTTCTGATAGGCACGTGCCAGGGCATAACCTGATAGCACCGCATCGCGGGCATCATCACGATACATCAATAGGTTTTTTCTGGCCGGCCAGGTGAACATTACAATATGCTCAATAGGGCTTTCTTTTGGTACCACATACTGTCTGTACAATTCATGCACGGTGCGCAAGGCCACTTCAAGGTCATTCTTGTAGCCATGAATAATAAACAGTATGTCTTGCCTTTGTTGTTTCCCGGGCTTGGCTTTTTTATGCAACGTATTGAACAATTCGAAGCTCGATAATTTTTTGGCGGATTTAACCGAATCATCCTCCGTGTTTTTTCTAAGTTCATCGTATGGGAGGTCAGGATAGAGTTTGACTTCAAAATCGCTGAGTTTTACCTTGCCTTTTTTGAGTTCGAAATTAATTTCACCGAATCTCAAATCGTCCTGGGCCGTCTCCCGGCCATCCGTTCTCAGGTATTCGCCGGTTGCTTTGTTGACTGAAATAAAGTTGGGGCCTCCTTTATCAGAGACCTCGCGGTTGGTGATGAGATATGCTTTGGGGTCGGGCATGGCTATTTTAGTTTGGTTGGTATAGGTTATCAATTTAGCGAAAAATTGACAATAACACCCGATTTTAAAGGTTTTAATTATAAATGTTTATTTGTTTTCCATGTTACTTCACACCACATAAAATTTACTTAAATCACTTATTGCCAATCATAGAAATATTGCCCGGTTCTTAAGGCTAAAAAACGGAGATTTACCTCTTGATTTGAAATAATTCTATAACCTGGAATGGGTGCCATCACAAAAGGCCGGGTTGCCTGTAGCTTTGCACATGCACATGGCTGCCTTTTTACTTTCTTCTGCTTTAAAAACCTTTGGCGACAGCCCGGTTGGTTTGTGGCTGCCATCGCACCAGGGCTGGTTGGCGGAAAGGCCACAGGCGCACCATGCGTACGTCTTGCCAGCTTCAAGGTCTACGAGTAGGGGTTTGTTGTCAGCTTGTTTAGGAGTGCTCATATTAGTTCTTTTTTGAATATAATCTACTCAATTTGATTGATATATGAAATATTACAAGACTTTCATTATTCATCGCATTCGCAAAAACCCGGAAGTCTTTCACAATTTTCACGGATATTCATTTCAATCTTCTCATGTAAATTTTGCAGTGATATTTCATATGAGTTAAGCTCATCTATAGATAAAAGTGACAGGTCATTGCCTACCAGTTGTCTGAGCTGATCAATCTGAGAGAAACTTTTTGAGATATCCTGATAAATAAACTGGTAATCTTCACGAACAAAAGCGCTGTCCTGCTGCTCGTATTTTTTAGTTACACATGATTTAATGCCCAAATATCCGGTCAATGCGTCCTTCGCCTTATTTTGAGCCTCCAATGCATTCTTTAAAGCGCGTTTTAATTGAAAAGTTTCGTATCGATGGAGGTACATCGCTGAAGCCTCATTCATTTCTTGTCGGCAAATAACACATGCAGTATTGTTGATCTCTTTTTTGATTTTTTCATACTCTTTAAATGTACCTTCGTTGGCCTTCATTCCAGATAAGCGATCAACCATAGACATATATTTTTTTTCGTAGATCAACTTATCTAAAGAATTCCGCCATTTTTTCAAATTCATATTGGCATCTGAGTTTTCAACCTCAGATGGTAAACTGACCGCACTAAGCAATACAGCATACTTTTCGGCCAGCTCTACACTAATTTGTGCCTGTGGAAGTTTCTGTAGGTCCATCATGGCATCTACGGCCAACCGCACCTGGTTGAGGTTGGACGATTCTGTAAGATATCTTTCCGAGGTTTGTAAGATTTTTTCATATCTCGGTAAGAAATCATTTTGAAAAGCAGGCACTGTTGCAAACTCCCTCTTTCTCGAATTGAGTTCCATTTGCAATTCATAATAAGCCTCCAGCAAGATGAACAGGTTTTTGTCCAGTTTATCAGTTAGTTTGCTGCTCAGGTTAAGGTCATACTGCTGTTTAAGTACCTTGAAGTTGGCAAAATCGTAAAGAAATTCCACCAGTCGTTCTTCCTGCTTACATACCACCGCATTGTTGAGGCCCTGTTCACAATCTTTATTGACCCTTTGCTTGTATTCATCAATATACTCATAGTCGATACGGTCCTCATTAATGGCCGGGGGGTTGTATTTTGACTTATAATTGACGACCACAAAAAACGGATATTCATCATAGGGAAGTAATGTTTTGAGCTGATCGTAAGTTATCGGTTCCTGGTCTTCAAACTCCAATAGCGAAACATATGCTTCCAGGCGAGCGGCATCAAAGTTTTCCTTATGCATTTCTCTTGAAGGGCGTAGAGAAAATACATTTATCGAATGCAGTCGCTTGCTGAATTTGGCATCGTCGTACAGTCGAATAGTAGAGCTGAATTTGTACTGTTTTTTGCGACTACTGCTTTCGAGGTATTTACCCATTTCGCCAATTATGGTGAATACAGCAGTACTTGGGTTGGTGAAGTTGGCAATGTTTTGCAATTGTTGAGCAATCAGGCCCATTACTTTATTGCCTTCGGTGTTGGTAATTACCGTTCCATCGATCACAGCATTGATAAAATTCTTGGTGGTGGCCAGGGGTAAATTATCAAACATGCGGATGGCTTCTGTTCCCGCAAAGCCTTGTGTTTTATATTTCTGGTCTTTACCGTAGTCTACCTTATAATTAAAAAGGGGATACACTACCTCCTGGTTATTGAAATTGACAACATCTTTTACCCTCGCCGTGATGGTAAGCATTTCAACCTGCTCATCGGTAATTTTGCCAAAGATGTTTTTATTCGGGCTTCGCTCAAGGTTATTGATAAGGTTATTGAATCGCGTTTCGTTAAATAAGTAAATGTCAGTTGTCAAATACTGCCATTCACCCGAAAAACCATAAGATGGTTTAGCGGTGGCTTCATTTTTAGTGCGAATAATATCCTGCGAATGAGCGATGAATGATGTAAAAATAAAAACAGGACATAAGATTAATAATAATGAACGATGCATATAAATCCCGGCTTGAAATGGTAAAATCAAAAAAATTCATATCAACCCTTAGCAAACATCGTGCAAAAGTGTATGGCAAATAATTTAAATATTTCCAAAATCCTACAGGTCAATTACATTTGATAGTTTTGAAGTATTGGTCTTATCCATTCCAATGAACATGCCTCCTTCGATTTCAAACAAAAATTGGATTCGGGAGATTATTGTAATGTAAATCTTATTGAATGCTCAAAATAGCCTGGAACGAACACTATCATCATCCCTTACCTGAGGGCCACCGTTTTCCGATGGAAAAATATACACTTCTTCCGGAACAATTGTTATACGAAGGAACAGTCAATAGAGACAATTTTTTCAGCCCGGAGGCAGTAGTGGATAAAGAGATATTGCAGGTGCACAGGAAAGATTACTGGGATAAGCTTCAGCATGGAGGCTTGGACAAAGCGGAAATCAGAAGGACTGGTTTTCCCTACAGTCCATCTTTGGTGCGAAGGGAAGTGGAAATTGCTGGAGGCACTGTCAAAGGCGCTCTTTTTGCTTTGGAGCACGGCGTTGCCATGAATATTGCAGGCGGAACGCACCATGCTTTTACCGACCGGGGCGAGGGTTTTTGCCTGCTTAATGACATAGCTATAGCCGCGAAATTTTTACTGGATCAGTTGTTGGTGGAAAAAGTATTGGTAGTTGACCTCGATGTTCATCAGGGAAATGGCACTGCCGAGATATTCCGGAATGAGCCGTGGGTGTTTACCTTCAGCATGCATGGTGAACGTAATTATCCTCTGAAAAAGGAAAATTCTGACCTGGATGTTGACCTGGCTGATGGGACGGATGACAGGTTATATCTTAAGGAGCTTAAAAATCATTTGCCCAGGCTCATACAGGAGCAGGAGCCCGGCTTCGTGTTTTTTCAATCAGGAGTAGACGTGTTAAAAACTGACAAACTGGGACGCCTGGGGTTAACCATTGAAGGGTGTAAAGAACGTGATCAATTCGTATTTGAAATATGCCGGAAAAATGATATTCCGGTGATGGTTAGCATGGGAGGAGGTTATTCTGAACGGATCGCTGATATTATTGAGGCTCATGCCAATACATACCGTCTGGCGCAGGAAATGTATTTCTAGTCATTTTTATGGAAATCGCGTTGAAAAATATGTATATTCATTTTGGTCTGAAATGATTTGAACAATAAGGAACAACATATCTTTAGAAAAGCTGTTTATCTCACCCTGGGCTTCACACTGTTGCTTTGGATGGTAAAGGGGATTGAGTGGTCTACTGGTAATGACCTGGGGCATTTGGGCATTTTGCCCAGAACGCTGGAAGGTGCCATCGGAATATTTACAGGGCCTTTGGTACACGGTGATTTCTACCATTTGCTATCCAATACATTTCCCATCATTTTTCTTGGTGTAGCGCTGTTTTATTTCTACGAAAAAATAGCTGTGGAAGTACTGTTATGGATCTATATCTCCACTGGGTTATGGGTTTGGACAGTGGGACGGGATGCCTACCATATTGGCGCCAGCGGGGTGATTTACGGTGTTGCCGCATTTATTTTGTGCAGTGGAATATTAAGAAAAAACACACAACTAATGGCCCTTTCACTAGTCGTGATTGTGCTCTACGGAGGTATGGTTTATGGGTTATTCCCAAATCGGGATATGCCTGAAATGTCGTGGGAATCTCACCTTTTGGGTGCATTCTGTGGGGTGGTCATGGCCATATTTTTCAGAAGAAAGGAGATTTCCACCGTAAATATTCGTTCGAACCCAATGGAATATAGAAAGGGAGCGTCCGAAAGTATCGATCAAAACGATGAATGGGAAGGCGTTCAAAACCACACTTATCGTCAGGACACAAGGTTTACCTACACATTTATAGAAAAATCCAGGGAATCATCCGGTGATGACCAGCAGGCCTAATCTGCTTCAATGATTGCTTGTTGATAATCTTTATTTATATTTGCGCCGAAGCTTCGTTTTAGCGCAATATTGGTATGCCCTGGGGTAGTACTGAATCAAGATTTGAAATAAAAATAATATAAACGTGAAAAATTTATCCCTAGTATTAAATATCGTGTTGTTAGTAGCAGTAGGAGTACTGTATTTTTTACATTTCAGTGGTTCCTCCCCGATGGAAATGACTGAGGAAGATTCAGTCGATTCAACTGCCATTGCCGAAAATGTAACCATTGCCTATGTACATACCGACTCACTTTTGAACAATTACAAATATTTCCAGGATCTTTCCGATAAATTTGAAGGAAAGCGCTCACGGCTGGAAAGAGAGCTACAAGGCCAGGCGCAGGTTTTCCAGCGTGAAGTACAGACTTTCCAACAAACTGCCGGCAGTATGACCATGAATCAGGCCAGGGCTAAGCAGGAGGAGCTTCAGCAAAGGGAACAAAATCTTTTGATGAGACGTGAGCAGTTGCAAAGCCAGCTGATGCAGGAAAATGCGAAATCGCAAAACGAACTTTATGATAAGATCGCGGCCTATCTCAGCGATTATGGCAAGGACAAGAAGTTGAAGATGGTGCTCTTCTACAGCAAAGGAAGTAATATTCTTTATGCAGATGATGCTTTGGATATTACCAATGAAGTGATCAAAGGCCTGAATGAAGAGTATCGTATTGAACAATCGGGCGGCGATGATAAAAAGAAAACTTCGGCTGCTGATACTACAGCATCAGAATAATCAGATATTGACAATAATGATACAAAAGCCCCTGGATTTTATCTAAGGGCTTTTTTTAAACAAACCTTTTTCGACAAACCCCACAGAAGACTTAAGTTAGTATCAGGTCTTTACTCTTAATGAACTGCACCCCGGCATCTCTGGCTTTTTGATAAATCGGGTCGGCAATCTTTTCAAATCCGGGAACAGGTGACATGCAATCATCCAGTACGGTCAAATTGAAAGAGTATTTTTCAAGTTCCAGAATTTGTTTGAGCGTATTAGCTATACAATGGCTTTTAGCTTCTCCGGCAATAATTATATTTTCAAATTGATGTAATTGATCTACAAGCGCCATGTTGAGTTGTGTTTCCGGGGCATCATCGATTGGCACATTGGCTCTTAAAGCGCCGAAGTGTTCTGTCATTGGATTAATACCTTTTTGAACTACCTCATATCTTCTGCCTTTTCGTGCCCAGTCAGCAGCTTTTTCTACCAGTGGCGGCACGAGGGCATGGCCTACACTTCCAATCAGGCAATGCTCTGGCCAAACCACATGAGGAAATTCGCCTTTCGCTTCAAGGTTTTCAAGGTAGTTCAACACATATCCGGTATCTTCGATAGGGATCCATTCACCTTTCGCTACCTGCATACTTTTGATTTCTGTAAAAGGTTCAGGTGATTCCCCCTTTTCATTTCTCCAAAAACCGGGATGAGATATATCGAGTACGTGATGTGTGTCTTGAGTAAAAATGATATGATCTATGGCTTTATCGTGTTTCACAATCACCTTTGCAACTCTTAACACATCTTCTTCTGCACCTGGAACGTATAAACTGCCGCCATTTGCGGCAAAGTCGTGCTGCATATCAATGATGAGAAGTAAATTCTTTTTACGGCTTTTTTTTATCATGGTCAATCGATTAGGTTCGAATAGAATGAAAGGAAATCTTTGATACTAAACAAGCCCAGAACCTGATATTTCTCTTCTTCATCGCTTTCCTTATGCAAAAATATATTGGATTGAAGACATGCCGATCTGAATTCAGAAAAAGATAAGTTGGTCATATATAATGTATGGTGGACGTCATACAACCACTTTAAGGTAAAAGAATGGCCGGTTTTACGCAACAAATAGCCTTCAGTCATGCTTTTTCTGCGAATGTCTAAAATAGCTTCATTAATCATTTTTTTATGATCAAAAGCCAGTTCTGGCAATTCATTTAGCTCAAACCACTGCGCTTCTTTGGCATCGTCTGCTGCTTGTATTGCCATTTCGTTCAAATGTACAATTTCGTAATAGGCTAAAGAGATCATTCGGCCTCTGGGATCCCGGTCTGGTTCTGAATATGCACCGAGATGCTGTAATTCTTCCAGCTCAAGAGATGTTTCTTCCTTTAATTCACGTAGCGCGCCATTTTGTCCAGGTTCATCCATTTCAAGAAATCCCCCGGGTAGCGCCCATTTATTCTGGAAGGGTTCATTTTTTCGTTTTATCAACAAAATACGGATACTTTGGTCATCTATACCGAAAACAAGTATATCGGTACTAACTGCCGGACGGGGATAGTCATAGCAATGCTCTTGTTTGGTTTTCATAATATTTAAGTGTTTGGCACGTGAAAAAGACAAGTTGAAGTTAGTGAATAATGTGATAATTTAAAGTGTTGTGCAATATTGAATATGGCTGGTTTATCTTTTCTATCTTTATAAAAAATCTAAGCAGAATGAAGCCTACGACCAAAAGCCGGATAATTCGAATGATCAAGACCATTGACGGCATAATAGATGCGTGTCATAATTATGAGGAGAATTATAAGGAGGACCTTTCCAGGGTGCATCCGGAGTACTACTATAGTGCCGTAAATCTCGTGCACTACCTGGCTTTTAGAAAACAAGATACTACCGAGTTGCAGCAATTTTTATTCAACAAGGGCCTAAGTGGATTGAAAAACGCCGAAGGGCATGTCATGTCTAGTTTACTGGCTGCAAAAAAAATATTGTACCGGTTAATAAAAAAGAAAGATTTTAAAAAGCGAAAACCTGCAATTTCAATTAAGAAAAGCGAGAAGTTGTCACGTCGAAATGCAAAGGAACTTTTTGGAAACAGAAGTAAAAAACGGTCCGTACGAATTATGGTCACCCAACCCGATTCGGCCGCCACAGACCCTGGGCTTTCTTTAGGCATGATGCAAAAAGGTATGAATACCATCAGGATCAACTGTGCACATGATTCTTCATTCGAATGGCTGGCCATGATCGAGCATGCTCGTATGGCAATGAAGAAAACAGGAAAAAAAGCGAAAATCACCATGGACCTGGGTGGGCCAAAAATCAGAACGGGAGTGATTGAACCCGGCCCTAAAGTTGCTCACCTGCGACCGGAGAGGAATAGTCTGGGACAAGTAACCAATCCGGGCAGGGCAGGGTTGCTGCCGGAAGGTCAAATGTTTCCGGATGAGGAAAACATTTACATACCTGTACCGAAAAATCTTATTGAACAGCTCGGCGTGGGGGATTTGATCATGTTTAAGGATACACGTGACAAAAAGCGTCATTTAAAGGTTGTCCACCTTGAGGGTGAGGTAGCCTGGGTCAACTGTTATGATACGGCATATTTACAAACCGGAATGGAATTGATCCTTGAGCAGGAAATGAGTACGTACAGGATTGGTGAAATACCTCCTTTAGAGCAGTTCCTCAGGCTTAAAAAAGGAGATAGGTTGATCATACACAAAAAAGTGCTGCCCGGTGAACCTGCTGCCTACGATGAAGACGGGAACCTGTTGAAAATGGCCCACGTGTCCTGTACTTCTTCTGAAGTATTTGAATATGTTAAAGAGGGCGATGTGGTTGTTTTTGATGATGGTAAAATCGTTGGTAGCATATTGGAAAATACCAGTGAAGAATTGCTCATTGATATCACATATGCCAAAGAGTTGGGGTCAAAATTAAAGGCCGATAAAGGAATAAACTTTCCATTGAGTGACCTAAACATATCAGGGCTCACCAATAAGGATCGCGAAGACCTGAAATTTGTAATCAAAAATGCAGATGTGGCCAATATGTCATTCGTTAATCAACCAGGTGATGTAGAAGAGTTATTAAATGAAATAGAAAAACTTGGAGCGCTAAATGAAATAGGGGTAGTATTAAAAATAGAAACCATGACAGGTTTTAGGAATATTGTGAAGATACTCCTGAAAGCCATGCGAATGAAGCCTATCGGCGTAATGATAGCCAGAGGTGACCTGGCCATAGAATGTGGTTGGGAAAATGTTGGTATAGTACAGGAAGAACTATTAAAAATTTGCAGTGCGGCACATATTCCCACAGTTTGGGCTACGCAAGTCATGGAAAACCTCGCCAAAAAGGG
>DNTA01000229.1 GCA_003500135.1 Cytophagales bacterium | reverse complement strand
TGTATCTTTATGTTGCAACATGGTAATGTGATTTGGAAACCACAGTTAAGATACTGAAATACAGTGTCTTAACCTAATTATCATGTTGCTTTTTATTTTCTTTTTATACTCATTCTCAACTACTTATTCTACTGCGAAACTTGAGTAGTTAATCACTATTCAACGAATAGGAATTTAAGTAGGTTTAAAAAGGATTCACCTCAACGGTTTGTATATGGCTTATTGCGGATTTCTAGCATTTTCCTCACCGACCGGGAATAATTGCTAGTGTAAAAAATCCTTGATTGCAATGCCTCGCCAGCCAGGAGCTATATGCATTTGTTTAATGCTGATCTTTTGATGTTTTGAGTAGCTACTTAAAGTATGCCTTAATTTCAGTTATACTTTGAGGTTTGGCGGTAGTTTTTATTTATCTCCAACCATCTAGAGTTGCTGCCTGTTTTATGAAATCAATTACATGCTGGTCATTTACCTCATCGATTGTATTTAGCTTAATGTATCTTGTTTCTCCTCCTGTACCCAAAGGAGGTTGAGGGTCAAAAGCTGCTCCGCTGAGGAAAACGATATTAGCTGACACGTCATAAGCTGCTAACTCAATTAGCCATCCTAATTCATTTGTTCCGTAATATGCATTTCCCCATTTGATTGCGTATTGTAGATTAGGGATTAAATCATGAATAAGGCTGTCAATTTCCTTAATCATTGGTTGAATCCCTGGCATAATTCGACCCGACATCCAATCCTCAATGACCTTATAGTCTTTCGAGGGAAAAGGGGGCTTTTTCGTCGAAAGTGGTTTGCGTTGTTTTTTCATATTGCATAAATACCCTTCCCTATTTTTTTATTTTAGCTTATTCGCTTAATTAATTCTATTCGTTCCAAGGGTCGTATGAACCAAAGTTCCAAATATGTCCTTCTTTATCTCGACAGGTGTAACCACGTCCGCCGTAATCTTCATCTTTGATTTCAATTACTATTTCAGCACCTTCTTGAACTGCTTTTTTATAGTGTTCATCAATATTCTCTACAATAATGTATGGTGCCTGTGTATTGAGTCCGTATAATTTTTTCGGAGTTTGAATTAGTTTTCCATATTCATCGTTACTTACAGAACCGAGCATAATCATTGCGCTTCCCAGTGTCAGTTGTGCGTGAGCAATGTTGTCATTTTCTCCCTGCACTATAAGGTGTTTTTCAAATCCGAAAGCGCTGCATAACCATTCAATTGCCGATTGGGCATTTTGGTATTTCATTGTCGGTATGATTGTGGCTTTTTCTTTGCTCATAATTATTGTTTTTTGGTTCCATCAAATTACCGCCAATAGATGGCGATATGGCCAGTAAAGGATTGCGGGCTTTTTGCATATAAAGATACACTAAAATTTGAAGCGGGCCACCAACCTTTGCATACCACCGAGCCCCTTATTGGCTTTGGCCGCGAGTTGTAGTGTCGTGCATTTTTCAAGGTCACTTACTATTCGAATATTTTCTTGTGCTAGTTCAATCAGTTCATCTGGTAAAAGACCAACTCTTTTTGTCAGTCGTTTATTATCAATTACACGAATTTGATCCACCGTAACATCACAAGCCTGCTGTAGGTTTGCGGTTCCTTTTTTAAGATGTACCCTTACTATCTCAGAACCCTTTTTCACGTTTGTTGTAACCGGACAAACAATAGTCGTTGGATGGGGTGTTTTGTTGAGAAGATTTGTTTGTATCACTATAACCGGTCTTGTTTTACCGTGTTCAATTCCCATCTGTGGATTTAAATCTGCAATCCTGATTTCAAATTGCTTAATCGGCATAATCAATCTCCTCGAAATCTTTAAGCTCAGACATTGAGTCCTCTTTAACTAATCCAGATTCCATTTTATGTTTTTTCTCCAGAATCTGTTTTCGTTGAATTTTATTATAATACTCAATCGATTCATTTATATAACGATTTCTTGGTTTCTTAATCCGGGCAAGTATTTTTTCTATCTCGCCGAAAATCGAATCGTCTATTTTTAAGGATATTGTTTTCATGATAAATTTAATATATACCATAAAAATATCTTTTTAGTATATCTAACAAGTGAATTTATCTGTATTCCCACCAAATAATTTTACCCTAATTACTCAAAAACACCTATAATCAGAAGAAGTAGTGTGAAATTCAATACTGCTCCAATTGACCCAGTACTATTTGTATTTTTAGTATCAACTTTATCAGTCAATTCCCTGAGACGATAATTAAATATCTTCCGGTATTTTAGCTCTCATATTTACAGAATTTTGAGCCGCCATTCTGACAAACGGTACAATTACAAAATCAGGATTCACTATCAATCAAGGTTTTGTAATTTTATCGATCGCAATAGGAATTAATCGGCTCTGCAAAAATTGAGATTTTTTTTATACTTGTTTCCGGCCAGTCATTCCACCAAAACCAAAAGTGAAATTCAGCATGTAAAGCGCGTTGTGCTTGGTTCATAAGACAGCCACTGATCTCACTGAAAAACCACCCCGTTTTACTAGCGTTATTTCTTGTGATTATCGCCGTTTTGAGGTATATTGATTGAAGAAATCACAGCAATTATTGCATAAAAGAAAAGCAAAATTATGTTAGAAATCCGAGGTCATGCCAGGGGCGGCCAGGGAATGGTTACCGCTTTCGAAATTCTGGCAAAAATCTTTAGCAAACTCGGGGATTTTCATGTACAATCATTTCCTGCTTTTGGTGTTGAACGTACCGGGGCTCCCATTCAGGCCTTCCTGCGAGTATCTAAAGGCGAAATACTGAACAGAAGCAATATTTACCACCCAAACCTCATCGTGGTTTTCGATGAAACCCTCATCAACATGGTTCCTGTTTTTAACGGCCTTCAGAAAGAAGGTTCTATACTGTTAAATACAGAAAAGCCTATTTCTGAGTATTCCGGACAATCCAAAAGTGTGTATACGGTTCCGGCTACGCAGATATCCATTGAAAATGGTTTGGGAAGTAAATCACTTCCAATCGTTAATGCGGCGATGATAGGCGCCATTATGAGGGTGCTTGAGGGCGATCCTGAAATTGCCAAAGCCATTGTGACAAAAGAAATACCTGCTAAACCTGAAGCAAACGCTAAATCAATGCTTCAGGCGTATGAAAATGTGCTTGGGTTGGAAAGTAAAAATGAAATGCTCATTGAGTCGTTTCATAAAACGGAGGCAGAGGATATCTATTACAACATAGAAGAAATCCTGGCCGCGGAAAAAAATAAACCAAATGGTGACTTTACCAATCCTTCCTGGGTACAGCCCATGTCTTTAAACAAGACCGGAAATTGGCGTGTCTTGACCCCTACCTACATTACCAAAACTCCTCCGTGCACATCCAATTGTCCGGCAGGAACCGACGTAAGGGAATTTGTGCGTCTGGCCACTGAAAAAAAATACAACGAAGCCTTTGACACGATCTACTCCAAAAATCCATTTCCCTCCGTTTGCGGAAGAGTGTGCCCTCATTTTTGTGAGCAAAATTGTAATAGGAATGAGGTAGACAAAGGATTGAACATTGGCGCTATCGAAAGATTCCTGGGCGACAGACAGTTTCAACGCAAAATTGAAAAGGCGCCTATCACTCAGAAGGAAAAAATTGCCGTAATCGGGGCAGGTCCTGCCGGTTTGACAACCGCGCTCAGGCTGGTGGAAAAAGGCTATGAAACCACGGTTTTTGAGGCGCTGCCTTATGCCGGTGGAATGATGAGAACCGGTATTCCCGAATTCCGTCTTCCTAAAAATATACTCGACAGTGAGATCGAAAATATTGAGAAACGAGGAGTGAAAATCGTCCTGAACAAAAAAGTCACCATCGATGAACTCGCAGAAAATTTTTCAGCCATTGTTGCAGCGGTAGGTTCTCATATTGAGTCCTCCATGCATATCAAAAACGAAGACCTGGCAATGGAAGGCATATCATTTCTGCGGAAGTTTAAACTGGAAGGTGACGCTGCTGGTATTAAAAAAGAAGACGAAGTAGCCATCATTGGAGGTGGGAATACGGCCATTGATGTTGCCCGTACCTCTCTGAGACTGGGTGCATCGCCAACCATTTACTACCGCAGAACACACAAGGAAATGCCGGCAATTTCCCTTGAAGTTGAGGAAGCCATTAAAGAAGGCGTGAAATTTAAGTTCCTCGCTGCCCCTACCGCCTTAAACAGAATAGCAGGCGGAAAGCTTGAAATGGAACTCATTGAAATGGAACTAGGTGACGCTGATGCATCCGGCAGAAGAAGACCGATCCCGAAAAAAGGTTCTGAACAAATTATAGAAGTGGACCATGTGATTTCAGCAGTCGGACAACGGTTCGATGAATATGTATTCGATGGTAACGAAATCATACCGGAACAGGGCAGAATTAAATATGCGGCAAATACCCCTGTATTTTGTGCCGGTGACATGGCATGGGGAGGAACGGTAACCGAGGCTATTGGTAGCGGTAATAAAGCGGCAGAGGAAATTCATGCCATGCTGCAAAACCTGCCCTATCACCACGAGGACACATTGCCAGAAGTAGTACTGCCAAAAGATATCAATTTTGCCTACTACCTTCCCAGCCCCAGATTGGATGGTAAGGTACATCAACCTAAAGATCTGTATAACGATTTTTCAGAAGTGGTTGAAGGCCTGGATGAAACGGATATAGTATTCGAAGGTGCAAGATGTTTGCATTGTGGTGAGTGCTTCAGCTGCGGCAACTGTTATAATTATTGTCCCGATGCAGCCGTATTTGTTGATGATACCGGCCGCATAAGAATTAATTACGACTATTGTAAGGGCTGCGGAATATGCGTAAATGAATGCCCTTGCTCTGCAATGAACTTTGACTTTAGCGACGTATCCAATGAACAAATATCAAACTGATTATACCGACACATTAGATTCTACAGCCGAAAAAGGTTTTGTTAAATACCCCCGGCACGAATCAATGATCATGAAAGGTAATTTTGCAGCAGCGGAAGCCGCAAAATTATGCAGAGCCGGATTCATACCGGCCTATCCAATTACTCCACAGACCTCTATTGTCGAGCAGCTCTCAGAGAAAGTATCCAGTGGGAAAATGGATGCCACGTACATCAATATGGATAGTGAGCACTCCGTATTTGCAGCAGCAATGGGCGCTGCAATTGTCGGGGAAAGAGTATTTACTGCTACAAGCGGACAGGGTCTTTTTTATGCCCATGAGGTCCTTCACGCCATAGCGCACTTTAGGTTGCCGATGGTCGTTTGCAATGTCGGCAGACCTTCGATCCCCTGGAATATTTGGTCTGACCAATCGGACTCGCTTTCGCAAAGGGATACCGGCTGGATCCAGTTTTACGGCGAAAGTTCACAGGAAGTACTGGACACCATAATTCAGTCCTACATCATCTCCGAAAAGCTGGAAATACCGGTAATGGTGGTTCTGGATGCCTTTTATCAGAGTCATACCAGCGAGAACATCTGGGTACCGGAACAGTCACTGGTGGATGAGTTCCTGCCCAAAAAGAAATTGACAGGTAAGGAAGTAAATGCCGAAGAGCCTATAGCTATAGGAGGATTGATACCACCTGAGCATTATGAGAAATTCAATTATGCATTCTGGAAGGACATGAATACAGTTGAAAATCTGTCGACGGAGGTCTCTGATCGTTTTGAAAAGCACTTCGGAAGAAAGTATCAAAATGTAGAAGCTGTAAATATCGGGCCTCATACAAAAACCGTCTTGGTCACGATGTCAAGTCTCTCCACCACTGCAAAGGGCGTGATCAGGAAATACCCCGAGGTGGGTCTGTTAAAGTTAAGACTTTTCAAGCCGTTTCCGAAAAAATCAGTGAACGAAGCCCTTAAAGAACTGCCGGGCGACGCGGTAATCGCTTGTGTGGAAAGAAACTTTATGGGTGATCACTTTGGAGCGATAATGCAGGAAATGAAACGCGCACTTTACAGTAAAAATTATACCATGTATGATTTTTATGCGGGTGTAGGAGGTAAAGATGTATCGCCCATCACCATAGAAAAAATACTTTATAAAATCAGGAACCGATCCAGCGCAGATAAAGTGCATTTAGATGAAGTGAACTGGATCGATATTGAAAATTAATGACAGGAAAAATATGGAACCGTTATACGATTTTGTGATAAAAGATGAAAAAGTTCATCCGGGAGCGCTAAGCTGTCGAGGCTGTGGATGGTCCTTATTAGTTCGCCACCTGGCGAGCATAATGGGTGAAGAAACTGTTTATGTAGTTCCGGCTTCCTGTTTTTCTATCATAGCCGGCCCATACCCGATGAATGAATTAAAGGGCAGCGTTGTCCATACTATTTTTGCGGCAGCCCCTGCCACTGCTACAGGTGTCAGGGCAGCATTGGACCGGCAAGGAAAAAAAGATGTTCCTGTTGTTGTATTGGCCGGTGATGGCGGTACTTTTGACATCGGCTTTCAATCGATGTCGGGAGCAGCTACAAGAGGTGAAAACATACTCTATATCGTCAACAACAACGGCGCTTATATGAATACCGGAATTCAGACCAGTAGCGCCACTCCTTTTGGCGCAGTTACGACCACAAACCCCGGACCGGGATATAAAAAAACCTGGCCCAAAGATTTGATGGGAATAGTCGGCGCACACAATATACCCTATGCCGCAACCGGTTCCCTGGCATTTATGGAGGATTTAAGGACCAAAATGGCCCGTGCCAGAGATACCAAAGGTTTTAGGCTTCTCATGATAGATGGCCCCTGTCCTCCGGGGCACAAAACCGATCCTGCACTTTCCATTACAATAGGAAGACTTGCCGTTGAATCGAAGTTGTTTCCACTTTTCGAAATAGAGCATTTGAACTACAAAATCAATCATTACCCCGAGCGGGACTGCCCGGTTACAGAATGCATGAAATTACAGGGAAGATTCCGGCATTTATTTAAGGAAGGCAATGAACATATTGTAAAAGAAATTCAGGAACATACGGACAAAACCTGGTCAAGACTACTTGCATTGGAAAAAATAGGCCAAACCCTGGAAGCAACGGTTTAAAATTGGGGTTTTCAGGCACGATCTGCTACACCACGGATCGCAATAGAAATCGAAAAGCGTAAAACTATCATTGTTGTTTTCAGTGTTCCGATGAGCGCTGAAAACACAATAATGATAAAGGGCCTTTCCGTCGCGGACAATCTCCATTCCATCCTCAGCTATACCTCATAGGCCATGACATCTTTACGCTTTCTTCCCAACTTATATAAGTATTAACCTGAAGATATTTAATTTAAATATATACTTTTTTATATTAATGTATATACTTACTTTAATACAAGTATATACTTATTTTAGAATAAATATATATTTATTTATATTTATATATATACTTGCATACAAATAAATATATATTTGTACGTGCATAAATATATACATAAATTGATTTATATATATACTTATTTGCATATAAGTATATACTTAGTTATGTTTATATATATACTTACTTATAGTTAAATATATATTTTATTTTTTAATCAAAAGACCTGCATTATGCCCGTACAGTACAACATCGTTAAAAGATCAAATCAAATCAACCGCAAAGAGCCGGACAAGTATTATCTGAGCCTTTTGCAGAAAGACACGACAGACCTGCAGGGGCTTGTCGAAATGATATCCCGCTATTCTACTGTAAACCCGCCGGATGTTCTCGCCGTGCTGGAATCGCTTATCCGTTTAGTTCCTCAGGAGCTGGCACAGGGCCGCGGCGTGCAGCTGGGCCGATTGGGGAGTTTTAAACTTACGGTCTCGTCAGAAGGGCAGCTCCGTAAAAAAGATGTCTCGCCCAAAAACGTTAAAAAGATCAATATGCACTTCCGGCCGGGAAAATCGGTGAAAAACGAGCTGGAAAACCTGAAGTTCGAGCGGATAAAAGAACCGAAAAAATAATACCGGAACACACGGGAACCCGGCGCTACCGGTTCATCGTTGTAAGCTAAAAAGCACATGGGCTACTACCCCGATTTCGCCGCCATATCCCTGAGCGACTATGCACGCCTCTTACAGGAAATTGACCTGGTCCCCAGCAGAGCCATACTGCTCGAGCAGACCGCCCTGCGATTTAAAGCGCTTGAAAAAGCCGGTATCCACCATCTCGCCGATGTACTGGCTGCCACAAAGACGCGACCCAAACTCATCGCTCTGTTCGAAAGCAGCCTGGTGGACATTGATTTTCTTACCGTGCTGGGCCGCGAACTCAGAAGCTACCAATCAAAACCCAATAACATTTCGGACTTTCCCGAGCTGGCCCCTGAAATAAGTGGCCTACTGGAGAAGGCAGGGATAAAAAACACCCTTCAATTGTACGATCGGGTTATTACGCTACGGAAGAGGCAGGAGCTGGCAGAAGAAACCGGAATTGATAGCAACATAATAGATCAGCTGGCACATTTAACCGACCTATCGCGGATCCAGTGGGTCAACCACACCTTTGCCTACTTGCTGTACCAGACCGGCTACGACTCAGCCCGCAAGATTGCCCGGGCCGATGCCGGAAAACTGTACAAAGCAACCGAAAAATGGAATGCACAACACCAGTTGTTCAAAGGAAAAGTAGGCCTCAGGGACATAAAGCGCATCATCCAGGCCGCCCAATGGGTACCGGAGGATATTGAGTTTTAACATATCGGCCTGGTTCAATTTCTCTCAACAAAAAAATCAAGGTAATACACCATATATTAAACGAATCATCGTTAATTTATACAGCGATAAACGAATCGGTTTTCTTTTTCCATTGCATTTTGAATCCGCTTTCTAAAAAAATTTATGGAATCACTTCAGCAATGGCATCCTGTTATAAAAGTATTGTCACTATGAAAGTTCGCATTACACTCATTCTTCTTACTACCCTCGCCCTATCCAACTGGTCTACCGCTCAGAATTTATTGGAGAGCAGAGAATCAAGCTACTATACCTATATTTTTAGGATTAGTGATAAAGAAGCTAAAAAAGTATATGGGAAAGACATCTGGGAAGTAGATTCATCATTCTTTCATACACTTATCGATCGATATCCCACGGACAGCACCTATAATAAAGTTCTGCCTAAGGGCCATTATCTGAAAACCTATTCTTACAAAGAAGAACAAAAAACATTTATCACTTCGATACAGGACTTCAATATTTATATAATCAATAACAATACTGATCTTCAAATAAGGATTTTTGACCTACATGGTAACCCAATAAAAGATGCCAAAGTTAAATGCGGCTGGAAAAGGCTTCGATACAATAAAAAGGTTGATGCCTATGTAGATAAAAAGTCGAATAAAAAAGGATTGCTGGAAGTAAATCACAATGGCTTTACAGCTTATTATAATTTATCACGAGAGTTCAACAACTCTGCTTTTAAACGAAACGCGCGGAAAGTTATTTATGGTAGTCCGGTACAATATGTCTGGAAACCCGTAAGGTTTGTTTTATTTATACCCATTGACGGGGTAAAGTCCGTGGTTTATAGAAACCCGGTAGGCACAATTGGCAGCACAGCATATTTTTTCGAAAAAGCCTATCATAAAGTAGCCTGCATTTTCGACGATTATTATTGCGGCTACTACAATAATTATAAGTTCGAACAAAAACACAAGGGTTATATGGTTTTTAATAAACCGAAATATTTACCCGGTGATACAGTTAAGTTCAAGGCCTTTATCACCAAAAAAGGTAAGCCGATAAAAAAACAGGTCTTGGTAAATCTTTATGCCAACCGTAAAAACATATTACTTAAGAAGCTCGACCCTTATCGACCCGGAGCCTACACCTTCGAGTTCACCTTACATGATTCATTGAACCTGAAGCTAGACCAATGGTACAGTATTTCTCTGGATTTAAACGAAAACAAAACTTATTTATCTGAATCCTTTAAATATGAAGATTACGAATTAAATGACCTGAATCTTGAGCTCACAACAGATGAAGGGGAACATCATAAAGGTGAAGCTATTTCTATTTTTGTACGCGCAAAAGATGCCAATGAATTAAACATACTTGATGGGCAGCTTACCATTTTGGTAAGCCCGACGGAAATCCATGATTTTCACGACACCCGGGTTTTTATTCCCGACACTCTCCTCTATTTTGAACAAAAGCTTGATCCTGTGAAGGATACGGAAATAAGTATTGACGATCTTGATTTTCCCGCTGCCAATTTCGATTATAACGTACATGTTAGCCTGACCACCTCAGATAATTCAACTATTTCTGAAGATTTGGTTATTTACTACAATTACTATTCAAGCAAATTTGATTTCCGGTTAAAAGGCGACAGCATTACCTTTGAATACTTAGAAAACGGCAAGTCGCAATCAAAGCAAGTAGAATTATATGCAAGCGACAATTTCGACAATGACACGCTTATTTATAGCGGTGAATTGCCTTACACGTTAAATATCAATCCCTATTATGCCAATTACATTATTGCCTCAGAAAAAGGAAAAGAAACTCTGGAAATACCCCGGGAAGATGCCGAAATTAATGTTTATTCCAGGCGAACACACGACTCCTTATTTGTATACGCCGACAACCCGCACAATATCCCTCTTACCTACTACATTTATAAAAAGAATAAAAAGTTTGCTGCCGGTTATACCAAAGATTTAAATTTTAAAGCCAAAGCGAATACAAAAAAACCTTTTGTTGTTTCCATTAGGTATTTATGGGCGGGAAAAATACTTAAAGAAGATTTTGAAATTCGCTCACAGCAGAACCACTTGTTCATAAACGTTGAAGAACCCCAACTCATTTATCCCGGTCAAACGGCTGAAATCAAAGTAGAAGTTAAAGATTATAAGGGCAAGCCGGTGAAAGACGTTGACCTTACCGCCTTTTCCGTAACCAGTAAGTTTGATTATAACCCCGAATCACCACCCCTATTTCACCAAAAAGGTATTGCCAAATATATCATTAACAATTTCGATCTAAAAGACTTCAACTCAACTTCTTTTGTTTCAAAACTGGATTATGAAAGTTGGAAAATGCTGGCTGGAATTGACTCAATTGAATACTATAAATTCCTGTATCCGGGTAAAAATATCTATCGCTATGAATATGCTACCTCTGATTCAATTACTCAATTTGCTCCATTCGTAATTGAAGATGGGGTCATCGAACCTATTCACGTCATATATGTTGATCGTAAACCAGTATATTTCAGTTGGTCAACACATGCTTCGCCATACGCTTTCCGAATTGATAGCAGCTATCATAAAATTAAGTTGAGGCTTACTGAAAAAGTGGTAACTCTTGATAGTGTGTATTTTAAAGAAGGTCTTAAAACTATTTTCAGTATTGACCCAACACAATATGCCAAAGACTTGTGGATTACCAATGCGAAATCAGTTCTGAGCAGTTACGAAAAGAATAACCTTTACCGCTATATTTTTCCTTATCGCTATCACTATCCTAACCGGATAATGTACATAAACAACAATGACAACATACACCTATTAGAACCCGGAGACAATTATCGGTTGTCGGAAAACTTTGCCGGGCCAGTATCGGGAAGAGTGGCTTTTCACTTAATTGATAGCTTTTCCACCTATTTCCAACATGAACCCAGCTTCGAATATGATTTTTATCCGGATATACTAAAAATGCGCAGCATGGATAGCTACAGGTACCCGAAATACCTCTATTCGTATTCAGCGAAAACAACCATTGAGGATACAGTTTTAACCAAAAAAGCCCTCCAGTACAGGTGGAAAGAATATTTAAGGCGATTAAGAAGAATAAACCCATCATATAATTTCCCAAAGCAAAGCAGTAAAAATACGGGTACGGTTTGGTTAGAATTTTACCGTCAGAGTAATGAAGAAACTCAGGAACAGCCCTTAAACACGTTAGTTTTCCGCTATGATAATTCCGATTTTGTAAGGATATACCCGGGTAAGATCAAGGATTTTTACGACCTGAAAGAAGGGTATTATCAACTGATCTTTTTTTATGCCGGCTCCAGGTATCAGGTTAAAGACTCCCTTTACGTCAAACAAAACGGGATCAATTTTTTCAAACTTGAGCAGGATCAGGAATTTAAGAAAGACACTTTCAGTATTCGTGTCAGTAAGTTGATTGAAAAAGTAATATACGGACCGAAAAAACCACCCGTTCTCCAAAAACTGGACTACGATTATATCAGGAAATTGTATTCCAAACAGTTTGTATATGATGGTCCTGGAAAATATGTGGATGGTTTCGTATATTCCAATGAGGATAATCAACCCATACCAGGAGTAAATGTAATCGTAAAAGGAACTACTATTGGTACTGTGACGGATTTGAATGGCTATTATCATTTGAAGGTTCCTTTTGGTCGAGACATATTAATTTTTTCATTCATCGGATTAACAACGGAGGAAAAATACATCGGCAGTGGCACTGAATCGGTATTTATGCAAGCTGATATCCAACAACTCAGTGAAGTCGTAGTGGTGGGTTATGGCGTACAGACTAAAAAACACCTTACCGCCGCAGTATCTAAAATGGAAGTAGATTATGGGATAGGTATACCAATTACTTCTCAACCCCCATTAGAAATACTGCAGGGGAAAATTCCCGGCGTTACCATTCAAAAAAATGCTAAAGATAAGCTTATAGAAATAAGGGGAGTTTCGGCTGAAGAAAATATTAAACCTCCACTTTATGTTATTGACGGAGAAATATACAATGGAAACATTGAAGCCCTTGAATTGCTGGATGTGAAGTCTATGAAAGTAATCGGGGGTGAAGAAGCCTTAAAGCTTTATGGTGAAAAAGGGACCTATGGAGTGGTGTTGATCAGTACCAATCAGCCAATGACTTCTTTTGATAATAAAGGTGCCGATTTTGACGAGGCATTTTATGCCTCATCGAAAAAAGCCAATGCACTTCGTAATAACTTTTCCGATTATGCATTCTGGCAGCCGGGCCTGACCACAGATAAGAATGGACAGGCAAAATTCGAAGTAACTTTTCCCGATGATGTAACCAGTTGGAAGACCTACTACATGGCGGTAAGCATTAATCGGCAATCTGGCGAAGTCCGAAATAATATTAAATCATATAAACCGCTCATGGCCCGCCTGGCAACCCCACGTTTTTTACTGGAAAAAGACACCACATATGTTATTGGCAAATCATTAAACTATTTACCTGATACAGCATTAATAATCACCGCATTTAAGGTAAATGGCGAAGAAAAAATGAAACAGCCGGCTTTGGTTGGCAATGCCGTTATTGACAGCATGCTAATTTCAGGTCATGGTGATTCCCTTCAGATTACTTATTCCCTTGAAAGAGATGATGGATACTTTGATGGCGAACAAAAAGATATACCATTATATCCATTGGGTATTGAAAAATCAAAAGGAGCATTCCTCATTTTGAACCATGATACCACTTTTGCCATTAACCCTGACACTACTCTGGCACCGGCCACTATTTATGCCAGAGCAAATGCCGTAGATGTAATTGAAGATGAAATTCAATATCTAATTAATTACCGATACGAATGCAATGAACAGCTGGCCTCCAAATTGAAAGGACTTATCGCCCTGAAAAAATTAAGAGAATTGCAAAAAGAAGAATTTAAGTATGACAATAAGATAAAACGCACCATAAAGAAACTTGAAAAAAATCAAAAAGATTCAGGTTTATGGGGTTGGTGGGCTTCTTCCGGCAATAATTTATGGATAAGTAAGCATGTAATTGAGGCTTTGATGCAGGCTTCTGAAAATGGTTATGAAACTGATATAAATGAAGATAAAATAGTTGACCATGCCTTGTGGGAGCTGGATAAGATTAAAAATCTAGACAGCAAATTGCAAATTCTTGACGTCCTGAAATTGCTTGATGTTAAAGCTTCACAGGACTTGTATTTAAGACCGATTGAAAAGCATAAAAACCTAAAACTGAATCAAAGACTCAAACTTATTGCATTACAACAACACTATGGCTTACCGTATACACTTGATACCATCATGAATTATCTTGAGAAAAGTTATTTGGGTAGTATTCATTTTTCCGATAGCTCTTTGATATTTAATCTAACCGATAATGATATACAAAATACACTATTGGCGTATCAGGTTCTGAAAAATGATACTCTTGACCACAGCGAAATACTTGAAGGCATCCGGTATTATTTATTAAACAGTCAAAACAATGGACATTGGCGCAATACTTTTGAAGCATCAAAAATTATCGAGAATATCTTGCCAGACCTTATTAAAAATGAGCAGCCCATAGAAAATGCCCAACTGATCATCAAAAGTGTATCGGATAAACCCATTGATGCATTCCCTTATCAGGTTGAACTTGATAATAATAATAGTATTGAGATCACAAAGACCGGGAATATGCCTTTGTATTTATCATACTATCAACGGTTTTGGGATAAGGACCCTGAGATCAATTATGATGATTTCGAAATCACAACTTCATTTACCGATTCAGTCACAATTCTGGAAGCAGGAAAAGCCACCAGGCTTCTTGTGGATGTACGCCTGAAAAAAGATGCTGATTATCTTATGATCAATATTCCTGTTCCGGCAGGATGCTCTTATGGAAATAAAAAAGTGAACAGTAGAATCGAGTCGCATCGCGAATATTTCAAAAATGAAACTTCCATTTTCATTGAATCGCTTAAAGCCGGCAGTTATCGTTTCGAAGTTGAATTATTACCACGCTTCTCGGGTACTTATCATATAAACCCAGCCAAAGTTGAATTGATGTACTTTCCAATAATCAATGGCCACAATGCGATAAAAACTGTAAGAATTGAAAATAAATAAAAGGTCCGAGCTCAGGTAATACTGAATTTAGAAATACGCTATTCGTACAGGAATAGCACTTTAACTCTGTAAATATTTGGGCAGGTGCCCCATGTAAGTTTTCAACCTCACTTTACCCGGGAGGAAAACGATGGAATGCCTACCTTTGATTTTCAGGATAGGATGATCATTTTTTAGACTTGTTGTTGAGCTATGTTTGCCAAAGAAAAACTCGTTATTCGCTTTCACCTTTTAATTCGTAACCTGTCGTATCACTTTGTTTTCTGGCTGAGCAGCCTTCTTTTTTATGTGTTTCTCACCGGTGACCAACAGCTTTTTGCCCATTATCTGGAGTTTATCCCGCTGCAATCGTGGTACGTTACGAGCTTTCTGCTGTCTGCCATCCTTGCAATCCTGTTTTCCTGGATCGACTCCTTCTTTAACGATCGCTATATGCGGCTGTCGGCCTTTCGATTTATTGCCATCCTGCCGCCCATTCTCTATTTCCTACTGGGCCTTAGCCTGCTGATCCTGGCATCCATCTCTCCTAAAGAGCTGCTTGGCATACGGTCTTTAGATGATTTTATGGCCCTGCTACCCAAACCGGAACTACCGCTCATTCGGTTCCTGGTGTACTTTTATCTCGGTTGTTTCTTCAATAACCTGCTGATGCGCATTAGCAAAAAGGTGGGAAAAGGCAATTTTATGAATTGGATGCTCGGCCGTATGAACCAGCCCCGTGAAGCCGAACGTATCTTTATGTTTATTGATATGAAGTCATCAACCAGGCTAGCCGAACAACTGTCGCATGAGAAATTCAGCCACCTGGTGCAGGATGTATTCAACGACATGGCCATCGTCGACAACTACAACGGCGAGATCTACCAGTATGTTGGCGACGGCGCCATCATCTCATGGCCGGTAGACAAGGGGTTCAAAGAAAACAACTTCCTGAAAGCCTATTTTGGCTTTATACACCTGATCGAGCGGCGCGAACGCTACTACCAGCGCAGGTATGGAATTACACCACAATTCAAGGCTGGTATCCACGTCGGAAACGTGATGGTACTACAGGTGGGCCGCATCCGTCGCGATATTTCGTACAACGGTGACACCCTTAATACGGCCGCCAGGATCGAATCGAACTGCAATGAATACCGCAAAAACCTTCTGGTGTCGGGCGATGTGGTTGAGCGCATGGAAGGGAATAAGGATTACCTGGTAAAAGAAGTCGGCAACCTGAGGCTGAAGGGCAAAAGAAGGATGGTGGACATCTACCATATCCGGGAGAAGAGGTCCATAAAACCCAGGCAGCCAAAATATACCCGCGACCTGTGGGAAAAAGTAACGGTAGTGAAAGACGATGTGACGCTGGACGAAAAAAGTTGATGTGATACCCGCCATTTTTACCCTGCTCAACTGATCGGGTAGCAAACCCAAAAACCATTGATCTGACAAAGATCGCGGCATAGCATTTCCAAATTCGTTATATTTATTGCCCACCAAACGAAGAGGAAATGAAAATTGAAGCCAAAACACCGGACGAGTACGTCTCCAAACTTCCCGAAGACCGCCAGGAAGCGATTTCCAAATTGCGGGAAATCTTTAAAAAAAACCTGCCAGAAGGTTTCTTGGAAACGATGAGCTACAATATGATCGGATATGTGGTGCCGCACAGCATGTATCCTCCGGGCTATCACAGCGATCCTGCTTTGCCACTCCCTTTTATCAACCTGGCCTCGCAGAAAAACTACATTGCTATTTATCATAGTTGCCTTTATGCCGATCCAGAGCTATTGAATTGGTTTCAAAAAGCCTATGAGGAGGCCAGTGACTATAAGCTGGATATGGGCAAAAGCTGTATCCGGTTTAAAAAACCCGACAGGATCCCCTATGAGCTCATTGCCGAGCTGGCCCAGAAGGTGACCCCTGAGCAGTGGATTGAACAATATGAAAAGAATGTGAAACCTTAGGAACACAATCTCAAATTATCAACTTGTTTTCACTTACTTCAAAATTTGTCTATTTTGGTGAAAAATGATCAAATATGAATTTGAAACCCAGCATTATTAGCGCGACACTTCTCATTTTTACCTTATCTGCTACGATCTCATGTACCGGAAAGAAAGACAAAGACTCCCGTGAAAAGGGTTCCGCTTTTGTCGACACGGAAAGTCCGGAAAAACTTTGGCTTTTTGTGGGTACCTATACCCGAAAAGAGGGCCATGTTGACGGCCAGGCCGATGGGCTGCTCTGGTACGAACTCGACACCACCATGCGCGAAATCAAACTGATCGATACCTACACCGATATCGTCAATCCTTCCTACATCACCATCCATCCTGAGGGCAGGTATATTTATGCCGTCAGTGAAACAGCGGGAGATGAAAACATGCCTCATGGTGAAGTATTCACTTTGAAGATCAATACCTCCGCAAAAAAACTGGAGCTGGTAAACAAGGTTTCTTCAGAGGGCGATTACCCCTGCTATATTACAACCGACAAAGATGGAGAATCTGTCATGGTGGCCAACTATGGCGCCGGCAATATCGCCTTTTACCCGATCAACGAAGATGGTGCGCTGGATTCTGCCACATCCATCATGAAACACACTGGTCAGGGGCCGCATGAACGCCAGGCAAGCCCGCATGCTCACATGGTATTACCGGGCCCGGAAAACGACTATATCCTGGCCGTCGACCTGGGAACAGATGAAATCTACAGCTACCCGGTCGATTACCAGATGCAAATGCTCACCAAGCAGCAGGTGGCTGGCGCCACCCTGCCGGGTGCAGGACCACGACACATCACTTTTCATCCACTTAGAAAATATGCCTATGTAGTGAATGAACTGAATGGCACCGTTGAAGTTTTCCACTACCACGATGCATTGGGCACACTGGAAAGGCTGCAATCGATCAGCACGGTAGAGGAAGGACAAAACGGTAATGAAGCTGCCTGTGCCGATATTCATATGTCGCCCGACGGAAGGTATTTATATGCTTCCAACCGGGGCGATTTCAACAACATTGTGACGTTTAAAGTGGATCAAAGGACGGGAAGACTGGAGCAAATGGGACATATCAGCACCAATGGCAAAACGCCCAGGAATTTTGTGGTCAGCGACGACGGCACTTTTGTTCTGGCCGCCAATCAGGACAGCAACAATATCGCCTACTTTTTACGAAATAATGAAACCGGGGAACTCACGGACACGGGAGTATCACTAGCGGTGCCAACACCGGTTTGCTTAAAATTGATGCAGGCCCTTTAAGTCTGCCATCAAACCTGAATATAATGAAAAACCCAAAAATGAACAGAAGTGAAAAAGTATGTATTCTTTAATGCGCTGGTAGCTGCCCTCGGTGGCTTCCTGTTCGGTTTCGACACCGCCGTGATCTCTGGGGCGGAGCAGTCTATTCAAAACTTATGGCAACTCAACGACCTGATGCACGGATTGGCCGTAGCCATTGCCCTTTATGGAACGGTAATCGGCGCAATGGTCGGGGGCATTCCATCGAATAAATTCGGTCGCAAAAAGACATTAATTGCCATTGGCGCACTCTATTTTATTTCGGCTTTGGGATCTGCTATGGCCCCTGAGATCATTAGCTTCATGCTCTTTCGCTTTATTGGCGGTGTTGGCGTGGGTGTTTCCTCGGTAACGGCTCCCATGTATATATCCGAGATCTCACCGGCCAAATCGCGTGGTAGCCTGGTGGCTTTGTTTCAGTTCAATGTTGTTCTGGGGATTTTTATTGCCTACCTGTCCAATTACGCTATCGAAACAGCATTTGGCAGTTCGTGGCGTTTGATGTTGGGGATTGAATCTGTACCGGCATTGATTTTCTTCTTACTGGCGCTATTTATTCCCGAAAGCCCGCGATGGTTGCTGTTGCATGAAAACAACGAAGACAAAGCGCGGGATATACTTTCAAAAACAGATCCTGAAAACGTAGAAAAATCACTCGTGGCCATCAAAGAGTCGCGTATTACAAAAAAGGAAAGTCTGTTTACAAAAAAATTCTCGAAGCCCGTTATGCTGGCCTTTCTGTTTGCCTTTTTCAATCAGTTTGCGGGTATTAATGCCATAATCTACTATGCCCCTCGGATTTTCGAGCTCACCGGACTTTCGGCTGACAGCTCGCTGATCTCTACCGCCGGCATTGGGCTGATCAACCTGATCTTTACAATGCTGGGTATGGTTGTCATCGACCGGGCCGGAAGAAAATTGCTGATGTACATCGGTTCGGTTGGATTAATCGCTACTTTATCGCTGGTTTCCAATGCCTTTTTCACGAAAGAGTTCGAGTTTGTCTCCTACTATTTCTTCGTATACATCGCCTTTTTTGCCTTATCGCAGGGGGCTGTCATTTGGGTGTTTATTTCAGAGATCTTCCCGAATGTGGTTCGTGCTTACGGCCAGGCCCTGGGCAGTTTTACACATTGGATCTTCGCCGCGATCATCGCCAATATATTCCCGTTGTTCGTCAATAGTTACGATCCGGGATACATCTTTGGCTTCTTCGCTTTCATGATGGTTTTACAACTGCTCTACGTGTGGAAGCTTATGCCCGAAACCAAGGGGGTCAGCCTGGAAGAAATACAAGATAAGCTGGGTATACACTAAAGTTTTCTCTCTTTAGGGGCGATTATAATGCTACTGAGGCCGCACTATGGGATGTGGTGCGGTTCCCTATGCTGAAATCAAGCGCCTTGAGACATCTATCCGGAAGAAAAGAAAAGGCCGGCACATATCGCACCGGCCTTCAATGGTTTTTTATTAAACGTATTAAAATGGCAGATCATCATCGCCGGATTCATCTTCCAGAATATCAAATTCCGGCGGTAAGTCTGACTGGCCCTGTGATGGTGGTGGCGCATCAGCTACTGCCCCTCCCCCATTCTTATCGACCTTCCAGGCCTTTACATCCGTGTACCACCTTCCGTTGTACTCCCGGCTCTCCACATTCACGCTGAAAGTCACTTCTTCGCCTTCACTAAGGCCAAACTGATCAATCTTATCGCCCCAAACGGCAATACATACCTTTTTGGGATACTGTCCGGGTGTTTCTACGATATATTCCTGCTTTTTCCAGGGCCCATTTTTGCCCTGTCCCTCGGCTAACGGTAAAAGTTGTACAATTTTTCCTGATATCTCCATATGCTATTTATAATTGTATTTATTTCCTTTTCGACATGCCATTTCCGGATCAACAAATCTTGCGGGTAGTAGCCACAAACTTAAGGAAATATCGGGCAGAGGAAAAGCCGGAATTTGAAAAAAGAAGGTCAAATGAAAAGAAAAGTTCTATGACCTTTTTATTTGATGCTGCTCCTTGATTTAAGGCAGTATTTCAGCTTTAATGATATAGTCCAGTTCCGGGTAATTTGTCTTCAACCAAGCATTTCCATAATGATATACCGGGTCCTGATATTCCGCGGGCTCAAAGCCATATTCCGGATAAAACTGCCTTACCACGTCCATACCTTCAATCACTTCGCCAAAAGGCGGAAAACCTCTCAGGTCATTGAACATAATGGTATCGAGCGTAAGGTTATCATGATAATTGATAAAAATTTGTGTGGTACGACTTTCGGCTCCGTCGCGGGCATACGCCACTGTGCCTTTGAGGTTGGAGGCTAACACTTTTTCATCTGCAAGCGGCTTATCATCCCACTGTTGATTGGCCAGGCTATCGTCGTTGATACCAAACTGAACCACGTATTCGGGCTGAACGCGGAAAATAGCGATGTCGGTATAAAAACCGGATTTAACCAATTGATAAAAACGCTCGGCGCCAATAGGCGCCCAATCGCGATAAGTACGGATTATAAACGGCCCCTTTGTCGTTTCAAAGCGTACATCAAAAGTATCAGCATTTATTATTTTATTTGAATTATCTTTATTTTGACCGTAAGCCTGTAAAGAAAACATAAAGATGACAAGCAGACTGATGAATTTCATAAGACGATAAGTTAACGACCTCAAAATAAAAAAGGTGGCGGAATTAACCGTCACCTTCAATCTTTTATTTGCAGGGATATGTTATTCAATAATTAAATTGTTCTTCACTTCTAAAGCGCCTGCTTCGAAAGCATTGTACTCTGCATATACTTTTTCCCTGTATGAATCGACAACACCGTTGAGATGTGCCACCCCATTATTGACGTCGATTTTTATATCTTCTCTGTCGACAAAAGGCGACCACCATAGTTCATCGGCAATGCTTGTTTCGAGGTTAACGTCCTCCATGGCTGTAAACCTATTATTGATTTCCGGAAGCGTGGTTAAATCGGCATCAGGGCTATACCAGTTGTACTGCTGATCCATTACCAGTGCATAATTATGTACATCTATCACACCGGGCACTTCGCTTGCCAGGTATTCTGCCCTTTCTTTTTCAAAAGCCGTTTCCACTCTGCCCCTTAGGTACACCTGACCATTAAATGACCTTACATTGACCTCATAATGCTCAAGAAAGGGGTCTCTTTTGATCCTTTTTTCAATGTTGGCCGTTATTTCTGCGTCTATAGGCACATTTGGTGGTGTAACATTAATTAAGTTTTCAACCTTCCAAACACCCACAACGTTTCTTGCATCTTTTTCAGCGGCTGTTTTAGCCCGTAGATGATCTACATTACCGCGCAATTTCACTTTTCCATTCGTAACCATCGTTTTGATGTCGTAAGCATTTACACGGGCATCATAAAACAAGGCATCCTCAACTGATCGCTTGATCTCCTGATCAGTTCTTTCAACAAATTTGTCCCGGATTACCTCGTCATCATCAACCCAGGGCCTTACTTCCAGGTTACTGATATCCACAGAGTTAACGTTGGCCACCCACGCATCTATTTCAGCGCGGTCTTTCTCATCAGCGCTACCTACTACACCACTCAGGGTCACATCACCGTCATCAACTTCCACTTCGATCATGCCGTCATACACGCGAAAATCTGCTTTCAGGCGTTCTTCAATATCCTGTCTGATCTCCATATCGGGACGGTCTTCTTCCCATTCGAATATCAGATCATTTTGTACAGATTTCACCCCTTTGGTTCCTTTAACAATCCTTTCGGCAAGTTGCTTTTCCTGCCAGCTATTGACATCACCTTCCAACTGCACATGCCCATTGTTGGCCTCCACTTGTATTTCAAATGACTCAGTGGCCGGGTTTGTTATCAGGGCATAATTGACATCACTGATCAACTCTTCATCATTTACTTCAGGAGTATATACTTCAACTCTGTCAATTACACCTCTCACTCCCTTAATCGCTTTGGTTATTTTGATCACTTCATCCTTGGCAAGAATGTGATTCACATTACCATCTAAAATCACAATACCTTCATTCGTACTTACTTCAATATTTTGAGCAGCCAGTGGCTTATATTGCTCAAAACGGTATTCAATTTCATCGGTAATCTGCATGTCCGTCATTTTTTTCTGCGAAAAAGCCGGCAGACATACACACACAATTACTAGTATTGCCAGAAATTTATCAGATATGTAATTCATTATTTCCTCCTTTTATTTAATCTTTTAAAGTCAAAGAAAAGGAAATACCATGCCATGCTAAAAATGGCCGAAAACTGTCTGATATAATAGGTATTTGATTAAATCAGGGAGTCTTTTTATTGAAAAACTGAAACAGGTGTTGCCTAATTTCTACACACGATTTCAGGATAATTTGCCTATCGCGCTGCAATGCACCAATGCATTTTGGCATTGTTTTTTCATATTATCTGACAGAACCAAACAACTGAAAGTATGTCTTTTCATAATATGAACTCACTTTCACAAACGATGTCGCGCCTGCGAGATCAGGGAATAAAAGAAGAGTATATGATCCGGAATGAAAACCTGATCAATCAGCAAACCAAGCGACAGTTTACCCCTGAAGAGGTCAGTATTAAAAAACAATACAGGTTTGAGGGTGAAAGCAACCCATCAGACATGAGTATTCTTTATTTGCTGGAAACCAATTCAGGTGAAGAAGGTGTACTGATCAACAACTATGGCGCCGACCGGGACGACAGTGTCTCGAATTTTATAAAAAGAGCGGAATGGAAAAAGGGCAAAACAGTATAAGGACTATATCATGTTGACCAATGGCTAAAACTGATTAGCTAAGTAGTTGGTAGTTTTCAGTCCACAAAAAGCCTGCGGGAAATCCCGCAGGCTTACTTTTTTATGGCCTTATACTTTACAAAAATTTAGGTAGTGTACACCGAATTGAAAAGCACATAATCTGTAGTCAGGTCCGAGCCCCAGCCAACAGCCTGAGCTTTTCCGGCACACATATCCAACTTAATTTCTATTTGCGATTCGCGAAGGAGCTTTTTCATAAAGTTACGGTCAAAATCCTGAGGTTTACCCTTTTCCAGCACTTTGATCAAATTGTCTTTTACCCCAAGGTACAGGTCTACTTTGGTGTAATCGAATTCAACACCGACATTTCCTGCTGCACAAATGATCCGGCCCCAGTTGGGATCCCTACCGTAAACAGCGGCTTTTACCAGTGTTGAGTCAGAAATACCTCTTATGAGTTTCCTGGCAATATCTTCATCCGGGGCGTTTACCACTCTGTACTCCACAAATTTAGAGCTGCCTTCTCCGTCTGACACAATCAATTTAGCGAGGTGGATCATAATAGCAGTCAGATGTTCTTTAAAAATCTTGTAGCCCGGATCTTTTTTTGAAGTGATCATTTTATTTTCTGCCAGACCATTGCACATCACAGCTACCATGTCATTGGTAGAGGTATCGCCATCTACAGTGATCATGTTGAATGATTTATCCACGGCTTCTTTGGTAGCTACTTTGAGCAATTTCGGATCAATAGCCGCATCTGATATAATAAAACCCAGCATGGTAGCCATATTGGGATGTATCATACCCGATCCTTTGGCAATACCGGCGATATTTACTGTTTTTCCGTCTATTTCAAAGGCTTCAAAGCCTTCTTTCGCAAAAGTATCGGTAGTGAGTATGGCATTGGCCGCAAAGGAACCTGCGCTGGACATGTCTGAAAGCTTGGAGGCATTTTCTTTAATGCCATTCACAATTTCTTCAGTGGGGAATGGCTCGCCAATAAGGCCTGTTGAGGCAATGATGACCAGCTTTTCGTCAATATTTAACTCCTCTGCAGTAGTACGGGCCATAGCCAGTGCACCTTCATAGCCTTGTTGTCCCGTGCATGCGTTCGCATTTCCGGCATTGATCACAATCGCCTGGGCCTTGCCATCTTTGATATGGCCTTTCGATACTTTGATCGGTTCAGCAATCACTTTATTCTGGGTAAAGGTTGCTGCCGCGCTCGCAGGTACTTCTGAAAAAATAATGGCCAGGTCGCGCCGCATGGATTTCACTCCGATGTGAGCGCCCCAGCATTTGATGCCACGAACGTTCGTTATGTTGTTAATCATGTTGATTTTATTTGCTTTTTATGGGTTCAATGGAATTTGATTTAGACCGGAAGCTTCTTCCAGGCCAAGCATTAAATTCATATTCTGTACTGCCTGACCCGCGGCGCCGCGAACCAGGTTGTCAATTACACTAATGGTAATTATAAGATTGGTCCTTTCGTCATACGTGGTAAAGATATTACAATAATTAGTACCCCTTACATCTTTAACACCCGGTGCGCTGTCAACTATCCTTATAAAGTCACTTTCCTGATAAAATGCCTTATAAAAGTTGGAAACATCACGTGCCTTATCCGCATCTTTTGGTGTGGCATAAATAGTAGATAAAATGCCCCGGTCGATCGGTAACAGATGCGGTGTGAACTGAACTTTTAATTCCTGCTGGCCTATTCGATTTACTATTTGTTCTATTTCTATGGTATGCCGGTGGCTTTTTACACCATAGGCCTTGAAGTTATCGTTGACATTGGAAAAATGATTGACTGGCTTCGACTTTACGCCTGCGCCAGTAACCCCCGATTTTGAATCGACAATTAAATTGGGTCCCACCATATTGTTTTCTACAAGAGGAGCCAGGCCCAAAATAACGCTTGTCGGATAACACCCGGGATTAGCAAGTAGTTTAGCTCCTTTTATATCTTCACTGAATAGTTCCGGGATCCCGAAAACAGCAGTTTTAAACCCTTCTTTATAAACGTGATCCTTTTGATACCACTCTTTATACGTTTCCGGGTCTTTCAACCGGAAGTCACCGGAGAGGTCGACGATTTTAAAATCTTTATCAGCGTGATCTTTAACAAAATCCATACTTACGCCATGTGGCAGAGCCAGAAAAACGAGCTCTACCTCGTGTTTACCTATATCTTTGATAGATATCAGGGTTTGGTCACATATATTTTTAAAAAAAGGATGGACATCCGAAAATTGTTCCCCTTTTCTGCTTTCTGAAGTGATAAAGGAGATTTCGACATCCGGATGATTTAGAAGTATTCTAACCAGTTCAGAGCCGGTATAACCTGTAGCTCCAATAATTCCTATTTTATGTTTAGGCATGAAATTCTATGCTTTTTACAGATGAAAAAACGGTTTCTACAACTTTTTTCAGGTCATCGTCACTTATAATAAGCGGTGGCACCAGACGAAGCACATTGCCTGCCGTAGCATTGGCCAATACACCTTTTTTGATCATATCGGCCACGATGGGTTTAGTTTCAAATTCGAAAACGATCCCCAACATCAGACCCAGTCCGCGCACTTCAACAACACCAGGATGGCTCATTTTATGCACTAATTCTTTGACCATTTCACCCTTTCTGGTCACTTCCGACATCAAAGACTTGTCGTCAATAACTTTTAAGGTGGCCAATGCCGCAGCACAAACCAATGGATTGCCCCCGAAGGTGGTTCCATGGTCGCCGAAATTAATGGCATCGGCAATTTTTTCATTGCACAATATTGCACCTACCGGAACGCCATTCCCCAGTCCTTTGGCCAATGTCATTATATCGGGTTGTACGCCAAAATGATCTTTGGCAAACATTTGACCGGTACGACCAATACCACATTGTATTTCATCAAAGATCAGGACGATGTTATGTTCATCGCATAAAGTGCGAAGTACCTTTAAATATTCTTTTTCAGCAACATTGATACCCCCCTCACCCTGAACCGGCTCGAGTATGATGGCAGCAATATCCTCACTGATCAAATGTTTAATAGCCTCGATATCATTAAAGGGCGCCTGTGAAAATCCGGTTGGTATGGGCTCAAAACCATCCTGCATGGCCTTTTTTCCGGTGGCAATGGTCGCCAGTGTGCGGCCGTGGAAGGAGTTTTGCATGGAAATTACTGTGCCGCCACGCCCGTGTTTGTGTGCATATTTACGAGCCAGTTTTATTGCGCCTTCAACTGATTCGGCGCCGGAGTTGCTCATAAATACACGGCTCAAACCCGAAAGCTTGGTGAGCTTTTTAGACAATTCTGCCTGGGGTTTGCTCAGGTAAAAATTCGAGATGTGCATAAGTGTGGCAGCCTGTTCCTGCACTGCTTTTACTACCTCGGGGTGACAATGACCCAGGTTATTCACGGCAATGCCTGCCAGGGCATCGATATATTCTTTTCCATCCACATCCCATATATGAGCGCCTTTGCCATGGTCAAAAACCAGTGGGAATCGCTTAAACGTTGGTAAATAACATTGCTGATCAATGTTTATATAATCTTGCGAAATTGCTGATTGCATATATCTATTATTCTTTGATGATGGTTGTTCCTACTGAAAAGTCCTCATTCTGAAGCTCAAGGATCTGCTCCGGCTTTGTCCCGTTAATGATGATCGCCTTTTCAGACCCCATGTTAATGGCGTTTTGACATGCTTCAATTTTCGGGATCATGCCACCACCAATTACACCGGCTTTTTTTAGACGGTCAATATCGGTGTAGGTCAACTTATTGAGTAGTGAATCAGGCTTTTGAATATCCTCAAGCAGTCCGTCTACATCGGTGAGGACGTTAAAACTCCGGGCTTTTAAACTGCCCGCTATTGCCCCGGCAAATATGTCGGCATTGATATTGAAATCATGCCCATCACCATCGGAGGCGATACAGGTGATCACCGGGATGTAACCCTGATCGAGTAAACTAAAAATCAGGCTGGCATCAACGGATTCGACATCGCCCACCTGTCCGAGATCGTGATCGGTGGTTACGCCATTTTCCGTATGTTGATGATAACGTTTCGTAGCGGTAACCGTGCGACCATCTTTTCCTGAAAGCCCCACGGCCTTGTATCCCAGTCGGTTGATAAGGCCCACCAGTTCACCATTGACCCGGCCTTTAAGCGCCATTTCTACGTATTTCAAAGCCTCGGGAGTAGTTTTTCTGAGACCGTGTATGAATTCTGATGGCGCCTGCACCCTGTCCAAAAGTTCCTGGATAAAAGGCCCGCCTCCATGCACGATGACCACACGGAAGCCGCGTTCATTCAACTGGCATATATTGTGCAATACCTTTTCTTTTAACACCTTGTTGGTCATGGCATTGCCACCATATTTAAACAATAAAACGGGTTGATTTGATGTGATTTGCATGTGGTACAAAGATACGAAAATTTATTCTTAGACTAAATTTTTATTTAAAAAACCCTGTTTAAAGCATTTAAATCAATTTTTTATGATGGGCGAAAATAAATAGTTTGCATTTAATTATTAGTTATTAATTTAGATAAGAGCAGCTATATTTTACATACTAATATCCCAATCATCTGACTATGGTTCGCAGCCTTTAGATTATTTGTTGTTATTAACAACTATTAGCTGTAGATAATTAGTAAAACAAAAAGCCGCCCGGGTTGAGAGGCGGCTTAACGTTAACCAACTAAATCACCGTCATTATATTCTGCGAAAGGTTATCGTCTATAGCCGATGCAGATTGCGGCATTTAAAATATGTTCCCGGTTTAAGTATGGGGTTTATCGTCTTATAAGACTTTACCGGTTGTGAAACCACTTTTCGAAAGCAGCATCAATTAATCCAACATAACCTTCTTTTGATAAGTTCCCTTTTTTAAAAAATATTTAAAAAAAATTATCTATCGGAAATGCTGTTTCATCGTATTTCAGCCTCAAAAAACAACACAATTAATCAGAAGACGTAATTATAGAAGGCTTCGGGAAGAAGCAATTAATTTTTTGGCAATGAATGAGGAATAGATGATGTGGTGAAAGTATAAACCCTGAAGTAACAATAACTGACATTTATTATTTCAGCCTTTACGCCAACTTCATCTTACCTTCATTTTGAATCATTATTTTTCCTCATAAATAAATAGCTTATGAGAACGCAAGATTTTGAAAGTTTACCGCTGGAAAAAAAGCTATCATTAATTCAGGAACGTGGAAAACTACTCGACACTATAATCAGAGGAGGGTATTCCATCCTTTTATACTGGACAGAAAACCTGATCCTGGAGGTTTTTAAAAACCCCTCTGGGCAAATTGTCAGTGTAAAATGTTTTGATAAGGAGTTTTACCTAATGCAAACCAGAATGCAATATGCCAGCTAAGGCATATTGCTATCACATTACGTTTCTTATCATTCGTTTTATTACTTCGGTGCAGATTTTCAGCTCATCGTCGGTAACCCCGTCTGTGGCTTTGCGAATGGATGTATCGACTATGTCATTGAGCTGACTCCATATTTCTTTGCCTTCGTCAGTGAGAAATACAATTTTACTCCGCTTATCGAGCTCATTGGATGTCCTTACAACATACCCTTTTTTCTCCAGGTTATCGACCAAACTGGTAATACTGGCCTTGTTCTTTTTCAACTTAAAAGCCAGGGACTGTTGCGTTTGTCCATTTTCTTTCCATAGCAATCTGATAATACCCCACTGTTCACTTGTAATATTGAATCCGGCCTGTTCAAACTTGCTATCCAGGTGATAGCTTGCTATACGTCCAGCCTGTTTAATTAGGTAGCCAATCTCCTCTTTTAGTTGATGCTGCTCCATAGTGTTGGTGTTTTTTAGAATAAGTTAAGCTAAAAAAATGAAAAATGTTTAGTGTTGAACCATTTTTTTAAGTTTAAACAATAAATCAGAGCAGAAAACGGTTTTTTCTGGCTACTTCCAGCACTTCCTTTTTGTTGTTAACATGAAGCTTTTCATATATATTTTTGATATGGGATTTGACAGTTTCACGATGTACAAAAAGTCCTTCGGAAATTTGCAAGTAGCTTTTCCCCTGGGATAATAAGTTCAGCGATTCCTGTTCCCTTGAAGTCAGCGGGCTTTGCCCGGGTTGCCTGAAGGAGCTCACAACCATTCTTGCTATTTGGCTACTCATTGGCGCCCCCACCATTGCTTACTTCTTCAATTGCATTGATCAGGTCGTCCTGATTGGTGTCTTTGGTAATGTAACCACTCGCTCCCGCACAAAGTGTATCGAACACCCGGTCACTCTCCTCGTGAACCGTTATTACTACAATTTTTGTTTCCGGATAATGCTTTAGACTGGCTTTGGCCCCTTCAATTCCATCAATTCCCGGCAGGTCAAGGTCCATAAGAACTATATCGGGTTTTAAGTCATCGAGCTTATCGATCGCTGCTTCGCACCGATCAAACGCCCCGACTACCTGATGTTCACTGTTTGATTTGATGAGAAGCCTGAACCCGTCCCGAACAATATCATTATCCTCCATGATGAGTATTTTTCGCATTTGGTTTTCCGCTGGCGTGGTTACTGCATACCATATGCATACCCTAATAAACAAAAATAGTTACAAATGAGCCTGCTATTGAATAGAAAATTTGTTGAATCCTTTTAGTTTATTTTCAGTCTGCGTGGTGAATTTCCCAACCGGAAAGTTTTTGATGTTTGCCTTCCATACCTGCAATTTTAGTGAAAACGCCTTTTATATCATTATTTTATTATATATTTTACATTTATTAATAGCCATGCAGGATTATTAACAAAACCGTAAACCTATAAGGTGTTATTTTTATCTCAACAGCACTTTAAAAAGGTATATTTTTATAAATTCGATCAATAACCAATTGCACTATGATTAACGAAATTCGAGATATACCCAAAAGAGCTGAAGCCATTTTTAAAGCCACCAGAGGCCTATCATTACCTATTGGGGTACCCTATCTTGGCATGGGTTCTTCCCACTATGCCACGCTTGCCTTATTTTATCAGGGAATTCCAATCAGGCCCGAGCCCGCTTCAGAATATTACAATTATTTAAAAAATGTATATAATGTCAAGAAGGCCGTATTAATTTCTCAATCAGGAAAAACCAGCGAAGTTCTCTGGTGTAGAGAAGTGCTGACTCAATACATAGCCATTACCAATGATACCAAAAGTGCATTAGCCGTATCTCCCAAAGCCAGAGAGGTTGTAGATTTGCAGGCTGGGAAAGAGATACATGCAGCCACCAAAACCTACGTAAATACTTTGATCACTCTCTTTAACGGACTTGGTATAAATCCGCAGGAAGGAGTAAATGCCTTAAAGAGAAATATGACGAAATATGAGAAGTGGGGTGAAAATGCAGCGAAAATCTTATTCAGGGAAATTAATACAAGCGAATTCAAAGGCGTGTATATCATCGGTAACGGCCCTAATATTGCCACGGCACGTCAGGGGGCTTTACTGGCCTCTGAAACAACCAAATACCCTTTTATAGGCATGTCGGTGTCACAGTATGATCACGGACCTAAAGAAACAGCCAAAGGCACTGCTGTAATATTGATTAAATCGAACGGCCCTTCGAACCGCCGAACTGAAAACCTCTTTAAACTGGTTGAAAAAGCCGGCGCAAAAATTCTGCAATTCGAAGAAACGGAGTTGCAGGAAGCCTTATCCCCTATTGCTTCAATTGTTCCGATTGCCTTTATGGCTCATTATTTGGCCACTATGATGGAGATCCCTGAGACTTTTGCCGTAGGTAAAAAAGTTACCCAGGTCGATAAATAAGACTAAGGTTTTATTTTGTAATACACCGAAAACCTTAGGCTCAATAAGTTGTCGTTGCCATCATTTGTGCCCCAGTTGGAGATATTATCCAGATAGTCCGTAAGGGTATTGTAATAACCGGCTTCCAGCCCTACTCCAAAGCGATTGGGTAAATAATGAATAACACCAATTTTTAATGGGAACATTACCGAAAAAGCAGCGTAGTCTTCACCCTCGCTTCTACTCGCCACAATGTCGATCAGGCCCTCTCCATCCTCATTCTTTGGCGTATAAATGATCATGCCAAGCCCCAAACTGGCATATACTTTCCAATATTTACTTCTGACAGCATTGATTTGGACATCATAATTTGCGCTGAAAAAACGGGTTGACACAAATGTATTGGGCGTAATGTCAGGGTCATCATACTGATCGGGACTGGCCTGGCCCTGAAAATTACTATAATTCAACTGGAAGGCACCGTTGATACGCCCTTTTTTATTGAACTGAAGGCCCAAATGAAAGGAGGAAGTCCATTTTTTGTAGGGCTCACCGAGATCTCCATGGTACGAAACGGCCGCCACTCCAAACTGGAGGTAGGTATTTCGCGAGTTTTCCTGTGCAGTAATTTCTAAAACCAATCCCAGTGTCAAAATGACGGTCAATAACCGTTTCATAAAAATAAGGTAAGAAAATTAGGGCAAAAAAAACGGCGCGTTCCTAAAAAACATGCCGCCAATATTTATTGTTACAGGTCAGAGAAATCGAAGTCGTCCAAAAACTTGGTGGTAAAATCCCCCTTCTTGAATTTCGGATCATCCATAAGCTTCAGATGGAAAGGGATCGTGGTTTTTACTCCTTCTATTATAAATTCATTCAAGGCCCGCTTCATTCGCACAATGCATTCTTCTCGGCTTTGTGCCGATACGATTAGCTTGGCAATCATACTATCGTAATTGGGAGGAATTACATACCCCGCGTAAACGTGGCTATCCACTCTGACACCATGGCCGCCCGGCAAATGCAATGAATAGATTTTTCCCGGGCTGGGCCTGAATCCTGAACTTGGATCTTCCGCATTAATACGACATTCCATCGAGTACAATTGCGGATAATAATTTTGTCCGGTGATTTCAATGCCTGCAGCCACTTTTATTTGTTCTTTGATCAGGTCGAAACTGGTCACCTCCTCCGTGATAGGATGTTCCACCTGGATACGCGTATTCATTTCCATGAAATAGAACTCGCCGTGCTTATCTACCAGAAATTCAACGGTACCGGCGCCTTCATAGCCGATAGCTTCAGCGCCCCTGATAGCTGCCTGACCCATTTTCTCCCTCAGTTCATCAGAAACGATGGGTGACGGCGTTTCTTCCACCAATTTTTGATGGCGCCGCTGGATCGAACAGTCGCGCTCGGAGAGGTGACATGCCTTGCCTTTACTATCGCCAATGATCTGGATTTCTACATGACGGGGCTCTTCCACAAACTTCTCAAGATAAAGACCGTCGTTACCGAAAGCAGCGCCAGCTTCCATTTTGGCATCATCCCAGGCTTTTTTGAAGTCACTGTCATTATACACGATGCGCATGCCTTTACCACCTCCACCGGCGGTAGCTTTTAATATTACCGGATAACCGATATCGTTGGCAATCTTAAGTCCTTCTTCAATACTATCGATCAAACCCTCTGATCCCGGGATGGTAGGCACACCTGCCTTTGCCATAGTGGCTTTTGCAGTAGCTTTGTCGCCCATCTGGTTGATCATATCCGGGGAGGCTCCTATAAATTTGACGTTATATTCCTGGCATACACGGCTGAATTCAGCATTTTCCGCTAAAAAACCATATCCGGGGTGGATAGCATCGGCGTTTGTGATTTCGGCTGCTGCAATTAGGTTTGGTATATTGAGATAGGAGTTGACGCTTGGTGCCGGGCCAATGCAAACTGCTTCATCGGCAAAACGCACATGTAAACTGGTTTCGTCGGCCTTGGAGTAAACCGCAACAGTTTTGATCCCCATCTCGCGGCATGTCCTGATAATTCGCAGGGCAATTTCCCCCCTGTTTGCAATTAGTATTTTGTTAAACACAATAATTAATTTTGGTTAAACAATGGTTAGGCAGGCTCTACTAAAAATAGCGGCTGATCGAACTCTACAGGTGAGGCATTGTCGACCAATATTTTGACTATTTTTCCTGATACCTCCGATTCTATTTCATTGAACAGCTTCATCGCTTCTACAATACAAACCGTTTGCCCTTGTTTAACCGTATCGCCAACTTTTACGAAAGGACCAGCCTCGGGATTAGGGCTCTCGTAAAAGGTTCCGATCATTGGGGATTTTATTTCTAATAAATTGCTGTTTTGGCTGTCTTCTGATGGCGCTGCCGCTGGGGCACCTGTTTGGTGAGCAGGCGCTTCAGCTGACCTTGACGGTGCAGCCGCTGACTGAACCGGGTTTTCTACCACCGGAACCGAAGAGTTTTTCTTAACGGCTATTTTGAATTCTTCCGTTTCGATATTGACTTCTGCCAGTCCCGAATTTGATATAAAATCAATCAGATCTCTAATCTCTTTTGCTTTCATGACTTTAGGTTTTGCTATTTAAACGCAAAAAAGGGCATTGCCCTTTTTTCCTCTAATATACAATTATTTTACTCGTTCGTAATATGATTTTGTACGTGTGTCCACTTTGATCATTTCATCCTGATTAATAAACAAGGGGACTTGAATGGTTGTACCTGTCTCCAGCTCGGCAGGTTTTGTGGTATTTGTGGCCGTGTCACCTTTCAGGCCGGGTTCAGTATAAACCACTTTAAGTTCAACAAACTGCGGCAATTCCACGCTCAGTGGGGTTTCTGTTTCATCGTGATAGATCACATCCACTTCCTGTCCGTCTTTGAGGAATTCCGCTCCTTCCACAAGGTCTTCACTTAACTGAACCTGTTCAAATGAGTTACTATCCATGAAATGTAACCCCATGTCGTCTTTATACAAAAATTGATGAGGGCGTCTTTCTATTCTTGCTGTTGTTACCTTAACACCTGCATTGAACGTATTCTCGACTACCTTACCTGTGGTAAGACTTTTTAATTTTGTGCGTACAAAGGCGGCGCCTTTACCAGGCTTGACATGCTGAAACTCCACAATTGTATACAGATCATTGTTGTATTCCAGGCATAGTCCATTTCTAAAATCAGCAGTAGTTGCCATACTTTTTTAAAATTCTACCTTAATTTATTTTTTATCTAATCAATTCACAAAAAAATCAGGCATCGTAGGCCCATTTAATATAAATAGACCCCCAGGTGAACCCACCGCCAAAAGCAGCGAGGATCAGGTTGTCACCTTTTTTCAATTGGGGTTCATATTCCCAAAGGCACAATGGTATGGTAGCATTGGTGGTATTGCCATACTTTTCGATTACCATCATCACTTTATCTTCATCGATACCTATTCTTTTCGCGGTAGCATCGATTATCCTTTTGTTGGCCTGATGAGGTACCAGCCAGGCAATATCATCACCTGTTAAGCCGTTGCGATTCACTACTTCTTCCGCAATGTCTGCCATTCTGGAAACAGCAAATTTAAATACTGCCGCACCTTCCTGATATACAAAATGTTCCTTCGCATTGACAGTTTCGTGAGACGGTGGCCTGCGGCTGCCCCCCGCTTTCATGTGAAGGTGCTGCTCGCCTGAACCGTCACTTTTCATTTCAGAATCGATCAGGCCAACCTCTTCTTCCGTGGGTTCCATCAGGACTGCACCAGCCCCATCACCAAAAAGTATGCAGGTAGTCCGGTCCTCGTAATCAACAATAGATGACATTTTATCGGCGCCTACCACAATCACCTTTTTATATCTTCCTGTTTCAATGAATTGAGAGGCTGTGGCCAGGGCATATAAAAAGCCTGAGCACGCAGCATTCATATCAAAACTAAATGCATTTTTTATACCGGCGCCATCAGATATCACATTGGCAGTGGCAGGAAATAGCATATCGGGTGTTACTGTGGAACAAATAAGCAAATCCACATCCTCAGGGTTGGTATTGGTTTTTTCCATGAGCCCTTTTACGGCCTCTATTCCCATAATGGAGGTACCCTGATCTTCACCTTTTAATATTCTTCGCTCCCTGATACCCGTACGGGTCATAATCCATTCGTCATTGGTATCTACCATTTTTTCTAATTCTTCATTAGAAAGCACGTAGTTAGGCACGTAGGCATGTATACCTGTTATGGCAGCATTTATTTTAGTCATAAGCTCGTTAGATCAAATCATTAAGGATAATCGAATTTCGTTTCACTTTACTTCAAAAGTGTTGGTTGAATGGTTTGGCCATACCGAAAAAATAATGCCGCGTCAAAATTCAGCATAAACCTTCGAAATATGAAACAAATATTAAAAAATCGTCAAGATAAGCATAACAAAAGGTGATAAAACAAAACAGGGGAGTAAAAACTCCCCTGCCCTTTGTAATATTTTTTGGTATGCTTATACCAGAACTTCTTTTTCCATAACTACTTTACCTTTGTAGTAAAGTTTACCCTCGTGCCAGAATGCACGGTGCGGCAAGTGGTATTCACCTGTCGTCGGACAGATAGCTAACTGCTTTTCGTGCAGTTTCACATGCGTTCTTCTTTTATCTCTTCTAGTCTTTGACGTCTTTCGCTTAGGATGTGCCATTTGATTCTAAACCTTTAAACTATTTATTCTTTAATTTCAATAATTCTTTCCATCTCGGATCTATTTCCTCCGAGTCAGACTGTTGTTTTGATGGATTTTCAGTAGCGCTGGTATATTGCATCGGTTCATCTCCCGCGTATTTAGGATGAATTCTCTTCATAGGTACGGCCACTGAGATGAAATCGAAAATATACCTGGCAACATTTATGCTTTGTGTACCAAATGAGATTACTTCCATCTCTTCGGAAATTACCTCAGCCTCCTCACCAAATTTCAGGATCATCTTTTCCTGCAACCTCAATGGATGATCAAAAACTTCAAGACTTCGGTCACAAACCAATTCAATTGATCCAGCAATACCAAACAACAGTTCAAGGAACGATTCCTTTTTGTGGAGTGTCAGGTGCACCTTAAGCCCACCCTTGTCAAGTATCTCCTGATCAAAGGCTTCAAAGAACGAAGCATCAATCTGATAATCAAATTCATGCACACCTTCTTTCAGGCCAATTAGATTTATTTCAAAGTTATTCAACATGACAAATTCCACCCCACATTTTTTAGAACCGCAAAAATAGGAATAACTCTACTAAAATGGAAATTTTTTCCGTTTTTTAAATATCCACTGACACATCGGCTTCTTTTCGTTGCCTAATAATATCAGCAGCTAAATAGATGGCTGCTTGCATCGACTTATGGTTTGCCTGCCTTTTTCCGGCTATGGCATAGCCCGTACCATGATCAGGGCTGGTCCTGACCTTCGAAAGACCGGCAGTGTAATTTACGCCACTTTCAAATCCCATGATTTTGAAAGGTGCAAGACCCTGGTCGTGATACATTGCCAAAACGCCATCGAATTTATTATGTTGCATACTTCCAAAAAAACCATCGGCAGGAAATGGGCCGAAAACCAGGTTTCCCTTCTTTTTGGTCTCTGCCAGGACGGGCTTAATAATCGTTTCCTCCTCATCGCCAAACAAGCCTTCTTCGCCTGCATGTGGGTTTAACCCTAATACAGCCACTTTTGGCTTGAGAATTCCAAAGTCATTTTTCAACGATTGCAGCATGATCTTCAATTTGGACCGCAGTAAATCCTGAGTGATGCTAAACGGAACCGATTTTAACGGTATATGCCCCGTGACTACGCCCACACGCATATCCTCATCCACCATCATCATAAGCGAATCTTTGCCTTCCAGCTTTTCAGTGATGTATTCTGTATGACCCGGAAACTTAAACTCGTCACTTTGAATATTCTTTTTATTTATTGGTGCGGTTACCAAAGCGTCTATTTGACCTGACTTTAAATGCCCGGTAGCGGATTCCAGCGCTTTGAATGCGTATTGACCGCCCTCAGGCGTTACCTGCCCCACATTGATCTCGACCATCTCCTGCCAACAATTGTATACATTTACTTTTCTGTGGTACGGATTGCTGAGATCTTTTATCTGACTGTAATTAAAGTCATCTAGCTTAAACAGCTTGCGATAATAAGAAAGCACTTTAGTAGATCCATAAATTACCGGAGTGACCATATTTAAAATGCGTTGATCGCTAAGTGCATAAATTATCACTTCTGGCCCTATCCCATTCAGGTCGCCTATGCTAATACCAATAACCGGTTTATTATGATTTGTATTATCTTGATTTGACATATCTGTTGTTTGAATATTGGACACCTACATAATATGTATATTTGTGCCTTGCATCAAAAATTGCAATTTATTCAATTTTATGAAGATTTAAAGCAACTTGAAAGTAAGACCAAAAAAGTATTTGGGGCAACATTTTTTAAAAGATCAAAATATTGCCCGAAAAATTGCCGGAAGCCTGACGGGATATGAAAACTATTCACAAATAGCAGAATTGGGCCCCGGCGCCGGGGTACTCACCCAATATCTGATCGAAAAGTCCTATAAACATATTTTCCTTGTAGAAATAGACCAGGAATCCATTGAATACCTCGAACACCATTTTGATGATCAGAAACTATCCATCATCGGAGCGGATTTTTTAAAAACCAACCTTGACTTCCTTCAACCCTCAACCGCATTAATCGGTAATTTCCCTTACCATATTTCCAGTCAGATATTCTTTAAGGTACTCGAACATAAGGAGTACATTCCCGAAGTGGTGGGAATGATCCAAAAAGAGGTGGCCCAGCGGATTTGTGCCAATGAAGGGAGTAAAACCTATGGTATATTAAGCGTTTTACTTGGCGCTTTCTACACAAGGGAAATTCTATTTCATGTTCCCCCGGGCGTTTTTAACCCACCTCCGAAAGTAGATTCTTCAGTAATCAGACTACAAAGAAAGCCCAATGTTGCTTTGCCTTGTAGCGAGAGTCTATTATTCAGGGTTGTGAAGCAGGGATTTCAAAACCGCCGCAAAACATTGCGTAATGCATTAAAACCTCTAAATTTGCCCGCTCAGTTTTCCAAAGACCCTATTTTGTCTAAAAGAGCTGAACAATTATCAATACAGTCGTTTATAGCATTAACCGCCAAAATTGAATCACTTTGGAATCAGTAACGACATTTGAATTGAATAAAGAGTTGATCGAGCAACTGAAACTCGCTGTAGATACCCAGGACAGGGCATTTATTCAGCAGCAGCTCGAAAATGTCAACTATGCCGATATATGTGCGGTTTTGTACGAACTGGATGAAGAAGAAGCGGTCTTTGTAATCAAGGCCTTACCAATAACTCTTGCCGCTGACGTAATTGCCGAGCTGGATGAAGATGTGCTGGAGGAATTCCTGGATGAATTTGATTCCAAAGAACTGGCACAATATGTCGAGCGCCAGGAAACGGACGATGCCAAAGACTTATTGGATGAGTTGCCTATCATCAAAAGAGAAGAGGTGATTGGCTATCTCAAAAACAAGGAAAAAGCGAGGCACATCCAGGAACTGCTACGCTATGAGGAAGACTGTGCAGGCGGCCTCATGGGTAAAGAGCTGATAAAGGCCAACATGAACTGGAACGTAGAGCAGTGTATCGAAGAAATCAGGAGGCAAGCCAAGCATGTTGACAAAATCTATTCAGTTTATGTAGTCGATGATGACGAGCTATTATTGGGTAGGGTCGCTTTAAAGAAATTGCTACTTGCTAAAGAAAACGCGAAGGTAGGTGACATCTATAATGATGAAGTAATCTCGGTTTACACTTATCAACCCACTGAAGAAGTAGCCGCCATCATGCAGAAATACGACCTCGAAGCGCTCCCTGTAATCAACGTACAGGGAAAACTGGTAGGCCGCATTACTATTGATGATGTGATCGATGTGATCACCGAGATGGCGGAACAGGAAAGACAGATCATGGCCGGTATTTCTGAAGATGTTGAAGAAGATGACAGTGTATGGATGCTATCACGAGCACGCTTGCCATGGCTGATCATTGGACTTGTAGGAGGTATCATAGGCGCCCGGTTTATTGGTGTTTTTGAAGATGACCTGGCCGAAGTGACGGCCATTGCTTTCTTTATTCCGCTTATTATGGCAACAGGCGGAAATGTAGGCATACAATCCTCTGCACTGGTGGTTCAGAGCCTTGCTACACCACAGGCTTTTCAGGACCCTATCACGCGAAAGCTTTTTAAAGTATTTTTAGTTGCCCTTATCAATGGAATAGTACTGGCGGGGCTGGTATATCTTTTCATTTATTTCACAAGTGGCGCTAGTTTGGCTTATGTTGTTTCAGCAGCCTTGTTTACAGTGGTTTTGCTGGCTTCATTTTTTGGAACTGTTATACCCCTTGCCCTTGACAAAATTGGATTCAATCCGGCGCTGGCCAGCGGCCCTTTCATCACAACTACCATTGACCTGATGGGACTACTGGTGTATTTCATGGTAGCCCACGCATTATTTAATCTATAAATTTTATGAAAATCCTTATTAGTGATCGCATGCATGAAAGTATCATTCCGCTTATAGAATCAGAGGGATTCAAAGTGGATTACAGACCGGAGATAAAGCGACCTGAGATACTTGATATCATTCGCGGTTACATTGGACTTGTTATAAGGAGCAAAACACCAATTGACAAGGAGTTACTGGAAAAAGCCGAAAAACTTCGCTTCGTAGGCCGTGCGGGGGCAGGTATTGACCAGATAGATATGGAAGAGGCCTTCAACCGGCGCATTCATATTCTTAATGCACCAGAGGGAAACCGCGATGCGGTAGCTGAACACACCGTAGGCATGATACTATCGCTATTGAACAAAATGCCTTCCGGAGACCGGGAGGTGCGTTCCGGTATTTGGCAAAGAGAGGCTAACCGCGGCCGTGAATTGAATAACAAAACAGTTTCTATCATTGGATTTGGGTATATGGGCGAGGCGGTAAGCCGCCGATTGCGTCCATTCGGCTGCGATATTTTGGCCTATGATAAGTATAAAAAAGGGTTGAGCACGGCAGTCAGGGAAGTTGATTTAGAAAAGGTATTTGAAAATACAGATATTTTATCGCTGCATGTCCCACTGACTGCGGAAACCAAATTTGCCTACAACTACGAGTTTTTCCGGAATTTTAAAAAAGAGATAATGCTTATCAATACCGCCAGGGGCGAAATACTTCCATTGGAAGATTTGGTCAAATTAATGGATGAGGGTAAAATATGGGCAGCAGGCCTTGATGTTTTGCAGAATGAAAAAATCGATCAGCTTAACGAAGGTGAAAAGGCCTTGATGGAAAATTTATGGGCTCACCCCAATACCATTTTTACACCCCACGTTGCCGGGTGGTCCAATGAGTCGTATAGAAAGATCAATGAAACTCTTGTAAATAAAATCAAGTTGCTTAACTTGGTTTAGCGTTCTTATCTATCACATTTTTTGCGTTGATGAAAGTTAGAGAGAAGATTACCGAATGGCAAAAGAATATTTTAACAATATCTGAAAAGCCACTACTCACCTCAGCCATTGTATTGTTGTTTTCATTGGTGACGGTTTTAAGCCTCAGTTATCGCTATTACAAGTATGAATTCCATGATTTTTGGGGTCAGGTACTTGCAGAAGCACATGGCACCATATTCGATATTGCTGTGATTGGTATTTTATTGGTTTGGCTCAACCAGACCGGCGAGCGAAGAATGCGCATAAGGGCTTATAAAGACGAAATCGATGATTTCCGTTTGTGGGAATCAGAGGAGGCCGCTTTCAGAACTGCTGGTAATATCAAACGACTCAACCGTCATGGCATCAACGATATTGATCTGGTCAATTGCTACATGGGCAAGGCCAATTTAAATTATGTCAACCTTGAAAAAGCCAACCTCAACTATGCCAACCTCATCAGCTCCAACTTAATGGAGGCAAACCTAAAAAAATCCAGGCTGAACCAGACGCGTTTTGAGAACTGTAGTATGAATTCAGCAGCGCTTGATGAATCATATGCGAACGGGGCAGTGTTTAAAGATTGCTATGCCATCAAAAGTTCATTTCTAAGCGCTTATCTGATCAAAGCTGACTTCACAAACGCATATTTGATGGAAGCTTCGTTTAATGGCGCCTATCTTTCCGGGGCTGATTTCAATAACGCCAACCTTTACAAAGCAGATTTTCGTGGAGCTAAAGGGCTCAGCCTGGAGCAAATGTCCAAGGCAAAATCCCTGTATCTTGCTGAATTTGATGATGAGTTTAAGGATTTGTTGAGCGCTCAGTTCCCTGAATTGATTGATCAATAAATCAACCTTCAAGCTTAAGCCTGGGCTCAGGCGTAATTTCTGAATTCACAAATTCTTTGGCCAGATATTGGTAATGAGCCGCAATGGCTATCATACCTGCATTATCTGTACAGTATTGAAAATCAGGAATATAGATATTCCAACCATGTTTATCAGCTTCTGTGTGCAAACGTTTCCTCAAACCGGAATTGGCTGACACACCACCGGCGACGGCTATTTCCCTGATACCTGTTTCCCTGGCGGCCCTTTTTAATTTACCCATTAACATATCTATCAATGTCTTTTGGATGCTCGCACATATGTCGTTTATGTTATCCTCAATAAAATTTGGATTTCCTTTTACCTTATCCCTTAAAAAATATAAGATGGCTGTTTTGATCCCGCTAAATGAAAAATTAAGCCCAGGAACCGCTGTTTCCGGAAATTCAAAAGCATTGGGGTCTCCTTTTTTTGCATATTTATCTATTAACGGCCCTCCCGGGTAGGGAAGCCCCAATAGTTTGGCGCTTTTGTCAAAAGCCTCCCCTACCGCATCGTCTATGGTTTGCCCCAAAATCTCCATTTCGTTATGATTTTTGACCTTTACAACCTGTGTATGTCCGCCGCTAACGGTCAGGCATAAAAAGGGAAAACCAGGATGAGGTTCGTCAATAAAGTGCGCTAAAATGTGGGCTTTCATATGATTTACTGCTATCAAAGGTATACCTAAAGCGCTGGCCAGCGATTTTGCAAACGACGTACCTACTAAAAGTGCACCAAGCAGCCCGGGCCCCTGAGTAAATGCAATGGCGCTCAATTGTTTTTTATCTACCTTTGCATTTTGAAGTGCCTCGTCGACCACAGGAATAACATGTTGAAGGTGGGCTCTGGAAGCCAATTCGGGCACAACGCCACCATATTTTTGGTGAATCGACTGAGTGGCAATGATATTATTCAGTATTTTTCCGTTATATATGACAGAGGCAGAAGTTTCATCACATGATGATTCGATTGCTAGTATGTAAATATTCATATAAGTTTTGGATCAGGAAAAGAAGTCGCAAGTTATAAAAAAGAGATTGATAAGAATAGTCGCAAGGTTTTTCTTCACGCTATTCCTGTTGTTCTTTTTGCTTGTGGGCATCATCAGTATTCCATATGTTCAAACCAGGATTGTTAACCGCCTCACACAGGAACTCGAAAAAATCACCCAACATGAAATTGATATTGAATACGCCAACCTGAAATGGTTTGACGCCATCACACTGAAAGGAGTGCACATTCGGGATGATCAAGGTAAAGAAATGGTGTCAGTGGGTTGGCTTGACGTCGACTATTCACTTATTGATATGTTCAACCCGAACACCATATTTCTGGACCGTGTTGACCTGGTGAGAGCAAAAGTACATATGATCGACAATGCGCCTGACAGCACATTTAATTTCAGTCACTTTATTAAAAGTATTAGCGAGGCCTATTCCAGTGACAAACCCAGGCATAAGAAAAAGGATTTTATCATTCGGAAAGTAAGCCTACTAGAGTCGGCCTTTAGCATGAACAACACATCTCGCGATTCACTTAATGACCGGTTTGACCCCAATCATTTTTCTATACAGAATATTGATGCCGAACTGGAAAACTTTACCTTGGCCCATGGCATCGTTCGTTTTACTGCTAACCAACTCAGCGGCATTGATACGCTTAATGATCTGAAACTTGAAAAGCTACAGACCACATATGAGTACACCCCCAAATCGATGACTTTTAGCAACCTGGACTTAATAGCCGGTACCTCAGCCCTGGAAGGATCGCTGATTTTCACCTACAATGACCAGAGAGATCTACGTGATTTCATAAAACTCGTTAATATAGAGGCCAATGTTAAAAAGTCATTGATCAACACCACAGATTTGGCAAAATTCGCCCCGAATTTAAAATTTCGTGACAAATATTTCAGGCTGAAAGGATACGTTGATGGAGCTATAAGCAGATTTGAAACGAAAAACCTGATCTTTGAATTTGGCGCTTCCAGTTGGATTGAAGGAAATATTTCGATGTACGGACTACCCAACATTCAGGAAACATTTATCGATGCCCGGCTGGAAAAAGCACGGGTAAATATGTATGACCTGGAAAGCATTGTAAGTGAAAAAACATTTTCACAAATAGATAAGTTCGGTATCGCTACTTTCAAAGGTAACTTTACAGGTTTCATTACAGACTTTGTAAGTAATGCATCTTTCAGTACCGAAATCGGAAGTTTTGTCACAGACATCAACCTGAAATTCAACCCCGATAACCAGGATGCCTCCACATACTCCGGATCGCTACGCACCATGGGCTTTGACCTGGGCACTTTTTTGGGAGATACCGCTTCGGTACAAAAAGTAGACATGAGCGGGAAATTAAGTGGCAGAGGCTTCTCTGTTGAAAAAGCTGAGGTAAACCTGGAAGCCAGCATTGACAAACTTGGCATTAAGCACTATATCTATCAGAACATAAGAACAAATGCCAAACTGGCCAAGGAGCTCTTTGAAGGCATTTTGACCATAGAAGACCCTAATCTGAAGTTTACCGGTAGCGCCGAAATTGACCTTCGTGAGGATATCGACATAATCAGAATAAACGCCCGGCTGGACACCGCTATGCTGCAGGAGCTCAACCTCACGCCCGATTATGCCTTTTTGAGCTCTAATCTTGATGTAAATCTTGAAGGGCTGCAAATAGATAAAATATTTGGAAAAGCGATATTGACCAATACTCATATTGAGCACAAAGAAAAAAAATACGACCTGGATAGCGTTGAGATGATATCGGTTAAGGACACGCTCTCAAGAAGCCTGATGGTCAACTCCTCGCTTATGGATATGAAGCTGATCGGCGACTTCCAACTTTCACGTTTTGCCAAAGATATTATAACCCTTGCCAGGGAGTACAAGCTCAATATTGAAAACAACCCCGAAAAGCTTGAGGAATACTACCGCAATAAGGTGATCGACAAGTACGATTTTTATTACATGGATTTATATGCAGATGTAAAGGATATTAACCCCGTACTTGATCTTTTATACATGGACTACCGAATTTCACCGGAAACGGAAATCAATGGAAGTTTTACTGGCGGGTACACTTCTATTATTGAATTAAACAGTGAACCGGAGTACCTCACCATCAAAGACTACCAACTCGTGGGCAATTCCATTTCTTTTAGCACCTCCATTCTTGCCGATACGGCGCATATAGATGCCAATGCCACTTTGAGTACTGATCAGCAGTTCAATCGGACCAACCAACAATTCGAAAACATATTGCTTGAAGTAAACTGGCACGAGAAACTATTACAGTTTCTGGTTTCAGCAGACAAGTTCCAGTCTGAAAACTATATGCGCCTGACCGGTTCACTTACACTAAAAGAGATGGAATCTATACTAAAAGTCAACACCTCTGAATTCAAAGTATTTGACAAAATATGGCGTATCTCAGAAGATAATATGGTGACGATACGAGAAAAATATTTCGATATACAAAACCTCATCCTTTATCATGAAGATCAATCTGTTTCGGTAAATGGCATAATTTCCGACGACCCTGACGACAATCTGTTTTGCGCCATTAAAAATTTCGATATGGAAACACTGAATCCGATCATTAAAAAGTCTCTTGGGGGTAAAATGAATGGCTATGTAGATCTCATCGATATGTATAACAGTCAGGAAATTAACTCTGATTTAAATATTCGTGGCTTCACCTTAGATGACATTGATGTTGGCCAGGTAAAGTTGGAGGCTTTATATGATAACGATCAGAAAAGATTCAACCTGTACTTTGATGTTGAAAACAACAACAAGAATGTAGTAAAAGTAAATGGATATGTACAACCCCAGCACAAAATACAACAACTTAATTTAAGGGCTCATTTTGACCATACAAGACTTAAGTTACTCGAACCATTCATCGGTCAATTGTTTTCAGACCTGGAAGGAACCTATCTCGGTATTGTGGATATTTCAGGGCGTTTTGATAAACCAGGCTTCAATGGCGATGGAGAAGTGGAAAATGGTCAACTCGTGGTCAATTATCTCAACACGCGCTACGACATAAATGGCGATGTGAACTTCAATAATGATGAAATCATCTTTGACAATATGAGCCTTACCGACGCAAAAGGTAATGATGGCAGGATTTCAGGAAAAATAAGCCACAAGTTATTTAAGGATTACACGCTTGACCTAAAGGGTTCATTTAAGAATTTTCAATTGCTCAATCTATCTGCAAGGCAAAACGAATTGATTTATGGTGAAGCATATGCCACCGGAGACATGCAAATTGTAGGCGATATGGAAACCATCAATTTTTATGCCTCCGCCAAAACTGAAAAAAACACCAAAATATTTATTCCATTGGGGGGAAGCAGCTCTGTCTCTCAAAAGGAATTTATCCAATTTGTTTCTATTGACACTACACAGGAAAAGCAGGGTTCCCACCAACAGTTTTCTTTCCTGAGAAGAGAAGATACAAAACTCAACTTTTTATTCGATATCGAAGTAACCCCCGATGCATACAGCGAATTAATATTTGATATTACCTCAGGAGATATTATTCGCGGAAGAGGGAATGGCAAGCTTACTCTAGATTTCGACACCGAAGATAAGTTCAATATGTATGGTGATTTAAACATTCAGGAGGGAGGTTACAATTTCACAATGTACAATATAATCAATAAAGAATTTAATATTCTTCCAAATAGCCATATTACCTGGACTGGCGATCCATACGCTGCTGACCTCGACCTTAAAGCAATTTACAGACAACTGGTTTCGTTGAGCCCGATCCTCCAGATCAGTGAAGAAAGTAAAAGCTCCCCTGAAGCACAGCGTAAATACCCGAGCTACGTTGAAATGGACATTACCGGCGATCTTATGTCACCGGAAATTGACTTTGATATCGTCATTGAAGAATATGCCAAAAACCAGATCATTGACGGGATTTCACTGGAGTCACATGTGCAGGCTTTTTACAGCAGGATACAATCAGATGAACAGGAAATGAACCGCCAGGTATTTTCTTTAATAATCCTTCGTTCATTCCAACAGGAAAATGCCTTTAATGCTTCGGGAAGTGTTGGCAATAGCGTTAGTGAATTCGTATCCAACCAGTTGAGTTATTGGGTCACTCAAATTGATGAGAACCTGGTTGTTGATGTTGATCTGGGCAACCTGGATGATGAGCAATTCAATACTTTTCAGCTTCGTTTGTCTTATTCATTTCTCGATGGCCGGCTAAGGGTCACACACGACAATAGCTACGCCGACCAGTCCAGACAGAACAATGTATCATCTTTGATTGGTGACTGGTCAGTGGAATATATGCTTACTGAAGACGGCAAACTGCGGGCGAAGATTTATTCCAAATCCAATTTTAATCCAACCACAAACCCTACAGCCATTGAAGGCCGAAACAGAATTACCACCGGATTCAGCCTTATGCATACCCAAAGCTTCGATAAGTGGAAAGATCTTTTCGGAAAAGCCAGAAAAAAGGCCAGAGAGGAAGAAAAGCAAAAGCAAACCCCAGATGAAGAATTTCCCACAGGTGAAAAAGGGATCACAAGGGAACCGATACCGGAATTACCCGAAGACTTTTAACCCTAATTTTGCAATAGAAAATTTTCGGGTTTTAAACNNCTGCTCTATTGCAGAATTTGGGCTTAGTTAAAGGTTTACATTCCCCCAAAACAAATTCCCTTGCAATACGCTTTTCAGTATATGGGAAATAAGATCAATATATTTTGGTTTAGAAGAGACCTTAGATTGCACGACAATGTAGGTTTATACTATGCCTTGCAACAAGACCCGGCCGTACTTCCTCTGTTTATCTTCGACAAAAACATTCTAGATAAATTGTCTGACCCCGGCGATGCACGGGTAACATTTATTCAACGCCAGATTGAGTTTATGAATAAGGAGTTGAAAGAATTTGGCAGCGGAATAATGGCTTTACACGATACCCCTGAAAACGTTTTTAAAAAATTATTGAAGGATTATGATATTGAAGGGGTTTATACCAATCGGGATTATGAACCTTATGCCATAAAAAGAGATGCTGCAATAGAAAAAATTTTAATGGAGCATGAAATTCCAATGTATACTTTTAAAGATCAGGTGATCTTTGAAGGCACCGAGATCTTAACAGATCAAAAGCAGCCCTACAAAGTATTTACGCCTTATAAAAATAAATGGCTTGAACGATTTAATTCCGGAAAGTATGATCCGGTTTCTTACCGCTTCAGCTCAAAAAAGCTCTATCAAAAAAAATGGAAAATCCCGACACTCAAGGAAATGAGCTTTAAGGAAAGCAATATCAAAATTCCTGACTCCGACATTGATAAAAGTGTGGTGAAAAAATATGACGAGACGCGTAACTTTCCGGCTAAGAAAAAGGGGACAACCAGGATAGGCATTCATCTTCGGTTCGGCACCATCAGTATTCGCGAAACTGTAGCGCTGGCAGCCCAGGCTAACGATGCCTGGTTAAATGAGTTGATATGGCGTGAGTTTTATATGATGATCCTGTTCAATTTTCCAAAAGTAGTCGACCATGCCTTTAAGCCGGCTTATGACCGGATACCATGGCGCAACAGCGAGGAGGATTTTAAAAAATGGTGTGATGGAAAGACCGGGTTTCCCATTGTAGATGCCGGAATGCGCGAGCTCAACAATACGGGTTACATGCATAACAGAGTGAGAATGATTGTCGCCAGTTTTTTGACAAAGCATTTATTGATCGACTGGCGATGGGGAGAAGCATACTTTGCTGAAAAGTTATTGGATTATGAATTGTCATCAAATAACGGAGGCTGGCAGTGGGCGGCCGGCAGTGGCACAGATGCTCAACCCTACTTCAGGGTATTCAATCCATACAGCCAGGCCGATAAGTTTGACCCTGATAATCAATACATTAAACAATGGGTGCCTGAATTTGGCACAAAAGATTACCCAAAACCAATTGTAGATCATAAATTTGCGCGACAAAGAGCTATTGACACCTATAAAGAAGCTTTGAATAAATCATGAACATTGGAGATCGCGTGAGGTTGCTGCACGGCAAAGAAGAAGGCAGGGTAATCAAAATCAATAAAAATGTAGTAGATGTTGAAATTGACGAGGGGTTTGTAATTCCAGTGTTGAAAAACGAACTCGTCCTTATTTCAAAAGAGGAGTCCGATTTTTTTGTTGACTCCAAAAAAGAGACCGGAACCAAGGCATCAACAACTACGGTATCAGCCAAATCAGACTTTCAGGAAGGTCTGTATCTGGCTTATATTCCATTTAATGATAAGGAATGTAAAATGTACCTGGTCAATCACACGGCCTACGATGTACTGTTTGCTTTGTTCGAACAACAGGGTGATAATGCAAAAGGACTCGCTTCCGGCACCGTTTCTCATCACAGTGAAAAACTAATCGGCGCCCAAAACCTGCAACAGTTCAATGATTGGTCCGATTTAAATGCACAGGCGCTTTTTTACAAGGAAGCGTTTCACACCGGAAAATCACCTGTGACGACTCTTGTGAAGTTTAAAGCCAGTACTTTCTTCCGGTCTAAACGTGTGGCGCCCTATGTCAATGAAGAAGGATATATTATCAGGGTCAATTACGAGCATAAAAAAGTGAACCCTGCTGAATTAAAAGAAAAAATGTTTCAGGCCACGGAACCGGAACCCTTATATTCCCATCAAAGCAAAGGCCAAAATATTGAGCTCGACCTGCACATGGAATCACTTTTCCCCGATGGTCACCACTTAAAAGAAAATGAAATAATGGGCTATCAATTAGGCGTATTTGAAAAAGCCCTTGACGAGGCGATGATCAAAAATGCCGATTCTATAAAAATTATCCATGGTATTGGAAATGGTAAATTAAGACATGAGATACATAAGCGCTTAAGCCAATATCAGGGCATAAAATTCTTCGAGGATAGTGACAAGGGAAAATTCGGGTATGGAGCTACTTTAGTACAAATCCGTTAATTAATTTGAATTTAATGCCGTTTAGTTAG
>DNTA01000318.1 GCA_003500135.1 Cytophagales bacterium | reverse complement strand
TTGCCCCTTGCCTCAATTCCGCCCCGAAAAAAGAGTTGATGCCTTCCCCCTTCCCAAAAAAAGCTATAACATCTACGCCATTTATTTACCAATTAATGACAACAACCTGTAACAATTAAAACTAAAAAAATATGGAAAATTTAAATGCAATAGGTCTTGATGTTTCCAAATCAAAAAACCTGGCGGAAAAGCTTAGCGATCTACTGGCCAACTATTCTGTTTTTTATCAAAATGCACGTGGATATCACTGGAATATAAAAGGGGAGAAGTTTTTTGAACTACACGAAAAATTCGAAGAACTGTATAACGACCTTTTTGAAAAGATCGATGAGATAGCCGAACGCATTCTTACGCTTGATCAGTCGCCAACCCATAAATTTACCGACTACCTGAAAATTTCAGAAATTAAGGAAAGCCAGGAAGTGAATAATGGTAAAAAGGCTATAGAAGAAATACTGGAAGCCTTTAAAATTTTAATCGTGAAGCAGAGAGAAATTCTTGACCTGTCGGGAGAGATCGACGATGAAGGCACAAATGCTTTGATGAGCGACTACATTCGTGAACAGGAAAAAACGGTTTGGATGTACTCAGCATACATGAATAGATAACTGTTTCAGACAAACGTTTATTTTGACTGATACCCCCGGGAATGTTCTCGGGGGTGTTTTTATGAGCTTATCATTTGAGCATAAAATCTGGCCAGCTCTTCCTTTTCATCATCCCGGCCCATATTGGCAAGGGCATTTAGTTTTCCCTGCAAAGCATTAGCACGATTAGGCCCCCTTTCGAGTGACAGTTCAAATTGATTTAATGCTTCTTCATACCGGTTTTGCTCCAGCAGCCACTGGCCGTAGAGCTCGTAAGAGGGCATCACAATTTCGGGTGGCCCGTACATGTAACTTGTACCACTCTCCAGTTCTGAGGCTTTGGATAGCAAGCGATCAACTTTCTCGATTTCCTTTTTTTCCATAGCATTAATGGCTTGCAGCTCATATAAAACAACTTTTGATCGATCGACATCCAGTTGATTGGCAGGGCGTGAGGTAAATCCTCCATTGCTACAAACACTTATATTAGCTGTGGTAGCCATTAATTGAGCTTTTTCAATTTTTGCAGAAAGTGTATCAATTATTTTTTCAAATTCCGTCCAATCTTTTTCATGAGCGGCCACCATAGCCTGATTAAAACTATTTTGAGCCCTTATCATGAGGTTCAGATCGTCTGTCTTCACATTCATTTTGCCAATGTCGCTGCCCCACTGTCCGGTTTCAGCCAGAAAAGCGCCTTTCATAGCCACATGATACGCCCTCGCACGCTTGGAAGGCTTTTCATGAGTATATTTATCCATGTCTCTCATGATGTTCTCAGCCTCTGAATAGTTCTTTTTTTGGAGGTAGCCATACAAAAGCCAGTGAAGCGCGTGGTAACTTCTGGCATCATTGTCGAGTTCCTTTTGTTGCATGCGGGTTATACTGGCGCCATATGAATCAATATTGGATCGGACCACCTCATCCCACATACCTAGTGCAACAAAAATATGGGACGGCATATGCAGGGCATGTGCAGCATCCGGGGCTGTTTTTGCATAACTATACGCAGCATCCAGGGCTTTTTTGGCATGATCGGGATCGTCATATGAGTGAATGAGGTAATGGAGTGCGCCGGGATGTTCCGGGTTTTCCTGCAATATGCCCTCAGCTATTTTAGCGGCTTTACCAAACACTTTCTCATCTCTGCCGGAAGAAACTGATCCAAGAAGTGAAAGCGCATAAAAGGCGGCCACATCCTGGTTTTCAGGATATTTTTCATGCATCCCGGCCATGTATTCCGCGTATTTCTTATCTCTTTCCTGCTTCAGTTCAGAACCAAAGAACAAAACATCTGCTCCCTTTAAAAAATCTTTTTCTATCGGTTTGTTTGCTTTTTCCTGTCTTGATTCCGGTGATGCCCCCAGCTTTTTAAGTGCGGCCCGGGCTTCCTCTGTTTTCTGATTCGACCATAATGACCAGTGATGTGTCATGGCTTCACCCCAATACGCCATGCTGCAGCTGGGGTCTGCTTTTTGTGCGGCAATAAAAGCTTCTCGCGCATCAAAATATTCAAAACTGTGCAATAGTAGCAGGCCCTTGTTAAAATGTGCTTTGGCTTCTTCATTGCCACTTATCACGAGGTCGGCCTTACCCAGGTGGGCTTCACTCTCGGATACTTTTTTTTGATTACAGCCTGCACAAATAATTAGTAGAGCGAAACCAAATAAAACAAAACGATGGAATTGCATTATTTTACATTTTGATGGAACCTAAAAGTTAATCAATTCCACCTTGAAATACACACTAATTGATCTTCAATTTAAAATTTGGCTAACCCGATCCTTCCCTGCTCCTTGCCATTTTCAAGTCGCAAAACACCTCTGGGGCATACGGCAGAACAAACCCCGCAACCCACACACGAGGCTCTGACTATGTTTTGTCCCCTCTGGGCATACCATTTCACATCGATCCCCATTTCGCAATAGGTAGAGCAGTTACCGCAAGAAATACACTGGCCACCATTGGTAGTGATCCGAAAACGTGATTTGAAACGCTGTACAATACCAAGATATGCGGCCAATGGACAACCAAACCGGCACCAAACGCGATTACCCATCAAAGGGTAAAAACCAGTGCCGACAACCCCGGCAAAGATGGAGCTGATCAAAAAACCATAGGAAGTTTTGATGTCGGATGTTTGTACTCCGAGTAATGAATAGCTTTCTGTGAAATAGGTGTATAAAACTGCCCCGGTATTGACGAAGGCAAAAACCAACACGCCATGTACCAGCCATCGCTCAATTTTCCAGGCTTTAAGTGATTTGTCGGAAAGTTGCCGGTACGGATCACCCAGGTTTTCGGCCAGGCCACCACAACCACAAACCCACGAACAATACCACCTCTTCCCCAGGAAATAAGTGATCAACGGTACCGCTACAATGACCAGCGCCAAACCCCAGAACAACATGAACCATCCCAAAGCGCCTGAAGCCATGAGTTGTTCCAGGTTATAGCTGTAAAAGAAGTCATAGTCCAAAGGCCAGATATTTTTGAAATCGTACCCCGGTTTGTTCAGGGCAATCAGAATTTCAGGGATAATAAAGGCAAATGCCAACTGGAAAAACATTACCGAGCCGGTTCGGATCAAATGATAACGGTTGTGGCGATACTTATAGAACATACGAATGCCCATAACCAGCACGGCAAGTGTATACAGAAATCCATATAAAAACCAGTGGCTGGCTTCTCCTCCGTTTAGCATTCGACTCAGTGGATCTACCATGATCACCCAATTGGTCAGATATTCCGGATAAAAATAGAGTACTACATAAAAGCCAATCATAAACACCCCTACCAGAATGCCCAACCAACCTACATTTGTGGTAGCATTGTGATATATGTTATTGTGTTTTATGCCCACGGTGGCGCCTGCAAAATCACCGTAGAAATAAAGTATGGAACCGATAATTATCAGGCCAATACTTAAAAAGAAGTACAACCAGCTGTGTTGCGGTAAGGCCCCAAAACTGGATTTTTTGGTTAGCCAGAAAGTCAGGTTGTCCATGGCGTAGTCGTCAAAACCTTTTTGGTATTTGATCTGACCATTGATATTGCTAATCGCTGAGGCCAACTGCTCTGTAAGGGCATTTTCCTGGTCATAGGTTTTGCCTTCCATCCAATTGGTATAATCATCCAACTGCTTTTTTTGCCACTCCGAAATTGTCAAACTTGTTATCGCTTCACTTTTGTAAACCCATTGGCCGTTAAGTTTAGATTTTTGAGCTAAGGTGGTTGCTACGTTTTCTGGTATGGAATAACTGCTTACAATTGATTCGTTGGATGCTTTCAGGGCATTTCGAATCTGACCGACAAATTTTATGTTGCTTGAAAAGTTTTTGTCAATCAGCTTTTCGGACTCCTTGAGAAGCGTATGCAACTTTAGTGAGTCGTTGACCTGCTCTTTAATGATGCTTTCGGATAAGCGGTACCTGCTTTGTGACAGGCTTACTATCCAGGTGGTAAACCCGACCATTAAAACGATCAAACCGAAATATTTTATTTTTTTCTTCATGGCAGCTTAGTTGAAAAATGTGGAAAAAAGGCCTCTTTTAGTTTTAAGAGTGACCTGATGCTCGGGAAACCTTTTGTTGAATTGCTCAACCAGTGCTTTTTCATAAGCAGAGTAAAACTCCGGATCGAAATTGGCCGCCTTGAGGTCGGGCAATATTTCTTCAATACGAGCCTCTTCATTGATCCATTGATCACATATCTCGTGCCGGTAGCGCACACCCATTAAATTAAAGCCCAAAACCCTGCGGCTTTTCTTATCAAAAGCAATCCGGATAGATTTTTCTCCATCCTTGTGCATCCAAAATAAATGGTCAACAGTTTCATCGGGGTTGTTTTTAATTTCGCCGTACACCTGGTATTCTATATCAAAGAATTTGGCGGAATTGAACCAATTACCAGGATTATATGGGTTTTTTTCACCAGTAAGTGTTTTGGCCAGCGTGTGTCCCATAATTCTTCCCGTGTACCATACCGGTTCAATTGGTTTTCTACCTGCTTTCGGGTTCCTGACCTGTGCGCAGTCTCCAATGGCAAATACATCAGGAATATTGGTTTGCAGGTAATCATCCACCAATATTCCCTTGTCTATTTCCAGGTCTGTATTTCTCAGGAAACCGACATTAGGGTGGACGCCTACGGTAATTCCTACAAACTGGCAGGGGATGTGCTCATCATTATTAGTAACCACATCAGTAACCCGGCCATATTCATTTCCCTTTATGGCTTTTAGTTCCGTTTCAAGTTTTAGGTCTACATGGCGCCTTAGAATATGCCGGTTGATCATTTCTGACTCTTCCTGTGGAAGCACATTATTCCAAAAGCTGGTCTCTCGTACCAGAAAGGTAACTTTAATATTTCTGGAAAGGAGCATTTCCGCCATTTCAATACCAATGAGGCCACCACCTACCACTACGGCTTCTTTAACATTTACTGTGTTGGCTTCCATTTTTTCCAGGTCCTGGTAGCTAAAAAGCCCCTGAACACCGGTCAGGTCCTGCCCGGGCCAATCGAAAAAGTTGGACTTAGATCCCGTGGCAAGTATTAACTGGTCATAGGAAACAGATCCTCCCTTTTGCAGATGAAGCTTTTTATTTATAAAATCCACTTTCTCGACATGATCGCGAAGCAGTTCAATACGATTTTTGTCCCAGAACCAGTCTTCATATGGTTTGATATGTTTATATTTCATATGGCCCATGTAAACATACATCAGCGCAGTTCTGGAGAAAAAATGATCCGTTTCTGCAGAAATCACAATTATTCTGTGATCACTTCTCTTCCTGATGTGCCGTGCGGCGGTGATGCCCGCTATGCCGTTCCCAATTATTACAATTTCTTTCATATATTGAAGTTCAGGCTTCAAACCGACTTAATAAAATTGGTTCTACTGGT
>DNTA01000159.1 GCA_003500135.1 Cytophagales bacterium | reverse complement strand
CTAATAGAACGAAAGTCTTTGCAAATAGTTATAGATGCACTAAAGTGAATTAATAGCAAAAAATGCTATTTTTGCCATGTTTTGCAAATGGTCCGCACAGCCAACCGCAAAACTAAGAAACACTAACTAATTTTAAACATGATTGACGTAAAGGAAGAAGAAAAGGTCAGTAGTTCGGGCATATTCGACCAGTTGGACCTGATGGAGCACGAACAGTTGGTGTTTTGCAACGATAAAGCAACAGGACTCAAGGCAATAATCGGTATCCACTGCACTGTTTTAGGTCCTGCCCTGGGAGGCACTCGAATGTGGAACTATGCTTCCGAGCAAGAGGCTATTACCGACGTATTGAGGCTTTCGAGAGGCATGACATTCAAAGCGGCCATTTCGGGCTTAAATTTGGGTGGAGGAAAAGCCGTGATCATCGGCGACTCTAAAAAACTTAAAAGTGAAGCCTTTTTGAGAAGGTTTGGTAAATTCATTGAAAGCCTAAATGGAAAATACATCACAGCCGAAGACGTCAACATGAGTCCGGACGATATGGAATATATCGCCATGGAAACCAGACATGTAACCGGGCTTTCTGAAAACATTGGTGGTGGTGGGGATCCATCCCCAGTAACTGCTTTTGGCGTGTATATGGGTATGAAAGCAGCGGCCAAAAAAGCTTTTGGAAGTGATGACCTTTCAGGTAAAAGTGTAGCCGTTCAGGGTGCCGGCCAAGTAGGTATGCATTTAATTGATTACCTTGCAAAGGAAAACGCAAAATTATATGTATCAGACTTTGATCAAAAGCGTGCCTTGAAGGCTGCGGCTGATCATAATGCGATTGCAGTAGGTCTGGACGAAATTTATGATGTAGACATGGATATTTATGCACCTTGTGCGCTTGGCGCTACTATTAATGACAATACAATAGATCGCCTGAAGTGCAACGTGGTAGCGGGAGCTGCCAACAATCAACTGGCCGATGAAGAAAAACACGGTAATCAGTTGATGCAGAAAGGCATCGTTTATGCCCCTGACTTTCTTATTAACGCCGGGGGTTTGATAAATGTAGGGATTGATTATCTTGGTGGTTGGAGTAAAGATCGTGTTTACAAAAAAACCGAAAAAATATTTCAAACAACATTGGATATCTTGAACTTGTCAGAAAAAGAAGGTATACATTCGCAAAAAGCAGCGATAAAACTGGCTACCAAGAGAATCCATGAATTAGGAAAAATCAAGACTGTACGCTAGAAAAATATTTGTTTCGTTCTTTGATAAACTGTCCAAATGATAAACCGAAGGACCTTACGCACTAAGGCTGTAAAGGCCTTATTTGCCTATGAAAACTACATCAGGGCCAATAAGAAGCTGGCTATCGAACAGATCAACGAGGATTTCGATCCTGATTTGAATTCGATGGAACCATACGACGAAGCGCGAATGTTCCAAATGCGCCGCGAGGCCATAAGGGCATTTAATGCAATGTTTGCAGGCCGAAAAGCAAGTGAAGATATTGAAGACCTGCCGCATCGTTCAGCAAAAAATGCCCTGGATGCATATTCAAACAACAATAGTAAAGACCTAAACTGGCTCAAAAAAGACCTGGCCAATGACATCGATCGAATTGTCGACATGCATTACAAAATTTTGATGATGTTTGTCGAGTGGGGCAAAATCAACAAGCAATTCATCGAAGACAAGCAGAACATGTATGTTTTGGCAGGCAACCAAAAAGTTTTTCGAAAAGTACTTCATGACAGTGAAGTAGTGAAATTCATCGAAACGCATAAGGGTCTTAAAGAACAGGTTACCCGTAGGGGTATTGACTGGAAGGAAGATGAGGATCAACTTTATGATTGGTACAAAAACATTCTGAATAAAGACGAGGGGTTCAGGGAAAGCCAGAACGAAGAAAAAGTAGATTTCGAAACGGACTGGGACCTGATGAATCATATAGCCAGAAAGATCATCTTTTCCAATGAGGTTATCAATACCTATTTTGAGGAAAAAGACCTGAACTGGTCGGAAAACCGTATGATCGTGCGAAGCCTTGTACTCAAAACTTTAAAGTCCATTAAAGAAAGCAAGGGCGATTTCGAACTGGCGCCAATATCTTTTAACTGGGATGAAGATTTTGAATACTACATGGAGCTGGTCACGTATACCATACAAGGGTCGAAGGAATTTGACAAGACCATTGAAAAATACCTGAGAAATTGGGAAATTGATCGTATTGCTCTAACTGACCGGGTTATTTTAAGAGCAGCATTGTGTGAAATACTGGAGTTTACCAGTATACCGGTTAAGGTAAGTATTAACGAATTCGTTGAAATAGCTAAAAGTTTAAGTACCCCAAAAAGCAAAAATTTCGTAAATGGAATTTTAGACGTGATGTCGCAAAATCTTGGAAAAGAAGGTAAAATAAGAAAAAGCGGCAGGGGATTAATAGACAATAAATAATATAAGATATGAGTGGATCTTCAAAATCATTTTTGGCATTCCTGTCAGGGATTGCCGCAGGAGCAGTATTGGGTGTGTTATTCGCACCAGACAAAGGCGCCAACACCAGGGACAGACTTACTTATCTGCTCGACAAATACAAGCATCAGTTGGAAGACCTTATCGAGGAATACCTGGATAAAGAAGATGCTCCTTTTTCACAAGCCCGTCAACAGGGTGACGAGATAGTGAACGTTACAAAAGAAAAAGCAGAAAAATTACTTGAAGATGTTGATGATCTGATCGATCAGATTAAAGGTGGAAACAATTAAAAAAAGGATAAAAATGAAATCAGTTAAAGTAGTAGCGCTGTTATCCCTGATTTTCGCGGTATCATGTTCCAGTAGCAATACGGAAAAAAGATTACAAAATCTTGAAAAAAGGGTGGCTGAGCTTGAAAAGAATAGCAGGCCTCTGGTTTCCAGCGCTTTAAAAAACAATAACATAGAATCAGTTTCGGCAAATGAAAATCTTATCGCTTCTTCAATAAAATTTGATGATGCTGAGTTTGACTTCGGAACTATAAAAGAGGGAGATGTGGTAGAGCATACCTTTAAATTTGTAAATGATGGCGAGGAGCCTCTCATCATTCAGAAAGCAACGGCATCATGTGGATGTACAGTGCCAAGCTGGCCTAAGGAACCTATATCTCCGGGGGAATCTGGTGAAATACAGGTTAGATTTGATAGCAAGGGCAAACCTAACCAGCAGACAAAGAGAATTACAATTACAGCAAATACTAATCCGCCGGTAACAAGATTGACCATTAAGGGAATGGTAACACCGGCAAGTTAATTTTTTGAACCTATTATGATAGTGAACACACTTTTATTGCAAGCCCAGGGCGGGGATGGACTGGCACAGTATGGCAACCTTATCCTTATTGGAGGTATTGTTGTCATATTCTATTTCTTTATGATCCGCCCACAACAGAAGAAGCAGAAAGATCAGAAAAAATTTATTGAAAGCATCAAAAAAGGAGATGAAGTAGTTACCGTTGGAGGTTTACACGGAAAGGTTTCTGCGATATCGGAATCAACCGTTACCTTAGATGTTGATCGAGGCGCCAAACTGACCTTTGAGAAAACTTCAATTTCGCTGGATGCCAGTAAACCTAAAAAGTGATTGAAGAACTCTAGAGGTGAGAAAAAACAAGAATAAGATCGTAGATGATTTTTACAAACGAAGGATAAAGCCCCTAAAAAACCAAAACTGGAAGGCTATTGCCTTGTGTGTCATAACGGCTTCGATATTCTGGTTTTTTAATGCCTTGAACAAAGATTATACAACTAGGCTCGAGTATCCTATCATTTTTGAATACAATAGGGATAGTATCGTGTCCACTGTTAAACTGCCATCCTCCGTTAACATTAATGTAAGTGGCGGGGGGTGGCAGCTTTTTCGAAAAACCATTTCATTTAGCAATGCCCCCCTCTTTGTAAGGCTGGAAGAACCAACTGAGGTAAATTATCTCACCAGGTATTCCATTATGCCGCTTATAACCGATCAATTTCGCGAACTGAGCATCAATTTTGTTGATACCGACACTATACTGCTAGGGTTTGAGCCAAAAACGGAAAGAACGCTCGCACTTGAAGTATCGAACAAGAATCTGAACTTTAGCGAGTATTTCGAACAACTTGATGAAATCGCTGTTGATCCCGGTACGATAACTTTATCTGGTCCGGCTTCCTTTTTTGACACACTGGAAAACAGCATTCAAATAGCACCTGAACTAAAAGGGATTGACGAAAATATTGAAGCCAGAATATGGCTTTCAAATTATTTGCCCAACCACGTGAAAGCAGAACCTTCAAATGTCACACTTATCATTGAAGTACAGGAGTTTCAACCCATGCAGCTCATGGTGCCTATAAATAAAATTAATTTTCCAACCGATACTACTACGTATCTTACAGAAAAAGAGGTTCTGACTACTTTTTGGGCGCTTGAAGAAAGATCAGGTGAAGTTGATGTCAGAGATTTTTTCATCATAGCCGATTACATGGGCTTAAACCCAATGGACTCAACCTTAAAACTTGATTTAATTCAAAAGCCGGGTTATGTCCAGAATGTCGAAATTCAACCCGATCGTATAAAGATTGTGCCAAGTAAATGAAAAAGGTTGGCATTACAGGGGGCATAGGAGCAGGTAAATCCATCGTTTGCCGGGTTTTTCAAAAATTAAATGTACCTGTCTATTTTGCGGATGACAGGGCCAGGTGGTTGATGAATTACGATAAAAAGCTCGTTGGGGAAATAAAAGGGACATTCGGTCAGAAGGCCTATTTGAACAATAGCGAACTGAACAGAAGATATCTTGCTGACCACGTGTTTTCAAATGTTTCGGAGTTAACAAAGCTCAATGCACTCGTCCACCCCGCAGTAGCCAGGGATTTCGAATTCTGGTGTCAGGGGCAACAGGGCCAACCCTATGTTTTAAAAGAAGCAGCGCTTTTAGTTGAAAGCGGAAGTTATAAAAACCTTGCCGCGCTTATTGTGGTAACAGCCCCGAAACAGTTAAGGCTTCATCGTGTATTAATGCGCGATGAAGAGCGTTCCGAACAACAAGTGTTGGAT
>DNTA01000236.1 GCA_003500135.1 Cytophagales bacterium | reverse complement strand
GCCTCCTTTTTATCGTGAACTTCGTGGATTTGACGGGCAATTAAACCTGGATTTAAAGGCGCAGTCGAGCTGGCATACTATTGTAGGTATTGACCACAGGTTTGAATGGTGGGGGCGCCCTTTCGCTTTAAGTGCAGAAGCATATTACAAAAAAATGTGGAATGTGGTGCCCTATGACATTGACAACATCAGAATAAGATATTACGCAACAAACAGGGCCGAAGCATATGCCGCCGGCGCTGATTTCAGACTTAGTGGTGAATTTATACCGGGCACAGAATCCTGGTTCAGCTTAGGCATTTTAAAAACAGAAGAAGACCTTCAATTCGATCAGCGTGGATATGTGCCCCGGCCAAGTGATCAACGGATCAACCTGGGGGTTTTCTTTCAGGATCATTTTCCAACAGACCCCACAGTTATGGTTCGCCTGAGTGTATTGTATTCTTCTGCCTTACCATTTTCACCACCTAATAACCTCGAATTCCGAAATTCATTCAGAGGAGATCCGTATCAAAGAGTTGATATAGGATTTTCAAAAATTTTCTTTTTCAATAAATCATTTTTCCGTTCTTTATGGGTGGGTTTGGATATACTGAATTTAATGGCTTCGGAAAATCCGATCTCTTTTACATGGATCGAGGATGTCACCGGTACAAGTTTTGCTGTACCTAATGCACTTTCGGCAAGATTTTTGAACATAAGGATACGAACTGAATTTTAAGAATTACTCAACCTTTATACCAATGAAAAGTAAAATAGCAATGTTATTGATCCTGGCCCTTATGGCTTTTGGATGTGCCTCTAAAAGAACGGTCACTCGTGTAGATCCGGATCAGCAAATTGATTTAAGTGGCAGGTGGAATGATACAGATTCCCGCAAGGTAGCCCAAACCATGGTGCAGCAATTTTTAAATAGCCCGCGGTACAATGAATATGCCAATAAAATCGGACGTACGCCGGTAATCATTGTTGGCTACATTCAAAACAAGACCTCAGAGCATATCGATACCGATAATTATATTAAGAAATTTGAATTGGAGATTTTTAACTCCGGTACAGCCGATTTGGTGGAGTCAAGGGAGTTCAGGGAGCGAATTCGTGAAGAAAGGGCTGACCAACAGGAATTTGCTTCACCTGAGACGGCAGCAAAGTGGGGCCGTGAATTTGGCGCCGATTTGATGCTTTTCGGAACCATGACCTCTGAAACTGATGTTTACCAGAAAGAAAAAGTAGTGAACTATATTACCACCCTTTATTTGACAGATCTGGAAAGTAACCTTAGGGTATGGTATGGTCAGGAAGAGATTAAAAAGTTTATCACTAATTAATTTTTTTCGATATATACTCGGGTATTTCAAATAGGGTATTCAGGCCAGCAATTGCGGTGGTTTTTCTGTTGGTCAGCTCCTGCGCTACTTATTACCAACTCAATTACGACTTCAACAACTCTTTTGAGCGTGGAGATATGCAGCAGGCGCGGCAGTATTTGGCTTCAAACAAAAAGGCTGCTGATGGTAAAGAACGCTTTTTGTATTGGCTGAATATGGGCACTGTCAATTCATTGCTGGGTAATTATGATACCAGTAATTATTTTTTTGAAAAAGCTTACATTTTCGGTGAAGACCATCATAAAAATGCATTAAATCAGGCGGCTTCATTTTTAACTAATCCTAATGTCACCGTTTATCCTGGTGAAGATCACGAACACCTGATATTACTCTATTACAAAGCGCTCAACTATTTAAAAATGGGTCGTTATGATGAGGCTTTGGTAGAATGCCGAAGAATGGATATCCGGCAAAGGCAATTAGCCACCAAGTATGAATCGGAATATAAATTCAAGCAAGATGCCTTTATTCACGTAGTCATGGGAATTGCCTATCAGGCAAAGAAGGACTATAACAATGCTTACATAGCTTATAAAAATGCATTGGAGGTGTACGAAAAAGAATACAGCGAAATGTTTAATATGGCAGCGCCTGAGCAACTTAAATACGATTTGCTGCATACGGCCAGGCTTTCTGGTTTCTATGATGAGCTGGCCCAATGGGAAAATAAATTTGGATTGAAGTATTCGCCACCCGATCAGGAGGCCGAACTGGTGTTTTTTTGGCACAATGGTTTGTCACCTGTAAAGAGCGAGTGGTCTGTCAATTTTGTCATTGTCAGAGGCGAAGGCGGAATGGTGTATTTTAAAAATGACAAATACGATTTTGCATTCCCCTATTTTCTGGGTGACCATCCTGATGAAAGGGCTGATCTGGGCGATATGGAAATGATCCGTGTGGCTTTTCCTAAATATGTAGAGCGCCCTATATTATATGATCAGGCCTTTATTGAAAAGACCAATGGTACACATTATCAATTTTCAAAAGGGGAGGACATCAATGATGTCGCTTTTTATGTACTTGAACAACGCATGATAGCTGAGTTTGGTAAGGCTTTACTCCGGTTGGCCGTAAAAAAATCAATGGAATATGCATTTCGGGAAAACGACGAAGAAGGTTGGGCCGCGGCAATAAGCATGATCAATGCGGCAACAGAAAAGGCGGATACCCGAAACTGGCAAACCATGCCACACGATATCAATTATACAAGAGTCCCGCTGGAAGAAGGTCAGAATCAGTTAGTATTTCGGGCGCAATCGCACCTAAGCAGCAATGTTGAAGAAAATATTGATTTGCTTTTTACTGCTGAAAAGGGGCAAACCATTTTTCATAGTTTACATACCATAGATACGGCTCCAACATATACTTCGNNGGTATTGAATAATGTAAGATTGACGTCATTATTGTAAGCTAAATGCTGGAATTTCTTGTTTAATTCATTGAGATGTTATTTTTTAGCAAACGATAACGAAAATAATTTAAGTTCTAACTAAAAATTTTGAAAAGTATGATAAAGAAGTTGTTTGGATTGTTAATGATCATTGCCCTGGGAAATGCGGCCGTGGCACAGGAAGAGGCAGAAGTGAGCGATTATGAAATTTACAGATATGCTTTGTTGAATGCCACTATTGATGAAATGAAAAAAGATATCAGCCGCGAACTTAACGACATGATTGCTAACCAGGAGGGGATGACAGGAAAAAGATATAAAGAGCTTTCTGATGCCTATGGCGATGAAGCCGCTTTAGAAGCGATGGAAGCCAAAGAATTTGAAATCAAATTCATCGAAATCGTAGAGAAAGAAAAAGAAAAAAGAATCGACGCCATTAAATCTGTTAACCAGGATCTGGCTACAAAAATGGTTGGAAATCGTGGGAAAACATATAAAGCCGTGAAAAATGCAATTTCCAACGATTCTGAATTAAAAGCAAAATATGATAGTTTCATGGCTGAGATTAGCTTTACGGAGGAATAATTTATTTTATAAAAGTTTTTGCTTGAAGTCACTTCTTATGAGGTGACTTTTTTTGTTTCTACTTTGCCAGCGATGGTTAAGAACTAAATTGCCATTCTTACCTGAATTTTACCGCTGTGATAATAGTTAAACATAGTAGGTAATTATTTCATAATTTTACGGAACATTTTGTTGAATACTGGCTTTATAGTCAGTGGAACTATTAAACCTAAACACGTAAAACAAGTCATACATGTCGCAAAGGGGAAAACAGATAATCTCCGTTGTAGGGATAGTCATATTAATTTTGGCATTTCTACAATTTCAATACAACATTTTCGGGTTTTCAGAAGAAAAAGGACCGGCGGAGTCGACTCAAACCGGAAATATGTCTCAAAATCCTGCTACTCCGGTACGTTTCGTTCAGGTTGATCCACGCGCTTTTCAGGAAAAAGTAAAAGTGACAGGGTCGGTTATGGCCAATGAATCAGTGGAATTACGCAGTGAAACCAACGGAAAAGTTGACCTGATCAACTTTAAAGAAGGAGATCGCGTCCGTAAAGGTCAGCTTTTGGTGAGCATCAATGTCGATGATCTCAGAGCGCAGCTGGAAAGGGCCCGCTATACCCAAAAACTTCGGGAGAATACGGAATACCGGCAGCAACAATTATTGGAAAGGGAAGCAATTTCGCAGGAAGAATACGACCTGGCGCTTACTGAGTTGAAAACAGCACAGGCTGACGTCAGGATATTAGAGGCGAGTATTGCCAAGAGCGAAATCAGGGCGCCATTTGATGGGATCATTGGTCTGAGAAAAATTTCTATGGGAAGTTACATATCCCCAAATACGGAAATAGCAAACTTATATAATATCAACCCAGCCAAAATAGAATTTGCCCTGCCAGGGAAATATGTTGATCGCATTCAGGAAGGAAATGAGATCAACTTCACGGTAGAGGCCGTGAAAGATGAATTCATCGGGACAATTTATGCCATAGAGCCACAAATCGATCAGGCTACCAGAACCGTGAATGCCCGTGCAATCACACCAAATCCGGATTTATTGTTAAAGCCGGGACAGTTTGCGGATATTGCAATTACACTGGATGTAAAGCAGAACGCAATCCTTGTTCCTAGTCAAAGTATCATACCAGAACTCAATGGCCATAAGGTATTTGTGGCGGAAAATGGTTCGGCGTTGGAGAGAAATGTAAAAGTAGGTACGCGTACCGAAACACAGGNNAGAAATATTAGATGGGTTAAAAGAAGGTGACACCGTTATCACGTCGGGTTTGTTACAAATCCGTCAGGGTTCGCCCGTTTCTTTAATTCAGTAAAGGCAACAATATGAGTTTATCATCTGTAAGTGTGAACAGGCCGGTTTTGGCCATCGTGATGTCATTGCTGATCATCATTTTCGGGGTGATTGGGTTCAATTTCCTTGGTGTCAGGGAAT
>DNTA01000141.1 GCA_003500135.1 Cytophagales bacterium | reverse complement strand
CCTTTAAGAAATGGTTTTGCCTTTCTTAATAATTGACGATAGCGCCTTACAATTTCTTTGTTTTCATTTTCTACATCAACTGTTATCATATCCGACCTCTAATTAAAAATCTTTTTCGCAGCTGTTGTACTTTTTGAAATAATATTTACCTTTGCACACCAATTTATTATACGCGGATGTGGCGAAATTGGTAGACGCACTAGACTTAGGATCTAGCGCCTCCGGGCATGGGGGTTCGAGTCCCTCCATCCGCACTAAAAACAACCCTCGATCGCGATACCAATTCATCCCGATTGGGGGTTTTTTGATTTCTTCATCATTTAAATATTTAATGCCTTGGATATTCAATTAGAGCAAACTTCTACAACTGAGGGTTTAATTAAAGTTAAATTAAACGAGGCTGATTATCAAAACAATTATCAACAAAAACTGAAAGAGTACGCCAAATCAGCTAACCTCAAAGGCTTCAGGCCAGGAAAAGTTCCTCCCGGACTTATTAAAAAAATGTATGGCGCCTCCATTCTAGTTGAAGAAGTGAATAAATTATTGGTAGATGGACTGAGAAATTACATCCAGAAAAACGATGTAAAAACCATCGGGGAACCTCTGCCGAATGAAGAAAAAGCAAAAAGTATTGACTGGGAAACCCAGAAAGACTTCGAATTTGAATATGAAATCGGCCTTGTTCCGGAGTTTGACCTGAAAACCGATTTCAAAATCACTCGATATCAGATAAAAATTGACGATAAGGAGCTCAATGAGCAAATTGAAAAGCTCAAAAAGCAATACGGAAAGGTGGAACAGCCTGAAAAGAGTGAGGCCGGTGATTCCATTTATGGCCAACTGATTCAGGAATCCAACGAATTTTCCAAAGAAACCGCCATTTATACCGACAAGGTAGATAAAAAAATGGCCAAGAAATTTGTCGGGCTTACAAATGGCGATTCGGTAACATTTGACATACAGAAACTTTTTGCCGATAACCACGACCTGGCACACTTTGTACATGAGTCGGAAGAAGAAGCCAAAAAATTAAAGGGCGAGTTTACCTTCGAAGTAAAAGATATCAGCAGAAATATTCCAGCGGAACTGAACCAGGAGCTCTTTGACAAGATTTTTGGAAAAGACGAAGTAAAAACGGAAAAAGAATTCAAGGAAAAATATCGAGAAACACTCGCAAAGAACCACGAGCGTGACAGCGACTATCTGTTATCTCGCGACATTCAAAAAGAATTGCTCGATAAAACCAAGATTGAAACGCCAGACGGCTTTTACAAAAAGTGGATACTCAGGAGCAGCAGCGAAATAAGCGAAGAAGAGCTCGATAAAGATTTTGAACATTACATCAGAGACCTGAAATGGAGCCTGATCAAAGATAAAATTTCCGAAGAGCACGACATTAAAGTAGTGAATGATGAGGTGATTGAAAAAACCAAGGAGCTTTTCAGGGCACAATTTGGCGGGTCAGCCAGTCCTGAAATGGAGGCTTACATGGATCAGTTTGCCAATAACTACCTTCAACAGGAAAACGGGCAGAATTATATGAATATTTACAATACTGTTCGTACCGATAAGGTAATCGATAAATTGAAGGAAACACTGAAGATCACTGATAAAAAGGTAACAAAAGCTGATTTTGAGAAGAAAATCGAAAACTAAATCGCCTTTTTTACGATATACTATAAAGTCCTTTATACAAAGGGCTTTTTTTTTAAATTTGTTAGCGCTATTATAAGGTAAAATTGAACGAAACCGAATGGATATCAACAACGAATTCAGGAAATTTGCGGTAAAAGACCGCGGTATGTCAGGCGCCATGGTAGACGATTACGCCAATGCCATCCAAAATATGACCCAATATGTCATCGAGGAGCGTCCGGGAAATTTCAGGGCCATTGATGTATTCACCCGTCTGATATCAGACCGAATCATTTTTATGGGTTTGGGCGTAGATGATCAGATCGCCAACATTATCACAGCTCAATTGCTTTTCCTGGAGTCATCTGACCCAGCCAAAGATATTATCATGTATATCAATAGCCCTGGAGGCTCGGTTTATGCCGGACTGGGCATATATGATACCATGCAGTATGTAAAACCCGATGTTGCCACCATTTGTACAGGTTTGGCAGCATCTATGGGCGCCGTATTGCTCTCGGCAGGCGCTGATAAGAAAAGAGCTGCCCTGCCTCACGCGCGCATCATGATCCACCAACCTATGAGTGGCATGCAAGGTCAGGCTTCTGATATGGAGATCTCATTGAAACAAACCCTTTCTGTTAAGAAAGATTTGTATGATATTCTAGCAAGACATAGCGGCCAGACTTACGACAAAATAGAAAAAGACTCCGATAGGGATTATTGGATGAAAGCCAAGGAAGCCAAAGAATATGGCTTGATTGACGAAGTTTTGGAACACAAGAAATAATTATATGTCACAAATCACCTGTTCATTTTGTGGTAGAAAGAAGAAAGATGTGGAGTTGATGGTTTCGGGCATTCATGCGCACATATGCAATATTTGCATAGAGCAGGCCCACCAAATCCTGCAGGATGAACAAAACACCAAGGCGAAGGATTCCAAACCGAATTTTAACCTGGTCAAACCCAAACTGATCAAGGAATACCTGGATCAGTTTGTTATTGGTCAGGATGAAGCCAAAAAAGTAATGTCGGTAGCGGTATATAACCACTACAAAAGGCTTATGCAAAAAAGCGACGAGCAGGATGATGTGATGATTGAAAAGTCGAATATCATCATGGTGGGTGAAACCGGTACCGGTAAAACCTACCTGGCCAAAACGCTGGCCAACATGCTACAGGTGCCTTTCTGTATCGCCGATGCTACCGTATTGACCGAAGCCGGATATGTGGGTGAAGATGTAGAAAGTATACTTACACGACTGCTTCAGTCGGCCAACTATGAAGTAGAAGCTGCCGAGCGAGGCATTGTGTACATCGATGAACTGGATAAAATTGCCAGGAAATCCGACAACCCTTCCATCACTCGTGATGTGAGTGGAGAAGGGGTGCAACAAGCCCTTCTAAAATTACTGGAAGGCACATCGGTCAATGTGCCCCCTCAGGGTGGAAGAAAGCACCCAGATCAAAAGATGATCAACATCAACACGCAGAACATTTTGTTTATATGTGGTGGCGCTTTTGACGGTATCGACCGAATGATCGGCAGAAGGTTGAACACGGCACCGCTTGGGTTTACTTCTACCGAGGATCGTAAAGGCGGCAAAGTGGACAAAGAGAACCTTTTGCAATATGTGAATGCGCAAGACCTGAAGAGCTATGGATTAATTCCAGAACTTATCGGGCGCCTACCCGTTTTGACATACCTTGATCCACTTGACAGGGATGCCCTTCGAAGCATACTTACCGAGCCAAAAAACGCATTGACCAAGCAGTATAAAAAGCTGTTCAAAATGGAAGATATCGAGCTTCAGTTTAAAGGTGATGCGCTAAATTACATCGTTGATAAAGCAGTAGAGTTCAAACTTGGAGCGAGAGGGCTTCGCTCTATTTGTGAGGCTATAATGACCGATGCTATGTTTGAATTACCATCGACCGATGAAGTGAAAGAGCTCGTAATTACCAAAGCGTATGCCGAGCAGAAATTTGACAAGTCGCGCCTTAACAAACTAAAGGCTGCTTAATCATATCATCATGTTTTATTCGATCCAGCCAGGTAAGTTAATATTTGCCTGGCTGTTTCGTTTGAGGCATTATTGTTTCCCAGATTCTGCCGTACCTCTTTATATCCCTCAATGATCGACCCCCATCTCTCCGATTTTTTTAAGATCCTGTTGAGCTCGGAAATGATATTATCCGGATTGAATTGATTTTGAATAAGCTCTTTAACCACTTCCTGTCCGGCTATTAAATTTACCAGGGATATATAATCAACTTTAATTAGCTTTTTGGCGATTTGATAGGTAAGGCTCGACGCGCGATATACCACTACTTGAGGCACATTGAACAGGGCCGTTTCCAAAGTAGCTGTGCCAGATGTAACTACCGCCGCATCGGCATGGTAAAGCATATTATAACTGTCTTCGTACACCAGTTTTACATTTGGCAGGGTAATAATCGATTCATATAATTCTGACTGTAGATTATTGACTGCCGATACGGCAAAAATAACATCGGGCATTGCGCTGGCTACCTTTCTTAATATTTCTAACGCATACAATACTTCCTGACGTCTGCTCCCAGGTAGAAGCGCTACAAATTTTTTATCGCGTTCAATTCTGTATTCAGATTTAAAATCAAGCTTAGGTTTAAATTTTTTGATAGAATCCAATACCGGGTTGCCTACATATTTGGCATCTATGCCGTATTTCTTTAGAAATGGCCCTTCAAAAGGAAGAATCACATAAGCCTTATCAAAGTATTTCTTGATTTTATTAGCACGGCTTTGATTCCAGGCCCAAACTTTTGGTGTGATATAATAAATAAGTGGAATGCCTCGATTTTGGAGTTTTTTGCCAAGCCGCATGTTGAACCCTCCATAATCAATGCAAATCACCGCATCGGGTTGATAATCACTTATTTCATCGCGGCAATCGTTAATATTTTTGAGTAGTTTGTAGGCCTGGGCAATTACCTCCTGAAAACCCATAACTGCCAATGATTTATAGTGCATCCAGATATCAGCCCCGGCCTCGGCCATTAAGTCGCCGCCGATACCTTTGAATGTTGCTCCGGGCGCCTGGCTTTTTATGGAATAAATAAGATTGGATGCATGAAGATCACCGGATCTTTCACCAGCTACCACAAAAAATTTCATGATTAAATGTATAAAAATGCGACCTATTCGCCGTAGTATTCCGCGTAATTGTTTTTGGTTTCAGTCAGCTTGATGCAATGTAAAGCTACTTGCCCATCGGTCATTTTCAGGATTTTTGGCGCCAGAATGTTCCAAAACTCCACGACAAGCGTTTCGCAACTCGTTAGCTTACCTTCCAGAAAAGGCACATCGATATTGAGGTTTTTATGATCTACCTTATAGATGATTTCTTCGTTAACCAGCTGTTTGAGATCCTTAAAATTTATAACAAAGCCCGTCTTTGGGTCGGGCTTACCTTTCACGGTCACTCTCATATCAAAATTATGGCCATGCCAGTTTTCATTGGCGCATGGTCCAAACACCTCGAAGTTCTTCTCCTTGCTCCACTTTTCATTCCACAGTTTGTGCGCTGCACAAAAATGGGTTTCCCTAGTTATATAAATCATTCCTTCGGTATTTTTTCAATGCAAAAATAAGCAATGCATGCTAATTACTATTTGATTTAGGTCAGGAAATGAATAAACTATTATTTATTTAAATGGCCGGATACTCCCAGCTCACAAAAGACCAAACGGTTTTTGATGGTATCCTGGAGTATGGAGTCATTTTTATTTAAATATTCGCGACTTTCGATAGGGTGCCAAAGATGATACGTCAACCCGGCAAATTTGAGTTTCCTAATCTCTACTCGGTGATAAAACAATCTACATACAAAATCGGTATCTTCCCTTCCCCAGCCTTTGAAGGCCTCATTGTATCCGTTTATTGCGAAAAAATCTTCCCGGTGTACACTTATTAAACCTCCACGTTTATCTTCCGGATAGGAAATTGAGGGAAGAAACTTATGAACACCCGGAATCCTGATGGCATTTATGGTGTTTTTCTCAAGCCTGGTTATGGGCACTGAATTCGGTGCTTTTTTCCCCGATAATATTTTTGAGGTATATGATTTTTCAACAAAAGACCGGGTGCCGATAAATGCCACACCTTTATCCATTGCTTTGGTGTAGTCTTCAACAAACCTTTTATGCAAAAACAAATCGCCATCAGAAAAAATAAAAAAGTCGCCTTTAGCAATTGCGGCAGCCTTATTACGAATATATGATATCCTGAACCCCTGATGCGGTTCCGAAAGGTGGATGAGTCTAAATTTTACTTTTAGTTGATACGCTTCAATCAGCTTTTCCATTTCCGGTTTTACCCCATCTTCACTGATGATCACCTCGAATGGTTGCAAAGACTGATTGAGCAGTGAATCTAAAATGATTTGTATGAATTGAGGGTTTACTCCCGCAATAATTATCGATACTTTCATAATCCCCTATGGTTGCTTCACAAACAGGCCAGGAAGCTGTGGCCATATCATACCTAAATAACAAAATAGGCGGTAACGCAAATTTATTTTTCCCCAATACGCTTTGGGCACTGTACTTTTATAAAGCCTGAAAATCTCACGGGAAGGATTCCGTTTGATCACAATCTTTAAAGTGTAGCCCCATTTAGCTGCGCAAAACCTGTGGAAATCTTTTTCCAATTCCGACCAGATTTTCTGTTGTATCAGCCAATTTTTGGCAATATCACAAATCTTTGAGGTATCTTCCAAATGCTTTGGGCTCATTGTCATGGTTATGGAGCCTCCTCGTCTTACATAATAATAGCCATTCATGGAAATAGTTTGTATTCTATTGGCTACACTCAGGAGCTTAATGGTATAAGGGTTATCTTCGAAATAAAGACCATAAGGAAAAGTAAGGTCATTGTCTTCAAAAAGGCTTTTCCGGACTAGCTTATTATAAGCGGATGGTCGGAATAATTTTCCAGAAAGAAATAATCTGGTTGCTTCAACTCCGCCCGTGAAAATTCCTTCTTTTTTTACCTTAAACTCTTCAATCACACGGCCTGATTCATCTACGGTAGTCACATTGCAGCAAACGACATCACAGTTGTTTTTAAGCGCCTGACCATAGAGGGTCTCGCATATATTGTGCGGCAAATAATCGTCGCTATCGCAAAACAAAATGTATTCACCCGTTGCATGCTTCAGGCCCTCATTGCGGGCACTGCTCAGTCCCCCGTTTTGCTTATTGATCAATTTGATTTGGTCATATTCCCTGTCATATTTATTAACTATTTCACCTGAGCCATCCGTGGAGCCATCATTAACTAATATGATCTCAATGCTTTTCAATGTCTGCGCCAAGATGCTGCTCACTGACTTTTTGAGATATCTTTCGACATTGTATACCGGCACAATGACACTTACTAAAGGATGGTCCGATTTCTTTTCCAACTTGGGAAATACTTTTGTTAAATAATTCTCTTCGATCTAGTTCTTGCCTTTTCCTTGTAACCTTTCAATGCAGATACTATTCTATTTTTTAAGGCTTTGAGGTAAAAAATCTTGGTAAAGAAGGCCAGATTTGTCCTATTCTCAATAATAATTTGTATCGCGGACTGAAATTCCTCAAATACTTATCCGGTACAAATTCTTTGTATAGTTGAAAATTCTCTTTTTTCGGATTTGTCGCCATCACCATTTTTAAGGAATACTGCCATTTTCGTAAACAAAAGACCTCATAGGCATCATTTAGCTCATCTAATAGGTCATTATTTTTCAGGTAATCATAAATAAAACCATTAAGCTTAGCCGTATCTTCCAGGTGTTTTTTACTGATGGTCCGGGTAGCAGATGCATCATGCCGAACATAGTGATAAAGATTGAAAGGCACCATTTTGATCTTTTTGGCGGCCCCAACTAATTTTAGGGTAAATGGATTGTCTTCATAATGTATCCCTACCGCGAAATTTAAATCATTATTTGTGAATAGGGAATGCTTAAATAGCTTATTGTACGGCGCAGGCCTGAAAAGTTTGCCCTCCAAAAATGACCTCATCGCCTCCAATCCTCCCGACAGCTCACCTCTATACCGCACTTTAAATATCCCAAGATCATTGCCGGTTGTATCTTCGATCAATATATTACAGCATACCAAATCATGATCACCTCTTTTTGCCACTTCAAATAGCTTCTCTGCCATGTTGAGCTCTATGTAGTCGTCGCTATCAAAAAATAATATGTATTCGCCTTTCGCTTTTTGCGCCCCAATATTTCTGGCCACTCCCACGCCTTCATTTTCCTTATCGATGAGGAAAATGCGAGAATCCTTTTCGGCGTATGTTCTAATAATTTCAATTGAATTATCAGTAGAGCCATCGTTAACTACGATGATTTCAATATCGTGTAAGGTTTGATTGACAGCCGTTCGCAGGGCACGATCCAGAAAAGGCGCTGTGTTGTACACCGGTAGTATCAAACTAACTTTTGTAGAGTTATGATTTACTTTGGTATTGCTCGTCATATAGGAACTTGTTAGCTCGTGGATAACTTTTTCCAGTTTTTAGGACAAATCTCATATGCGGCTCTGGGCATTTCATTTACCCATTTGTTGGGCGCCAATACTATTTTGCTCATATTTTCATTTAACCATGCCCCCCACCAGCTAAATGAACTGTTGGCAATAATGTTGTGATGGCACTGTCTCATTAAAAACATATCGCGGTAACTCTTTTTTCCTTTGTTCCAATTGACAAATAATGATGTTTCAGGAAGAGTAAGATTAAACTTGCACCATTTAATATCATCAGAAAATACTACAAAAACCGGGTTTTCAACCCTGTTATCTATATATTCAATGGCATTGCGATAATACTGAAGTGTAACAATACCTCCATGGCTTTTGGCAGCGCTTTCTTTCTTAACAAAATCTCCTCTGCGCACGTGTAAGCTGACCGTATTTTTACCTGATAGTTCTTCGAGAAATTTTCGGTTTCTACGATCGATTTTCTGAAATTCACTAAATTCAGACTTTATCTCTTTTGCAATATTTTCAAAATAACCAGGGTTTTGCCAATAGCCAACCAGGTAGCCTTCCTGTATGTTTCTGATCTCAGGGTCTACTTGAAATTGTATCTGCTCCTTCAACACTTCAGAACTTTCACGATATTTTTTACTCTCCCGTTTTGTGATCTCATCCAATTGAATTCCGAATGCCCGATCGAGTTCGTATCCGTGATGACGCAAATACTTTCTGCAAACATGCGCATCGGCCTTTACCTCTTTTCCTAGCTTTTTTAAATATTTATAAAAAGCGTATTGGAACATCTGATTTCCCAGTCCACCAAGGATTTGAACAACCAGCATGTCAGGAAATTAATTGATTTGATATTCAATACCCACAGTCGCCCCAAAATTATCTGTTAATTCACCACGATCCAAGCCGATGCCCAGATTAAATGACCATTTATCCCACCGTTGAGGTAGGTAGTTCAACTCCACAAAAGAATACACCTGCTTTTTTGTATCCATCCAAAACCATTGGTGGTTCGGATCGTCAATAACACCATTCCAGTTGAACCTTCCCTCATACTTTTGCCATTGACCATGGTTTTCAGTATAGGTTAGTATTACCCGGTAATTTAACTCATTCGAGATCCATCCCTTTACCCCGGCGTGATAGGCCACTACTCTGTTATTGACAAAGTATCTACCCTCGGTGGCCATTGGATCATCTGAATACCTGCCCATAACTGGACTTGATAGGATCAATGGAGTACCTACTACACGATTTTTGTAAACATGTCTGTACATGCTGTTATTGTAATAGTCTACCCTTCCACCAAAATCATATCCGAAATTATAGTATGTCATCAAAAAGGAGTTCCACTGGCGGGTATCAAAATTTTCTACATCGAAGCCACGGCTGGAGTAATAGTCATACAAAAATGCCTGATCGTCAGGATCGGAAGGAATGATGAGCCTTCGGTTTCCATTTTCATCGGTCAGGATTGGGTCAGGTACACCAAGACCGCCTTGTTGTTCGGTGCGCACATATTCAATTACCAGACCGGAAACGAATTTCTTTTCCTTTGTTTCAATAACTAAACCGATAAAATTGTCCTTATTGTCGCTGAAATTGTTGCGGAAGCCTGTCCGGTCAGTAATAGGTTTTTGCTGATAGAGCTGAATATGATAATCTTTGATGTCAAAGGTAAGCCCCCAGTCGAATACGCCGAGATGCTCTCCTACCGCATTGGTTTGTTCTCCCCGAAAATCGGTCACATCTGAACCCTGTCCGGTAAAGGTGGCCCAATAATCTACGCCAACAGGATCGCCATTTTGTGTTTTGCCGCCATACATGGCCATATGACTGATCCCTGCATATAAGTTTACCGGTAGATTACCCGTACTGATGTATCCGAACTTTTCATGCGTCATCGGGCTGCTGATAATACTGTGCGCTGAACGATCTTCCTCAAGCCAACCATTGTTTATGGCGCCTTTGACCCTCAGATAGCCATCAGTAAAGGGAACGTCAACATAGTCGTAAAAACCAATTCCCATTCTGAAAAACGGCCGGGGATTGGAGCTTATCAAAAAGCTCCCGGAACTGAGGTCACCACCATACTGACCTAGCGTATATTTTTGCCAGCCGGCCATCAACTTTAATTGACCATACTGGATGTTTCCGTAAAGTTGATACAACCAATTGTCGGCAAAATTTTGTTTTACCAAAAATTCAGCCCCGGCTTCGTAGCGCCACTTGTTATTTAAAGAATCACCATATGAGGCACCGATTAAACCCAGGTAATCATTTTGATCCTGATCAAACAGTCCAAAACGGTTATTCTGACTCCAAAAAGTACCAAAGCCTTCGGAACCAACATTTACCCAGGCCTGGCCGTAAACTTTTAGCGAGTCTTTCTGCTGAGCGTGGGCATGTGATAAAATGCCCGTCAGAAATAAAAAAACAGTTACAATAGTCCGTTGCATACCTCAAAATTGAATTGGCAAATTTAAGAAGTAATTACAAGAATAATACAACAATCATGATTTAAACACACGTCAACAACTTCAATCAATCCCTATTGAATTTTTGTGGTGTCTGATTCAAAATTGAAATACTCCTCTTCTTCGAGTTGCTGAACCTCGTCCTCTTTGCCTTTTCTAAGAAAAATTTCTTTTAATTCGTCTCCTTCATTGCGGAAGTCCTCCTTAATTTTTTGCTTGAGCGCTTTCTTATCATACACAATATCGTAGTCATCGGTGGTGCCTACAATTTGTAATAAAAGCTTGCTTCCCTGTCGCGCACGCTCAAAACCGTCGGGGTGATTTTTGCCGAAGCGCAGGAATGAACGAACAGGAACGGTAACATGATAATCGATATGCTGATCAAATGTGTGGGTACCGCCGATGGTCAGGTAGGAAATATTGGTCATGACCTCCATTTCCGGCAGGCGGATCGTTCGATCTTTTATGGTGATGCGGTTGACGAGATTAGAAAACTTCAAATTCGCCAGGTCTTCGGCCTCTGCATATTTGTTGAGTTTTTGCATCGGCTCAAAATCCAAAAGCGCCCCATCCTCTACCCTGGCCTGTATATCAGACTCAAGGGTTGAGCTAATAAAGTCAAAACTATTGGTCATTTCGAAATAGGTGACCAGGTCAGCAAACACTCGTCCGCGTAAATTGCGGTGGGTGATAAAGTCCTGGTTGAAATTATGAAACACATAAAAGGCGCTATCGGGATTGATGCCTTTAAACTGAGCCTCTGCCAGCACGGCCAAACCACCCGGTTGCTGATCATTAATGGTTCCACTCAGCTCCAATCCACCACCCATAGCATTGAGTTTTACGTTATCCAGAATGGCACGATGTTGCCTGACCACCAAATGTCCGCTTACATCGCGCCCCTTGAAGCGCTTGAAATGTACCCGGTCGATATCGCAATTGAAATTGATGCTAAGGTTTCTCGGGATATGAAAAGAGTAAGCGCCTTTATTTCCTCCCGATTGATTTGCAGTGGCTTCGGTATCGAAAAACTGCGCCGTGAGCAACTCATCCAGAGAAATGAAACGGCTTTTGAGGTCAGCCGATATGTTGAATGCCTTTGATTCATTGAATAGATAAGCAACAAAATCTTTAAAAAACCCCTGCAGCATAAAGTCCGATTGACCGGCCTTTCCTGAAAAATTACTGATGGCCAGGTCCTGATCGTTAAAAATAAAGGAACCGTTGAGGTGATTGAAAGCTATTGGTTCATTTTTAAGCTTGAAGCTTGCATTTTTCAGGATCACCTCACCTCCGGCAAAAAAGTTCTTTTGGCCCGCCGAAAATCTCACACCTTTCAGCGTGCCACGGTAGTTAATATCTACCTCACAGGCGCCATAGGCCTTTTCAATTTTGGACTCCCCCATCAACTTGGTGAGGGTTTCGATATCGAAGCTGCCCCTTATTTCCCCTTTTCCCAACAGTGAATTGAAGTTTTGAATTTCACATGCGCCTTCAATGGGTTTATTATCCAAAACTGCGGTGAAGGAAGGTACTGACAGACCCGTCTGCTCAATATCTACCCCATGAGGATGCCGGATCGTAGCGCCAAAATTTATTTTATTCAGTTTAACATTGTACTCTTTGGGGTAAAAGGTAACATCGTTGCATTGGGTTTGAAATTCGAAAAAAGGAATTTTACCGTCATCAAAGCTTCCCTTAAACACGCCGTTCAAGGATATATTACCATCGCTTCCATACTTTTTCAAAATGTTCTGATCCACTCCCGGCAATAACCCGATTATGGTCGTCAGCCTCGACTTTCTGCCTTCGATGTTCAGGTCGTCAATAATAGAGCTGCGAAAATTAATACCTCCGTTGACAATAAAATCGGAACCGGCATATTGTAGTATCATGTTCTTAAGCAAAAGCCTGTTGGCTTTATCGCTTAAGGTAAAATCCCCTTTTGTACGAAGTGGCAAATTGCGATAATAAACCGACTTGTCCTTGCGGACAATATTCAGGGTGTACTGCCCCTTGTTGGAGGCGCGTATCCCATCCGCTTCAGCATTGATTCGTGTTGCCGCATCCTTAATTAGAATATCAAAATAAATATCACTTCTCTGATCGAGGTAGGTAATGGTAGTCTTTTTTGTGGCCAGATGTTCTATGTTGAGTGGTTTGGCCTTCCCTTCCCCGGGGCTTCCCGAAACAATCAAATAGTTGCGCTGTCCCTCTTTCGTTATCCTGAAGTTTATTTGTGCATTATGAAGGGTTACACTTTCTACTTCCACCTGATTTTCCAATAGGGCCCAGGGATTTAGTTTAAAAAATATCCTTTGAGCGCTTAATAAGGTACTGTCATGCCAGAATTGGTCGTCAATGTGAACGTTTTCAATATTGACGCCCATTTGCGGAAAGTTTTCCCAAAAGGTAAGGTCAACGCGATCCACTTTAACCTCGGCAGTAAGACGTGCATTGGCTTGTTTAATAAATTTCTGGAGGATTTCCCCTTCATATTGATATACCACCCATGACAATGCAGCAACCAGAACAATAAAGACTGCCAGGGCATATAAAAAAATCCGTTTTATGAGCTTTTTCAGGTTCAATACACAAAAAAATCAAGTACCAATAGAAAGCGACAAAAATAATACCATTTCACTAATTGAATAGCGCACTAAAAGTCGATTTATTACACGATAAGTTCAAGAATTTGTTGGTTTAAAAATTATTTTAAAAAAGTATTTGCGTATGTAGTTTTGATTCATACCTTTGCATTCCTGTTCAGAAACAACGGTTGCTGAATTGTTAAAATGGGTTTTTAGCGCTCCCGAATCTACCGGACGGGCAAATACAAAACTTGAAAATATTCGGGCTCTTAGCTCAGTTGGTTCAGAGCACCTGCCTTACAAGCAGGGGGTC
>DNTA01000162.1 GCA_003500135.1 Cytophagales bacterium | reverse complement strand
GTGATATTCCTTTCGCGAAGATCGGGGTATCGCGTCAGCAACTGTTCGCCAACCAATTGCCCAAGCGACCGTGCCACAGATGATACCTCAAGACTGTGCGTCAGCCGGGTGTGCACAAAAGACGGTGTAGCCAATGGGAATACCTGTGTTTTGTCTTGCAGGCTTCGGAAGGCATGTGAAAAAATAATTCGATCGTAGTCCTGCTCAAAGGCATTTCTAGAGGTTGAAGCGCTACTGCAGGGACGTTTATTGCTAAGAAGTTGGGGCCAGTTCATTTGCGACATAGTGCGGCAAAAATAGTAAAATATTTATCAGCGGTTCAATTAAAAATGGCTTATCCCACCGGGCGGTCATAGCCAAAGCGCTGGAGCTTATTATGTTTTTTACGCCAATCGGGTTCTATTTTGACAAAGGTTTCGAGGTACACCTGCTTACCAAAAAATGCCTCCAGGTCTTTTCTCGATTCTATACCTACCTTTTTGATCTTTTCACCTCCTTTTCCCAAAACAATAGGGCGCTGCGACTTGCGCTCCACGTATATTTCAGCCCTCATGCGGATGATGGCCTCATCTTCTTTGAAATCTGTGATCACCACTTCCGTGCTGTAGGGCACTTCTTTTTTATAGTTCAAAAAGATTTTTTCGCGGACGATCTCAGCTGCAAAAAAGCGTTCGGGCTTATCCGTTATTTCATCTTTCGGGTAAAAAGCCGGATGCTCCGGTAATAGACATATGATTTTATCCAGCAACTCCTCAACGCCTCGCCCTTCTAAGGCTGATATCAACAACACATCATCGTGCCTTACAATCTCCTTCCAATAAGCCAGTTTGTCGACATCCTGCGAGCCTTTAGCCAGGTCGATTTTGTTCATGATCAAAATGACCGGTATATCCGACTCATTTATTTTTTTGATAAAGCCATCCTCTTCCGGGTCATACTTCTCGTACAGGTCCGTTACAAATAATATGATATCGGCATCCTCAAGTGAATTGCTCACAAAGCGCATCATTGAATTGTGCAGCTCGTATTGTGGTCGCAAAATACCGGGGGTATCGGAATAAACGATCTGAAATTCTTCGCCACTGATGATCCCCATGATACGATGCCGGGTAGTCTGGGCCTTAGACGTGATGATCGACAGCTTCTCTCCCACCAGTTGGTTCATCAGGGTCGATTTACCAACATTGGGTTTGCCCATAATACTTACAAAGCCGGCTTTATGAGGCTTTTTTTCCTGTTCTTCCGATTTCATAATGCAAAGGTAAGCAATTTCCCTCTTGAAGTACGCTTGCGGCACGAATATTGAGGTGGTTTGATCAAAATCCATACAACCATGAAACCTTACTTATTTCCCGCCCTCGCCATACTTTTCGCATCGTGTCAGCATGCTTTGGTTCCTGTAGATTTTAATCCGGACACCAGCACTCGCAAGCACGTGGTGAAGGAAAAAGAAGGCATAACGCTGATTATGGAAAACATTGAGGTCAAATCCGATCTGATGGTATTTGATGTGGAGGTTATCAATACAACCAAATACCCAATTTGGGTTAACCCTGAAGAATTCAACTATCTGGAATATTGGTCGCAGCCTACCCAGTCTCAACTAGCCAATAATGAATTGCCCATGCCCAACCGAAAAGGAAGATCAGCCAATGAAATGGAAATGGTGAAGTACTATGAGCGAAAAATTAAAAGCAATAATGCGGCTGGTTCAATATTTCTTCTCATGGGTGTAGGGCTTCTGTTAATCGACAGTTACCAGGTTGCTCAAAAAAGTGAGGAATATTATCAAAACCTTGTACAGGGCAATTATCAAAAAAGCGAATCTATAGCCAAAAATATGGCGGTTCAGGATGCCCTTGTTTTTGCCGGTCTCACTGCGTTGGACATCGGGAGCAATACAGCTGAGGTTTCGACAATAAATAATAATGAAGATTTACATTTCTTATCCGAAGAAATTCTAAGTCCTCAATTGCTGGCGCCCGGAAATCAATGTCGTGGAAAGGTATTTTTCAAAAAAGGCCAGGAATTACATAGCTTTTATCGGTTTTTTCTGGAAATAGAATCCATCGAATTTAAGGTTGATCTTCGCAAGGCAAAATCCAGGGATCGCCAGCGATTATATGAGCTAAATCAAAAATATTAGCAGTACTACTTGACTTTGGTTAAAGCTCTATCTACCTTTGCAACCGCTTTTGACAGAAAAGCGTACAACACAACATCGCGGGATGGAGCAGTTGGTAGCTCGTCGGGCTCATAACCCGAAGGTCGCAGGTTCAAGTCCTGCTCCCGCTACAAGATAAAAGCCGGCTAATAAGTCGGCTTTTTTTATGCCCGGTTTTGTACCTGCCCAACATAACGCACCCTCAAAAGCTCCCGCCGAGGACTTTGATGCATGAGAATTCCAAAATAAAAAACTATAAGCGGTTCATTATTCCCAATGTGCTCAAAGACGGCGCTCCTGGAAATGGCTCAACCCATATTTTAATTAAAATTTGTTATGCATGCCGAGTTTTTTTATTTTCCGTTTATGAAAACAACAGAAGCCCCCAAAAAAAGCCTCGACAAGAAAAACAAAATATTGTCCGTCAATTATTCGCCCAGCGCTAATTTTTACCATAGTGACCTGATCTGGCAGAATTATCTTCAAAATAAAATCTCCAAAGAGGGGAAAAACTACATGGAAGACAAATGGCAGGTCATGGGGCAGCGTGCGGCCAAAGAAATGGATGCACTCTCGATGGATGCTGATAAAAACCGGCCTGAATTGATAAAAAGAAATTTTTGGGGAGAAGACCGCGATGAGATTAAATTTCATCCTTCCTACCATCGCCTGATGGATTTTGCCGTAGAAAGCGAAATGTTCCGTGTCAAGTGGGAACCAGCCTTGCGGCAGAAATTCCGGGGCGAACTTCACCAACTGGGGTTTGGGTCGGGATATTTATATGCCATGTCTGAAATGGGCCAGTACTGCCCGCTGTGTATGACAGATGGCGTTGCCCGGCTTATTGATCGCTTCTGTACCGAAGAAGATAAGGATCGTTTGCTGCCACATATAGCCGCTACTAATATTGACGAATTGTATACCGGCGCCATGTTTCTCACCGAAAAGGTAGGCGGATCGGACGTTGGCGCCAACATTGTTACCGCCAGGCGCTGGCGCGATGACTATTATTTACTAAACGGAGAGAAATGGTTTTGCAGTAATGCCAATGCCGAAATCATTTTTGCCCTGGCCAGGACCAAACCCGAAATACAGGGAACGAAAGGCCTGTCCATTTTTATGATCGAAAAAAATCATCCCGATGGCGGCGTAAATGAGTTGGGCATGATCCGTCTGAAAGACAAGCTCGGCGTACGATCCATGGCCAGCGCTGAATGTAGAATGAACAATACCGTTGGGAAATTGGTGGGTGAAGAATTCAAAGGCTTCAAGATCATGACCGAAATGATCAACCTGAGCCGCCTGTACAATTCCGTGGCAGCTTTATCGGCTTCCAGAAGGGCGCTGATCGAGGCATATCAATTTCTTAGCTGTCGAAATACATTTGGCAAAAATGCACTCCAACATGTGCTGATCCGGGAGAAGTTGTTTGAGCTGGGCAGTATGCACGTTGCCAACTTTTACATGACCTGGAAGGCAATCGCCACGCTGGACCAGGCCGATAATGGCGACGAAAATGCGAAGGAGCTGGTTCGAATGCTCACTCCAATGGTGAAAAAATGGACGGCAGAAAAGGGTACTTATATGGTTCGTGAAAGCATGGAGCTCATGGGCGGAATTGGTTATATAGAAGATGGCGTAATGCCCAAAATCATGCGTGACATAATGGTACTGCCCATTTGGGAGGGTGCGGGCAATATCATGACCCTGGATATGCTGCGGGCAGCACAAAAGAGCAAAGGCCTTGAAGTGATGCTATCAGAAATAAAAACCCAGGCAGAAAACAATACCGAATACGGGCCATTTATTGATAAATCATTAAGCGGGCTGGTACAAAAAGTAAAACAGCTAAATAAATTGGATTTGGACAGCATGCAACTTTTGGCGGAAGATGCTTTTGAACAACTAACCAGGGTTTATCAAATGTCGGTATTAATAGAAAATTTGAGTGCAGAAAGTGAGGCATGGATTCTGCCAGCCCTTGGTTTTCTGAAAGAAAAAGTTTCAGGCAAAAAAGAAAGAACAACCACCCTTAGTGTTGATGAGGTGAAGGGTTTACTGGCCTGGGATTTTTGATTGTATAACCCGATAAAAACCCCCGTTTTGGTAAAACCCTAAGGTTTATTTTTTATGTTTTGCCTTCATCTGCTGCGCTTTTTTATCGTTATTTATTATAAATGACAATGCCATGAAAAAACGCCATGTTTTTCTCATTTTTCTCCTATTATTCTTAGGAGCAGGTTATTTTTACATCCTTCCGGAATTCGTAATTCGATCAATTACCCTTTACGATACCTACACTTTTCCCAAAGTCTTAAACGATCCGGAACTTAGAGAAAAATACGGTATTGGTGATAAATCGTCTCCAAAGGATTATGGTTATGATTTCGAGGAAATAAATTATCGATCCATTTATGACAGTCTACATCTGAACGGTTGGTGGGTTGCAACAAAGTTTGGTTCATCAAAAACAATCGTATTAGTGCATGGCCGTACTTCCAACCGCTTGAAAACATTAAAATATTTGGCGCTGATCGACCAGCTCGAACTGGACACCGCATATAATGTAATGATACCCGATTTAAGGAATTCGGGAAAATCAGAACCCGCTCCTACTTATATGGGCAACAAATTTTCAGAAGACCTGGCTGCCACCATACTTGAAATTAAAAACCGATACGATCAGGACACCATTGTATTATATGGCTTTTCCATGGGCGCTATGGCCTCCATGAATATGCTATCACGAAAAGACCTGGTTGAAAAAATGAAGCAAAACAATATACATTTTGAATATTTAATACTGGATAGTCCACTCTGTAATGTCTACGAAACCACACTGGGAGAGGCAGAAAAAATGGGCCTTACTGAATTTCTGTTCAAAAAAGGCTTTGATAAGTTCAATGACGAAACCAATGATAGAGCCGGAAAAATGAATATGCACTATCTACTCGAAGGCAATGAGATCCCTTTATTGGTACTCCAGAGTACAACGGATAAAACCACACCGGTTGAGATTTTTAAAATGGAATGGGTTAAATTAAATACAGTGGGTTCTAAAAGTGTAGTATATTTTGAGGGGCCCGAACACGTTCAACTATTTCAGGATTCGGCCACCCATAAATCCTATTTAGAAGCTATTCAGCAATTTTTAAAAAGAAATTAATATAAAGACTAACCCGATTTGGATAAAAGCGCCTTGTTATTATAATCCCACCACTGCACCATAAAAATGCCGCTCATCATCAAAACAACTGCACACCATTCGGTGGGTGTAGGATTGCCTGCCAATATGAACATAGAAATAATAAGTGTAGTTACAGGCACGAGGTTACCGTACATCACCACTCTGGTTGGCCCTATGCTATCAATCGCATTCATCTTGACCCACTGCCCCAGGCTGATACCCACTATTCCCCCAAAAATTATAGCTATCCAGGTAACAGTGCTCAACATATTCCAATTTACCTCACTTATTGATGGATATGCGATTAAGAGGTAAAAAAGACTTCCAAAAAGGCTTCTTAGCAGCAATACTTTTATGGCGCCATATTGTATAATGAGTGGCTTGATCGCGTGAAGTTCAAGAACAGTTGCCAATAAAGCGCTGATTAATAGCAGATCGCCTCTCCAGTATTCCGTATGAAAAGTGAGCCCATCCCAGATCATTAAAAAAAATCCCACCAAAGCGAGTAGTAAACCTGTAAACACCAGAATTCCATATCTTTCTGTTTTTAGTCTGTTTCCGATAATCATACTAAACAAAGGCCCAAGCGCCAGCCAGATTGATGCCCTGCCTCCATCAGTTTGTTTCAGGCCTTCTATGCCCATCCAGGGGGCGATTACTGCACCTAAAGAGATCACTATTGCAAAACGAAGCCATTCATTTGTGGAAAATGCTCTGAATGTTCGCCAGGGCTTTTGACTTTTGCATAGGAAAATCAAGACTACGAAAAAACCGCCAATACCCAGGCGAAGGGAACTAAAAGCCAGAGGTGATATTTCATGTAGCGCTATTTCTGCCAATACAAAATTCCCTCCCCACACAATGGTGAAAAAAAGTAATAAGCTGTGACTTTGCCAATTCTGACTCATTCCACACTCAATAACGTAAAATGATGCATTCGCATGTGCATTTTTATGAGAATCACCCCATATTTTTGATGAATGGCCAATATGGCTTGACTAAACGATCAGTCCCAGATTCTTGTAATGCTCATATTCTTCTGATGAAACACCAATGGATTGCAATATCTCGTAGGTGTGCTGGCCAAGGCCGGGCGGAGGGCAAATATCTGAAGCCTGTAAAAGCCCTTTAGAAATAAATTGCTTGATTCCAGAATAGGATTCATTTTTTAAGATAACCTCTAAAGCTTCAGGGCTTTCAAAGACTTCATCTACCTGACGGATTGCCCCGGCCGGGATTTTTTGTTTATTCAAAGCATCAAGAAGATCATCCCTACTCCATTCGCTTATCTTATCCTGTAAAAACCCATTTAACAACTCCCGGTGTCCTACGCGATTTTGATTATGAAGAAAACGCTCCTCGGAAGTCAAATGGTGCAAACCGATCAAATCACAAAGGGCCTTGAACTGCGAATTATTGCCCACCGCCAAAATGATTTCTTTTTGGTCTTTGGTTTTGAACACATCCCCGTACGGCGCAATATTGGGATGCGCAGATCCCTTTTTTTGTGGCACTTCCCCTGCGACCAGCCAGTTAGTTGCCTGATTGGCTAAGGATGAAATAGCAGCCTGTATCAAAGAAACTTCAATATATGCGCCTCTGCCAGACCTTTGTTTCTCCAACAACGCCAATAGAATACTTTCCTTCAAGTGATGAGCTGCCAAAACATCCATTAGGGCCACAGGCATTTTTAATGATGCTCCACCGGGCTGGCCATTCATACTCATAAATCCGGCTTCGGCCTGAATGATGGCATCATATCCCGCCTTATCATTTCCCCTTCCGAAACTTGTAATGCTACCATAAATAATGTTGTCATTGATTTTTCGGATGGCTTCGTAATCCAAACCTAGTTTTTCCGCACTGCCTGGTTTATAACTGGTCAAAACGATATCTGCTTTTTGGAGTAAATACATGATTATTTCATGCCCTTTTTCATGAGAAATATCTAGGGCTAACGACTTTTTGCCCCAGTTGGCACAGGAAAAATAAGCTGATAGGTTTTGGTCACTTTCACTCTTTAGTCGCCATGAGCGGGTGACATCCCCCCTGGTCTTTGGATTTTCTATTTTGATAACCTCAGCACCCAATTCCGACAGAAATTGGCCCACCGAAGGCCCTGCTAATACCGAAGCAAGCTCAATTACTTTTAAACCAGATAATAGCATGATGACCTTAGGCTTTTTGGTTAAGAATCTCTTTCAAATAATGGTTCAGCAGGTGCCATAGTTGGTCAACGTGTTTCTTTTCCACATTGGTTTGCCCGATGCTGGCCCGCAACATAAATACCCCATTTAATTTTGTGTGGGTAAGATAGGCCCTGCCATCTGAATTGATCTGATCCATAAGCTGATGATTCAATTGATTGAGTTCATCAAGTGACCTATCAGGTAAATTAGCCCGAAAACACACAAGGTTTAGTTTGTTGGGAGCTGTAATCACAAAGTTTTCACTATTGCTAATACGCTCTTCAAAGTATTTCGCCAATTCCAAGTGAAGCCTGTACTTCCTTTGGATTCCTTCGACACCAAAGCTTCTTAAGACAAACCATAACTTAAGTGCCCTGAACCTACGGCCTAACTGAATACCCCAGTCGCGGTAATTGTTTACACGGCTTTCATGTTTGGTTTTGAGGTACTCAGGCAATATCTCGAAAGTCCTGATCAATGCTTCTTTATCTTTAACAAAATATGCTGAACAATCGAAATTCACGAACATCCACTTGTGAGGATTAAAAACATATGAGTCTGCAAATTCAATATGATCATGGATCCATTTACATTCTGGTAACACAGCCGCTGAACCCGCATAGGCAGCATCTACATGTAGCCAGATATCATGTTTTTTACATATTTCCCCGATTTCTTTCATGGGATCAAAAGCCAAAACCCCGGTAGTACCTAGCGCCGCTACTACACAGAGCGGCCGAAAACCGTTTTGGATGTCACTCTTTATTTGTTGCTCCAGTGCTCCCGGGTCCATTCCCCAATTATCATCAACAGGTATCTTTCTTAAATTCTCCCGCCCGAACCCCGCTATTTTAACATCTTTCTCAATGGAACTATGCGCCTCAGTTGAACAGTAAATGGTAAACCGCTGATCACTACTGTAGCCTTTCTCGTTAATTCCAAAGCCCGATTTTTTTTCACGTGCCGTTATCAAGGCACAAAGTGTCGCAGTAGAGGCCGTGTCCTGGATCACGCCATGCCATTCATTGGGAAGCTTCAGCATTTCTTTTAGCCAATCCATCACTTTTTCTTCAAGTTCTGCTGCTGCCGGTGAGGTATCCCATATCATACATTGTGCACCCAAAGCTGCGGTAAGAAACTCACCCAATAAAGAAGGAAAACTACTATTGGCGTTGAAATACGCAAAAAATGAGGGGTTCTGCCAATGGGTAATGCCGGGTAGAATGTAGGATACAAAGTCTTTAAAAATAGCTTCAAACTGCTCTCCATTCTCAGGTGACCGGTCAGGTAAATGCTGTTTAACCCAGCCCGGTTCAACTCGCGATTTTACCGGGTATTGCTCTATGTTTTCGTAATAATCCGCTATCCAATCGACTAATTCATGGGCATATTTCCTGAATGAATTGTTTTCCATAAATGCTTACCATTGTTTAGTGGCATGAATTTATGAAAATTCAATTACTCTCTACCATATTATCTGCCAGGCACATTCAAATTAATAAAAAGAGTGGTAGATCAGGTATTAAGACAGTTCCTGCAACCCTCTGCGATTAAGAATATCAGAAAGTTTTAAACAATCCTGAAAATCGGCTTTTTCAAAAAAGCGCGATTTAAAATTATATTTATAGTGAATAATGAAATAGCTGCTGATTTCTTCCAAATACTGCTTTGACTGAATTTCAGCAATAATACCAAGGGCCTCATTCAATTTATTTTGACTAAGCGCACTGTGAAGATTAGCTGAAAATCGTGCCGTTTCCTCCGGTAACGGACCCTTTATTTCATTCTCCATGATGTTCATTTTTCAAAATATTAAAATTGTAACACATCAAATAAAAAGCATATTAATTTACGTTATTTCAAATTATATAAATATTTTTTAATAATACAACAATTATATGTCGTTATTTTTAAATATTTCATATTTTTATAGGCTCAAAGAAAATTCTACTGTGCTGTTCGTAAAATTCAATTGAATTTGAAACAACCATTTGATTTTGTAAATAATGACCCTTATGTCAATAAGTCGGACATCCCAAATTGTAGAAACGCGTATGTAGTAAGATTAAGGATCGTTCTAATTGACTATTTGTTCAATGCCAATAATTTTATCATCGGTCTCTTTTGCATACGGTCATTGAGCATAGTAAATATTTAAATGCCTTTATTCATAACTTTAGTATTGATCAAATAATTATATTATAAATCAGTCAAATAAGTCTAAGATCCCTGAATTTTGAATATCTGAGACACTTTGTTTGTTTAAAAAGAGATCATACAGGTTTATAAATTATATTTGTCATTATTCTAAGTGTAACAATGGTTAACTATTAACATTCAATTATCTTTTTATAAATACCCCGTATTATTTTGTGACCGGAAGAAGGTCCTCCAGGTGAAAGAAATGAATTTGTTTAAAAACTTTTGACAATGATAAAAATGAAAATTACGACTTCAATTGTTACAATCATGGCCCTTACAATACTATTTGCATGTGGGGGGAAAACAGAAAGAGCTGAACAGGGTCAAACCAATATTGAAAGTTCATCAGAACACTCAAACCATAGTAAAAAAGTAAAACATCAGGGAGAAAAATATAATGCATCACTTGATTACAGCGGTGAGAAAAGCGAGAGTTTAATCGCCTACTACAAATTAAAAGATGCACTCGTGAACTCTGATATCGATGCTGCTTCTTCGGCTGGTAAAAAACTCGCTGAATCAATTGCTGAAGAAAAACTTTTGGTCGACAAAGATGCAGTTGAAATAGTGCGTAAGTCCAATGAGCTTACCGAAATAAGATCCGTCTTTGAGCAAATATCGGTTGATATGTATAAGAACCTACAAGATGGCACAATCCCTTCATCTCAGATATTATACAAGCAATACTGCCCCATGGCATTTGAAAACAAAGGAGCTTATTGGCTAAGCAACATGAAAGAGGTATACAATCCGTATTTCGGAGATCAGATGTTGCACTGTGGACGCATTGAAGAAACAATCAATTAAGTGTAACAATCCGGCCTCATTAGTAAAGGTGGCCGGATTTACAGTTTCATTTGACCCAATTCGTGCCATTTTCGGGCCGTTTTGTCTAATTCGCAAACTTTGAACACAGGTTATACCACAATTATTCTTATTTTTGCCTAAACTAAAAAAAACCTCTTTCAATGCGAAAAAAGACTAAAATTGTAGCCACAATTTCAGATCGTAATTGTGATATTTCCTTTCTTAAAGAACTTAGAAAAGCCGGAATGAATGTAGTCCGGTTAAACACCGCCCACCAAACCCATGAAGATACGCTAAAAGTTGTCAACAATGTAAGGGCGGTATCTAAGAGAATAGCGCTTCTGTTAGATACTAAAGGTCCTGAAATCAGAACCACAAAAGCCGAGGCTTCATTCCTGGTAAAATTTGGGGATAAAATCTATATCAAAGGAGACCCCGAAGGCACCACAAGTCAGGAGTTGGTTTATGTAAACTATGAAAACTTTGTACAGGATGTTTCATTAGGCAGTCGTATTCTGATCGATGATGGTAGTGTGGAACTTATGGCTGTCGAAAAAGAAGAAGACCGATTGCTCTGCGAAGTAAAAAATAACGGTAAAATAAGCGGCAAGAAAAGTATTAACATTCCATCCGTACATGTAAAGTTACCGGCATTAAGTCAAAAAGACATTGATTTCATACACTTTGCAATCGACCACGATCTGGATTTTATTGCCCATTCATTTGTCAGAAATAAGGAAGATGTTTTGGCCGTTCAAAAAATCCTGGATGAACGTGGGTCTGATATTAAGATCATTGCTAAAATAGAAAACCAGGAAGGTGTAGATAACATTGATGAAATACTTGACTATGCCTATGGCATAATGGTGGCAAGGGGAGACCTGGCGGTTGAAATTCCGCAGGAACGCATCCCGGTAATACAAAAGCTTCTTATCAACAAGTGCGTTGCAAGAAGAAAGCCTGTAATTACCGCAACGCAAATGTTGCATTCTATGATCGACAATCCGAGGCCGACCCGTGCGGAGATCAGTGACGTGGCCAACGCGATATATGATGGTACTGACGCCATAATGTTGAGTGGGGAAACTGCATATGGAGCATATCCTGTAGAATCAGTTCAAACGATGAGTAATATTGCACTTTCCACAGAGTCATCAAAAAATGAAATAAAGGAAACACCATTTTTGGTGATCAACAATGATATATCCGCTTTCTTAGCCAGAAGCGCTGTGAATGCCATTACAGAGCTGGGCACTAAAGCAATAATATGCGATACCCTAACCGGACGAACGCCACGTGCCCTGGCAGCATATCGTGGTAAAAACCTGATACTTGCGATATGCTACAGGGAAAAAACGATGCGGGAACTTGCGCTTACTTATGGTGTATATGTTAAATATATTCCAAGAACCAATGCTGCTAAAGAATTCATTAACGTTGCGATTGATTCTTTAACTCAAAAATCCAATATTATGCCGGAAGACCGAATTATTGTAATTGCAGGTAATTTTGGCGATTCACACGGCGCCTCATATATGGAGGTTAGTTCCGTAAAAAATATCAGAAACTCGTAATTAGAATAGATAATTGTGGAGATCGAGTAGGAAGATAGGGAT
>DNTA01000227.1 GCA_003500135.1 Cytophagales bacterium | reverse complement strand
ATGGTAAAATCCAAGAAATAAGAACAGTCGGTAGAGGTTATAGAACATTCAAGAATTTTAGAAGTGCCATCCTGTTTTTCAATGGAGGACTTAGCCTCTATCCATTAAATTGCCAGTAGAACCAAGATTATTAACAATGAGGAAGATAATAAAGCCAAACAAACCTTAGAGGAAATAGAGGAATCTATGATCCGCAAACTTCAACAATTAGAAATTAACCTGGACTCTGCTTTAAAAGTGATTGATATAGCGAGCAATCTTAAGCAATACTGGCTGGCCAAAGACAATATTTTTACTTCAAAGGAGTATCTTCTGCTCGTTCATGACGCCACTACTGCCGGCCGGGTATTCAGAGAACTGGAAACCATAAATATCTCCAACATTACTATTCAACTGCTTGAACATTCCAAAATCGAATATTTTAGAAAACTGGTAAAAATAGAAGCTGTCAAAGCTGCAAAAGCAAAAGCAGAAGCGATGTCAAATGCAATCGGTCAAAGTGCGGGCAGGGCCTTATATATAGAGGAATTAAATAGTGTCAATCGTTTTCAGGGCTATATGCCAGGGGTAGCTAATACAATTATGGTCAGAGGAACTTCTGAGATTTATGGTAACCGATCGCCTGGACCCATTATTGAATTCGGTAAACTTGAACTGGAGTATAAGGTGATGGCCCGTTTTAAACTGAATTAAATACCTGTATTTAACTCAGTTACATCAGAATAGCTGCTGGCGCCAATACCTGTTTCTATTCTACTGACTGGTTTAGCTAATTTTTATATATCAAATCCAGCCGGTAGTACTATAATCTTCTTGAAAAAACGGGAAAATTCTTCAGCCCATGCATCTTATGTAATTAAAAGGATTATTGCTTTTTTTATAAATTTGTCCATGAGATAAAAACTAACCAAATTATGAAAAAGAATATGGGTAATGCAGACCGAATTATCAGGATGATAATCGCTGCGCTCGTTGCAGTTCTCTACTTTACAAATGTGATCACGGGCACTTTGGGTATTGTACTTTTGGTTCTTGCCGGTGTGTTCGTATTGACCAGTTTAGTGAGCTTTTGCCCTTTATATGCACCATTCGGCATACGGACCTGCAAGACAAGCCAATAATGGGTTAATAATCGGCCGTATTTGAAATGCGGCCCGACTCTTTTTTTAGAACAACCCTAAAGAATAGGTCAAAAAATGCATTGCGCTCAAACATTAAGGCCACCAATACCTGGCAGCCTGTTGTTGGATTCCGGGCTACGCATTTCTTTCAAATTTTAAGAGGCCTAACATTTTATAAAAAGCCTGGGTGGGCCTGAATCGAACGCTTACTTTTTTAATATCATCCGAACTCACCTCTTCTGCTGTATCACTGCCTTTGGCATTGGCTTTCAAACTCAGTGACCCCAGGTCTCCCAAACCAATAACACGCCCATGAGCCAGCTCCTTTGGGATCAATTTGAAAAGATTGATAATGATGGAATACACATCCCCTTCGCTTACACTGGATTTTTCAGACATCCCCCAATGTATGCCGTATCAATACGGTCAACACTTTTTAAAATGGGGTAAAATTTCGGTTCGGCGTTAGCATCCCCGGGATCCTTCCGTGCAATGATACTGTACTTTGACATGATTGTAATATTTAAAAGTTCAAAATAATTTTTCAGGTCAATGTGCGCATCATATCATCCCATTTGTAAAAAGAATTTCATTAGCATATGATCCACTTTTGATCTCATCCTATTATCTTCAGGCCAAAACCTGAATTCGCTGTTCATGAAGGTATTTTCAGCCAACAAAAAGCAAATTACTGATCAGTCAAATGGCGAAAAATTCCGGAAGATAATATTATGATGTATGCCGCTATCCAAATATACGCCGGTTATATTTGGCCGGTTTCAGTTATAACCAATTTATATTGGCCTATTTTGTTAAAAAATGTTAATTTATTTTATTCAAAACAATTACACAACTAATATATATGGTAATTCACCTGATAATACGGGGCTTATTTCCTTTCAAACGTATTTACAAGGATATATGACCACTGATTTGCCAATCAACGATGGAGTTGCACTATGTGATGGTACTTGAGCTGGCGACAGGAATTAAGTAGTTAATTGCAACAAAGTCTATACATGAGTGAAGTATGTTATAGAGTAGGCTGCCATCTCACCGCCGTAACTTGAAAACTTCACGGCGGTGAACTGACAAAGTCACCGCGGTGACTTTGTGTGCTATTCAGGGAAAAGGTTTTCATATGCTTTTATTTGGAGATATATTTGAATAACAACACCCGGTTGTATTTGTAGTACGGCTGAGACTTATTAGAGGCATTCTTAGGTCTAAAACTTAATGATCCTGTTTTTTATCAGCTTTTCCGAGTGCTCCGGCCTTAGCAAGACGGCATAGCAGCCGCTGGGCAGGTGGCGGATGTCAATTGTTTGTTGAGGCGATATGGTTTGGTGATATGCGACCTGACCTTGCAGATTGATAATCTTGCAATCATAGGCGCCTTTACCAGGTATTTTTAAATACAATACATCTTTGGTAGGATTGGGATATACTACTACTTTTTCATTCCAGCTATCACCGGCAATGGGCGTGATTGCCTCTTCCCACTGGCCCGTTTCCAGTATCTGGGCGGTATCAGTATTCGTCAGCACCAGGTTGTCGATCCAGATCCGACCTTCTCCAAAAGCTTCATGTTCGGAAACGAGCTCAAATTTGTCTATTGCGGACCAGTCGAATTTACCTTCCGGATTGAACCACTCACCATCATCCCACGATCCCTGCTCTGTGAACTCCGTTAACGGTATCCGCACATGATGCCAATAGCGGTCATTTCCCATCAATTCCGTTGAAAGTGTATATCGCATACGCCAGGGATGGTCGTCATCACCTGTTTTGGTATCGAGAAAACGAATATCAACAGGCACTGTGCTTTCGGTACTTCTCACGAAAAATTCAACGACATAGTCATCAGCCACCAACTCTGAAAGATCCCGGTTGGGTACAAAGTCAAACGTAATGCTATGGTATTGCTCGGCGCCATACCAGTTGAGGCAGTAGCTATCATTATTGGGCATTTCGGCAGAATAGAAATCTACCGTGCCGCCATCGGAATAAACCTGGCTGCTGATGTGCTGCTCTACAAAATCGGTATAATAAGGCATGCCCACGCTATCCGGCTTTTGAATGTATTCCGTCTGCTCAGGCACATCAAAACCCAGTGCACGAAGAAGGTCAACGTTCAGGTCGTGATCAAACAATCCATTGCTGCCTTTTTCAAATATACCAAACCCGCCGTGGTAATCCCATGAGGTCCAGGCTATAGACTTTGCTTCCAGGTATTTTCTAACCTCATCATACCAATAGACGCGATCCTCCTGACCGCTATTGTTCATCAGCACGCCAAACTCCCCACAAAAAAGGACCACATCATTCTGCTCCTGAAAGGCCGCTGCAATATCGATAAGTTCATGTACCTTGTTTAAGGCGCCCTCTTCATCGTATCGATTATAGGCATCTTCAATCCAGCTGCCTTTTATGGCATCGGGAACACCCGGCATTTCGCTGGCCTCATACGGAAAAGGAATTCCCCCAAGGTCCACCATACTTGGTTCCACCCATGACGCGCCCTGGTGCGTAAAAATAAAGGGATCATAAAAGTGAAAGGTGTAGATCAGGTTGTCATCCTCATAGATCGGCATATCAGCAAGCAGATGGAAACTGTTAAAGTTGGCCGGTCCGACTATGATCGTATGCTGGTCGTCGTACTGCCGGATCGTATTGATCACATCACCCTGGATATCATTCCACAGCGATGCGTCGATGCCATGGGGCTCGTTCAATAGTTCGTAATACAGCTTATCAAAGCGGCTTTTGTAGTGTTCAGCCATTTGTGCCCATACTTTTTCCAGTATATCTCCAACCTCCGGAGAGGTCGCTTCACTGGGATCAAAAGTATGGTTATCCAGGATCAGGGCGATATCTACCTCCTCTGCCCAGGTCACGGCCTCATCAAGGAATTCCAAGAATAAAGGGTCCAGGGTATAATTTGGCGCTCCGTCGGTCATGTAGTGCAGATTAATAGGAAGTCGGATCACATCACACCCCAGGCTCTTAATGTTTTCAAAATCCTTTTTGGTGTATTTCGTGAACTGCACGCTTCGGGCACCAGGCGACTGAAACCAGTTGGTAAGGTTTACGCCTTTATGAAATGGTAACTCCTGCCCTGCTAGTGAAGAATACAGGAATACCAGGGTCAGACTTAGTAGTATAAAAATGCGCATGTTCCCTCCATTTAGTTTGAGGTTAAAATATCGTTAAATCCTGGCAAAGGACTTCCCTGTGGTTACATGTCTTGAAGCTTACGCATACATACGGATGATCCGCCGCTCGATGTATTTCAATAGCAATTCCGCTTGTGTATCCGTCGGGCTCATTAGCAAGTCATTCAGCTTGATCAGTTGACGGTTCACCATAATCTCATCCCAGATGCTAAGTCGAAGCAGCTTAATTTGGTTTCTGACGGCGAAAAGGTCTTTAACAAATTGCTGGTAAGCGATCAGCTTCCATCCTGCGGCGCCATTCAGCCCCAGATCTCCCGGCTCCTCGGACCGGCCAAAGTGCTTTTCTGCTAATGGGCTCGTCCAAACCCCCGGTGCAGCGCCCGATTTGAGGCATTCATTTTCATGTTTGCGACAGTACATCCTGTATTTGTTCAGGTCAACCCCGTGCATATTAGGATAAATATCATTTCTTAGCGTAACCTGTCGGTAGCGGTTAAAATGCAGCTGGTCATCAAGCTCCACTACAAAGCGGCCAAATGTCATCTGGTAACCCTTTATCTCCACGCAGGGCCTTTCTCCTTTTCCTCCCAAACTTTCATACACCTGCTCCAGTTGCTCCTGACTGATCGGATCGGCCATTTTTTTACAATGAATGTAGTGTTCATCGCCGTTGGGCAGGTATTTGGAGCTAAAAATCTTATGTAGCGTTTTCGTTCTCAGGTTCATGCCGCAAAGGTAAAGAAGTTTCGGAATCAGGGTTAATAATGACGAAAATTCTACCATACCGGACTTATATAGCGAAAGACACGTACAACCCGTATAAGTATTCTGACTAAATGAAATTTAATCGGTTGTATTTTTAGTTGTACATCAATCAACATTGAATAACTCGATAAATCAATAGACATTATTTCCTATATTTAAGTCAATGAATGAAAAAGAAATAATTCAAAATATAAAGAAAAGTGTAAAAAAAACTGACCCAACAGCAGAGGTTTACCTTTTTGGGTCAAGAGCAAAAGGAAATCCACATGAACAATCAGATTGGGATATTCTAATTCTTGTTGATAGATTGAAAATCACGAATGAAATTGAAGATAGAATCAGGGATGGCTTATATCCAATAGAATTAGAAAGTGGTCAAATCATTTCTGCTTTTTTATACCCAAAAAAATATTGGGAAACTGAATTAAAGTTTTCCCCGCTATACAAAACCATTTCTGAAGAAGGTATTCAACTATGAATATTGGAAATAGGAATGATTATATTAAATATCGTTTCCAAAAAGCAGAAGAGGCTTTTCAAGACGCTGAACTATTAGCGAAAAGTTAAAGGTGGAACGCGACTATTAACAGGCTTTACTATGCTTGTTTTTATGCCGTCACTGCTTTACTTCTTAAAAACAATATCACGACACACACTCATGACGGCAGTATTACGCAGTTTAGTCTCCATTTCATAAAAAATGGGCTTCTTCCAATAAAATTCGGGAAACACTTCTCCAAATTATTCGACATGAGACAAAAAGGGGATTATGGTGATTTATACGATTATGATAAAGAGTCAACCTTACCACTTATTAAAGATACAAGAGAGTTCCTTGAAGAAATTCAAAAACTAATTAATATTTAATACATCTTTACTCCGGCTCTACCACTGCTTTTTCATCCCTTACATCATCGGCGCCATGGGTAAGCTTTTTGAGCTTTTTCACAAATATGATCAACAACAGGCCGAATAAGGCGCAGAAGGCAAATACACTGATAAATATTGTCAGCTCACCGGCTTCCTGAGCTGCTTCACCTACCAGTCCGGCCAGTTTATTTCCCAAACCGGTGACCAGAAAATAAGCGCCCATCATGAATGAAACATATTTGGCAGGTGAAAGCTTGGTGATAAAAGAAAGGGCTACCGGAGATATGCTGAGCTCACCAACTACATGCAGCAGGTAAGCGCCAAACATCCACCAGATGGCTGCTTTTCCATCCGCTGTTTCCATTGTTTCCAATGCGGCGCCGGCCAATAAAACGAAGCCTGTTCCGGTAATGATCGTTCCCAGTCCCATTTTAAATAAAGAAGAAGATTCTTTGCCACGCTGGCGCCACCACACCCAGAAATAGGCCATAGGCCCTCCGATCAGGATCACAAAAAAGGCATGCAGCGACTGTAAAAAGCTAGCGGGAACAGTAAAACCCATCACTTCACGGTCAATTTTTTCTTTGGCATAGAGGTTCATCAATCCACCGGCCTGTTCGTAGGCCCCCCAAAACACAATGACTACGGCAAATGAAATGAACATAACGATCAGCCGGTCTTTTTCCACCTTCGTCAGCTTTACCCTTTCGTTGGTACCCGGCTTCAGTTGATGAGGAATAAAATTACCTACATCTTTTAGGTGTTTTTGACCAAATAGATATACGACTTGCCCCAGGGCCATACCGATTCCTGCCAGGCCGAAGCCGTAGTGCCAGTTGATCACCTCCCCCAGATAACCGACCAAAAGTGGCGCTGAGAAGGCCCCAATGTTAATGCCAATATAAAATATCGTGAAAGCCGTGTCCCTTCTTGGGTCTCCCGTACGGTAAAGACCACCCACCATGGAGGAAATATTGGGTTTGAGCGCTCCAACACCCAAAACGATAAACACCAGCCCGGTATAAAAAGCCCACAAAGCATCATAAGCGAGGATAAGGTGACCGACGCATAATAAAAATCCTCCGAGTAATACCGACTTTTTCTGCCCCAGCAAACGATCGGCCAGTAATCCACCGGGTACCGACATTACATACACCATCATGGTATACCAGCCGTACAGCTCTAAGGCAGAGGCATCGTCCCAGCCAAGTCCGGGATTGTCGGTTTCGCGGCTTTTGGCCGTGAGGTAAAGCGCCAGTATGGCGCGCATCCCATAAAATGAGAAGCGCTCCCACATTTCAGTAAAAAACAGGATATACAGGCCTTTAGGGTGGCCCCACAGGGTATCTTTAGACATAGCTGCGTTTTAGTAAACCTCAAAAATAGCATTTCTCGGCGAAAGACCTGAAAACAACTGGTTCGCGGCGCAATTACAGAATGGTAAAATCTTCTTCGTCGAGGTAGGCCGGGAATTTTTCGCGATAGCGCTTAAGTGGTTCGGATTTCAGGGTGAAGGTTCTAGCCGACTCCACATCACTCATATGGAGCAGTTCCTGCCCCTTTGGATCATAAATCGCCGATTGCCCGTTGTATGGCAACTCGTGCCCATCCATGCCAATTCGATTGAGCCCCACACAGTAGGCATGGTTCTCAATTGCCCTGGCCTGAAGCAAGCAATTCCATGCACTCACCCGCGGTTCAGGCCAATTGGCCAGGTAAAGCAGCACGTCATAGTCCAGCGCGTTGGCTTCGCGATCATAACGGTTTTTGCTCCAAACCGGAAAACGAAGGTCATAGCATATCAGGGGACAGACCTTCCAACCCTTCACTTCGACAATTATTTTGGCGTTACCGGCCGTGAAATGTTTATCCTCACCCACCATACGGAACAGGTGCTTCTTATCGTAAATCTCGTAAGAACCATCGGGACGCATCCAGACCAGTCGATTGAAATGTTTCCTGCCTTCCCTGATGATCAGACTGCCGGTGATCACCGCTTTGGCCTGCTCCGCCTGCTGTTTCAGCCAACGAAAAGTCTTGCTGTTCATCACTTCCGACATTTCATCGGAAGCCATAGTAAAGCCGCTATTGAACATTTCGGGCAGTACGATCAGGTCCTGCTGCTCCTCCAGCGACCATATTTGTTCTTCAAACATGGCCAGGTTCGCGTCGATCTGATGCCAGTGGATATCGGATTGCAGCAGCGCTATGGTCAGCGTATCCTGCATCAGCGATTTGGAAAGGTCATTCGGTAGTCAACTTTCACATTACCTTTGCTAATATTGGAGAGCTTACCTTTGAGTAGCCTTTTTTTGAAGGCCGACAAATGATCGGTAAACAAGATACCTTCAATATGGTCGTACTCGTGTTGAATGATCCTCGCTTTCAGCCCGTCAAACTCTTCCTCTTTTTCTTCCCAGTTTTCATCAAAATAACGGATGCGCAGTTTCCCATTCCGGTTTACATCTTCGCGGATCGTAGGAATACTGAGACAGCCCTCTTCAAAAGCCCACTCTTCACCTTCTTCCTCAATGATCTCTGGATTGATAAAAACTTTTTTGAAGTCCATCAGGTCTTCTTCTTCCATGGGTGAGCTATCTACGATGAACATGCGAATGCTTTTACCAATTTGAGGAGCTGCCAGCCCAATACCCGAGGCGGCATGCATGGTTTCGAACATGTCCTCCGCGAGTTGTAGTACGTCTATTTCGCCTTTTTCAATATTCTTAGCCCTTTTCTTCAGCACGGGATGCCCATACGCTACTATAGGATAGATCATTTTTTAGCCTTTGTTTAAAAACCTGCAAGTTAAGAAAGTGCATTGAGAATATGAACAAAAGTGAACAACAGATGTTTTTAAAGCGCTTAATTATGATGCCCTCCACCTTCCGAAATCATTGACGCTAAAAAGTAAGCTCCCTTTGTAACCAGATCAAAAGGGGCGCCCCGTTCCGATGTCAATAGTTCAATATTCACTTTGCTGCCCTCTTCGTCTCCTCTTTTAACAGGTATGGGTTCAAAAGTGTAGCCATTGTCAGCCTCCCCTGTTTTTTTAAATACGAAATATTGGTCATCGATCATGAAAACAGAAGATTGCGGTACCTGATAAGCCTGGTAAGAGTTGGTGAAGATGGTAGCTTCCAGCATTTGCCCCACTTTCAGGTTATTGGCTTCCAACGATTCCTCATCATCAAAATGAGCGTGGACTTCTGCAAAGGCGCCTTCTGTGTCCAACGTATTGGACACCAGAAATATATGCCCTTTGAAGGACTGTCCGATTGAAGGGACATTGATCAATACCTGCTGACCTTCACGCACCTTATTAAGACCTTTTTCAAACACTTTCAATTCTGCATGCAAATGGTGTGTATTCACAATGCCAAATACCGGACTACCTTCTCTTATAAACTGACTTCGTTTTACATAAATCCCTGATATTTTGCCTGATATCGGCGATTTAACAGGGATCCTTTCATATAGCTCTCCATCGTCGAGTTCGTCGGGATTGATGCCAATCATCTTCAACCGGCTTCGCGATTCATCTAATTCAGCTTTTGCCTTCTGAACGCTGGTCAGGGCCTGCTCATAATTTTTCCGGGCATTAATTCGCTGTTCATTCAGCGTCGATTGTCTTTCCAGTTCTTTTTGAGCCAATTCCAGCGTCTCCTGAATAGATAAATAGTCCCGTTGCCACTGCATGATCATCGGACTCGTGGCATAGGCAATCACTTCTTCTGCCCTGACTTGATCGCCTACTAGTTTTTTAATACTCAATATCTGAAGATTGGCAATGGCAGAAATGGTGACGTTTCCCTGTGGTGGCACACCTATCTCACCAATGACACTGATTTTCTGGTACACCGTGTCATGCTTTACCACTTTGGTTTCCAGGCCGATATAATCTGCCTGCTCTTTAGAAATAAAGAGCTGTTCTTCATCTTGATGATGTTGGCCTTCCTGTGCACGCTCTTCATTTTTGCATGACCATAAAAACAGGAACAGCAGAGGGAATATGTATTTAATTGCTAATGCTTTCATAAGTCCAGTAATTAATTCGGATAACGGTTTGATTGTAGTTGTTCAGTGCATTGAGATAGTTGATCTCCATTTCAAAAGCCTGTCGTATGCTTTGCAGGTATTCCATGTAATTCATATTACCTGCTTCGTATTCCAGTTGGGCAATTTCTGCCAGTTCCTGTGCCACATCCAATCCCTGGTCTTCATAGTATTCCAGTAGGTTCTCATTCTTTACCAGTTCGGTTTGCAGCGCCGCCAGGCCACTTTCTATTCCTACCTGGTTATTATGTACTTCTTTCGAGACCACTTGCCGTCGGTACTGTGCAGCCTGTAGCGCTTTTGCCTGTGGTTTGAACCATAGCGGTATGTACAAACCGACGTTAAACCCATAAAAACCGGATTGACCATCTACCTCCTGCATAAAGTATTGAACATTGAGATCGGGAAAAAGGAACGAACGACGGTATTGCACATTGCGTTCTGAAGACTGCTGGAGATAGCTGAAAATACGGCCGTTCGGGTGAGCCTCCTGCCAATTGGCAATCTGATCATAGGCTACTTCCAGCCGCTCTATTGGCGCCTGTTCCACCGTAAAACTATCTTCAGCCTGCAAAAAGCTATTGAACAATTTTTCTTCAATCCGTATATCTTCCCGCAACCGTTGTAGGCGTGCATTAAATTCCATGCTCAAAGCCCTTGCATTGACCAACTCAGCCCTACCTGTTTCGCCCGCCTCGTAGCGTTCGTTTGATATCTCACGCATATTGCGTAGCAGGCTGTCGATTGCCATCATCAGCTTTTGCTGGGATTGTAAAAACTTTAAGCGGTAGTAGCTCGAAGCCGTCTTCTGGGCGACTGTCCTCTTTTGAAGAGCAAGCTGCTCTTCTGTGATGTCAAGATTCAGGTCAAGAAGATTTTTCTGATGGATGTACCGACCCGGATAAGAGATCCGCTGGCTGAAACCCAGGGAAGCAATACCCGGCAGCTCCCTGCTTCTTTCTTCCGCCTGAAAATAAACCTGTGTCTTATTGAGGTCAAAACCGGTTTTTGATAAACTCCTTGAAGCTTCCACTTCATAATATGCCGATTGGATAGCTGCATTGTTTTCATAGGCGATTTCCAAAGCTTCATTCAACGACAAAGGCTTTTGTGCATTGGCTATCAACGCGTTGCATATCAGCAACCAGATGATTTTATTTCGCATGATTTTTCTTTTCTTTTCGTTCAAAAACCAGGAAGTACAACACGGGCAATACAATAAGTGTAAGTAGCGTGGATGAAAGTAAGCCACCTACTACAACCGTAGCCAGTGGCCGCTGTATCTCGGCGCCTGCCGATACAGATATCGCCATTGGCAGAAAGCCAAGGATATCCGTTATGGCCGTCATCAGCACAGGGCGCATTCGTGTATGAGTGCCTTCCAGCACCCTGTTTCGAACATTGGCAAAACCCTCCTCTTTCAACTCTTTGAAATAACTAATAAGCACCATCCCATTGAGTACGGCCACTCCAAATAATGCGATAAATCCTATGCCGGCAGAAATACTAAAGGGCATACCGCGAATCCATAAGGCAAATACGCCTCCTATGGTGGCCAGTGGTATACTGGAAAATATCAAAAGCGATTCGGTAAATGACCTGAAAGTGAAAAACAACAATATGAAGATCAATACAAGGGCCACCGGAGCTGCCAACGAAAGCCTTTTACTCGCTTTTTCGAGGTTTTCATACTGACCACCAAAAGTTATATAGTACCCTTCCTGAAGATCGATCTCTTCCTGCAAAAGCACATCTATTTCTTCCACCAGCGATTCCAAATCACGCTGCCTTACATTCACACCGATCACAATGCGTCTATGGGCATTTTCACGGGTGATCTGTGCAGGTCCTGTTTTGTATTGGATATCTGCCAGTGTTCCCAGTGTTACCATTTCCCCATTGGAATTTTTAACCGGAAGCAGATCAATGTCTTCAATATTTAGTCTGTGCCCCGGTAACAGTCGGACGGTCACATCGAAAATACGGTCACCTTCATAAAAATTACCAGCGGTTTTACCGGCTAAGGCAATTTGAAGGGCACTGTTGAGGTCCTTGATCGATATGCCATGCCGGGCTATGGCAAGCCTGTCGTAGTTGATAACTATTTGAGGCAGTCCTGTCACCTTTTCTACACTTATATCAGCCACACCTTCAAGCCCCTCTATCAAATCCCGTGCTTCCACTGCTTTGTTATATAAAGTATCCAGATCGGATCCGAAGATCTTAATGGCCAGATCGGAGCGTACCCCACTGATCAGCTCGTTGAAACGCATCTCGATCGGCTGGGTGAACTCAAACTCGATCCCCGGCAAAACACTCAATTTCTCCTTGATCAAATTGGCCAATTCATCTTTACTAACCTTATGCTCCCAATCCCGTTTTGGCTTCAGCTTTACGATCACATCTGTCATTTCCATTGACATGGGGTCAGTAGGGATTTCAGCGGCACCAATCCTTGTAATTACCTGAGTAACTTCGGGGAAGTTTTCTAAAAGGATCTTTTCGATTTCAGTAGAAATTTCTACTGTTTTACTCAATGAAGTACCCGGTTTTAAAACAGGCTGGATAACAAAATCGCCTTCATCGAGGGTGGGTAGAAATTCCCCGCCCAGATTTATGAAAATCACTACGGTAATCGCAAGCGCTGAAAGTGCGGAAATGACCACTGCTCTCGTATGATCCAGCGCCCAGTTGATAACAGGGGTATAGGCCCTTTTTATGCGATCGATTATTTTATCCGATAAACCTTTCTTTTCATTGGCTTTACCCTTTAACACCAGGTCAGCCATTACAGGTACGTAGGTGAGACAAAGCAGCATTGCGCCCAACAGTATAAATCCAAAAGACTGTGCCATGGGCCTGAACATCTTACCTTCAATACCGCTGAGGGTGTAGATCGGAATAAAAACAATCAAAATAATGATCTGACCAAAAAAGGCCGACTTCATCATCCTCAATGAGCTTTGGTGTACCAACGCTGTTTTCTCATCCTTGCCAACTTTACGCCCGCGGTTATCGAGTCGTTTCTGCGATAGTTTTATAAAGACATACTCTACAATAATGACTGCTCCATCGACAAGAATCCCAAAATCTATTGCGCCAAGGCTCATCAGATTGACATCAATCTCGAAAAGGTTCATCATGGCAAGCCCAAAAAGCATGGAAAGAGGAATAATCGAAGCGATGATCAACCCTGAACGAATATCACCCATTAACAATATGAGAACTACAATAACAATTAGCGCCCCCAGCCCAAGATTTTCGATAACTGTACCTGTCGTTTTTTCGATAAGTGTTGATCGCTCCAGGAAATCATTGATGTAAACCCCTTCAGGCAGATAGGGCTCAATTTCTGCCATGCGGGCCTTTACACGTGCTATCACATCCACACTGCTTTTGCCCTTCAGCATCATGATCTGCCCCATCACTTTTTCACCTTCGGCATTACCGGTTATGGCGCCAAAACGATTGGCAAACCCTTCACGCACTTCACCAATATCGCGAACCAAAATTGGTGTGCCCCTGGCGTGCCCAACCACAATTTTTTCCATTTGTGCCACATCGGTCAGCATACCCTCTCCCCGAATAAAGTAGCTTTCATCGCCCTTTTCAATATATGCTGCACCGGTATTTTCATTGGCCGCCTCGATTGCCTTAAATACCGTTATTAAATCCAAATTGAGACTTCTCAGCAAACCCGGGTCGACTGCTACCTCATATTGCTTCAGATAACCGCCCCAGGTATTTACTTCCACCACCCCTTCTATACCCGCCAATTGTCGCCTCACTACCCAATCCTGAATGCTTCGCAATTCGGTGAGGGAGTACTTGCCTTCAAAACCGGGTTTTAACTCAAGCGTATACTGGTAAATCTCTCCAAGGCCGGTCGTGATGGGCCCTAATTTGGGTTTACCATAGGCTTCGGGAATTTTGTCTGAAGCCGAACTGATCTTTTCGGCCACCAACTGCCGGGGCAAATAGGCGCCCATATCATCATCAAAAACTACGGTAATGACGGATAAGCCAAATTTAGATACCGAGCGTACTTCCTGCACCCCGGGCAGATTCGACATCTCCAACTCGATCGGATAAGTGACAAACTTTTCGATATCCTCCGTACTGAGGTTCCGGGAAGTAGAGATCACCTGCACCTGGTTGGTTGTAACATCGGGCATGACACTTATTGAAATATTGTAAATCGAATAAATGCCCAACCCAATTAAGGCAACCACTAATAGTAAAATGACAGCCTTATTTTTCAGGCTGAAATGAATGACTTTCTCTATCATAAATTATGAAACTATATTGAAAACACAGTTAGATCAAGGAGATGATCATCCAACTGGCGGGCCTCTGTGTGGATTATCAGAAGCAAAGTATTCCGGTGAAGCATTTGAGGTATTATCCGGAAATATAATATCTAAATGACGATTTGGTCTGTAAATTGATAATTGAGCAAGGGTAAAGGAATACAGGTCTACACAATCATAACACCTTATTTTAATCTTGCCTTCAGGTTGAAAATGTTGCAGATGATCACTGCCCTGATCAACGGAAAAGAAATGCTGAAGAAGGTGTAAAAAACCTTTATTGCTATCTTCCGTGCACACACTCGCCTCATATATTGGAGCATGTGAATGCGCCACACTGTTGTGCGCCAACAGAATAAATACGGCGAAACCAAGTATTATGCGTGAGAAAACAGACATATCATTAAAATTATTAAAATTTCTTCTGAAAGGTTAAGTTTACCGCACATTTCTTTTGAGGCAATGCCTCTTTTTACTCCTTCTAAATTATTTAGATGCCCTTTATATCATAAACTTGTGCTTCATGGCATTTTTTATGTCGTCACTGCCTGTTTTTCCGTTCTAATTAAAAAAAATTAATACTAAGCTGTAACTTTCTTGTACCTTAAAACTACTACTTATTAGATGAGCCAATTGACGTTTCAAAATAAGGTGATGATACACAAAGATAAAATGTATCGATATGCGTTTTGCATCGTTAAACAGCGCGATCTGGCTTTGGACGTCGTTCAGGATGTGCTCATGACCTGCTGGGAAAATATGGAAGATTTGAATAAGGTACGGAATACTGAAGCCTGGTGCATGCGCATGACCCGGAATCAGGCGCTTCAGATGTTTCGTCAAAAAAGCTACCAATGGGACCGGCTTGAAAATGCCAATAATAAAAAGACCAGTTTGCCTGATCCAATGCAATACACAGAATCACAGGAAGAACATCGGATCGTGCAAAAGGCCATTGAAAGCCTTCCCGATTTTCAGCAGGAGGCAATAATGTTAAGGGATTTTCAGGGATACGCCTATCAGGAGATCGCTGATATTACCGGGGAAAGTTTGAGCAATGTGAAAATTGCCATTCACCGGGCACGAAAAACACTTGTACAGAAACTATCGCAACAGTTGGAATATGGACAATCGAGAAAAGGACTTCTGGAATCATAAGTTGAGCGAGGAAGAAGAGAGAGAATTCCTTGAACATGGGCAGGAAGGTGATAAAGCATCGGAAGCATACCGGAGTTATATTTCAGAATACAACCGGCAAAACCGGCTTACCGAAAATTTTGAAGCCGCCTTTTATGCCCGTGTTTCCAAACCCTCTCGACCGAAATGGCTGGATTGGGGCATGAAAATAGCAGCTGGAGTACTATTGGCCACGGCACTGGGATATGCCTGGTTCCAGAATCAGCAGGAGCCGCAACAACCTGCAATGGCCGAAGACACTTACCAGGATCCTCGGGAAGCCTTTGAAGAAACCAAAAAAATACTGCTGCTCGTATCGGCCAAAATGAATGAGGCCAACGAATACACGGTGCAGGTGGGGAAATTTAACGAAGCAAAAGAAACCATTAAAAATTAAAAAGAAGATGAAAAAGTTAAGCGCAATACTGCTTTTGAGTGTCATGTCCACCGTGGCATTCGCACAAAATGATGTGATCACGAAGTTGTTCGACAAGTACTACGATGATGAGAATTTCACCAAAGTATCGGTAACCAGTAAAATGTTCGAACTTTTTACCGAGGTAGAGCCCGGCGATGAGGATGAAAAAGAAATTCTCGAAGCCATCAGCAAATTAAAAGGCTTAAAAGTTTTGGTTGCCGACAGCATAGGGAACTCACGTCAGCTTTTTGACCAATCGGTTAAAGATGTTAAAAAAGCCGGTTATGAAGAATTGATGCAGGTAAAAGATGCAAAAGAAGACCTGGAATTCCTTATCAGTGAAAGTGATGGCATCATCGATGAGTTGGTCATGATTGTAGGGGGGCATAAACAGTTTGTGATATTGAGCCTTTTTGGAGAAATTGACCTCAAGCAAATGTCAAAACTGTCTAAAAGCATGCGTGTTACGGGGATGAAATATCTGGAAAACATCAGCGATGAAGAACAAGGGGATAAGTCTAAAGAAAAACAAGAAAGCCAGGAAGACTAAATAACCTATGCCCGACATAAAACGAATAATCCTGACAGGCTGGATGGTGATGGTCACCACCGGCCTTTTTGCGCAAAAAAGCCCGGCGCTGGAATACAAAAAAGCAGATCCGCCCGTTCTAAGCTTCTGTTTTTACCCCAGCACGATCCGTATGATCAACCTGAAAAACGACCCGGAATTCAATGAAATGGTGCGTGATATCGAGAATATCAGGTTGTATCGCTACGGCGAAAAAGGCCTTTCCAATGAAAAAATCCAGTCCGCCATGCGCCAACTGATGGACAAAGGATTTGAAGATGTGCTATTGATCTCGGGCAACCAACAAAACACCCATCTGATGGCCCATAATGATTACAAGGGAAGGCCTGTGATTTTTGGGTACATCATAAGACCAGAGGATAGCTACCTGATTGAAATTGCCGGCCTTTTCAACATAGCCCAATTACCTGGTCTGATGGCCCGCTTCCAGGAAAGTGATTTTATAAATGTACTTGAATTGCCAACATTTGGATTTTAAGCGATGAAAAGCGACTTTTAGGGTTTGCGGTATCTACCCTCATCATTTTTACTCAAACGAAACAAACATACTTTGCACAACATACTTGAGATCAACCAACTGCACAAACGGTACAAACGCATTCATGCTGTTGATGGCCTTACCTTATCCGTAAAGCCCGGGCAGGTATTTGGTCTATTGGGGCCAAATGGCAGTGGCAAGACCACCACACTGGGTATCGTTCTCGGTGTTATTCGCTCCAACTCAGGACAGTATACCTGGTTTGGGAAAGATCACAGCCATGCAGCCCGACAAAAACTAGGCGCCATTCTGGAAACGCCATCATTTTACCCCTATCTCAATGCAGTCAACAACCTAAAGATCATTGCCAGGATAAAAGGTGTGGGCAATGGCCGCATTGACGATACGCTCAAACAGGTAGGGCTATACGACCGTAGATTTGATGCCTTTAAAACTTACTCGCTGGGCATGAAGCAACGCCTCGCCATAGCTGCTGCGCTATTGTCGGACCCCGAGGTGTTGATCCTGGATGAACCCACCAATGGTCTGGACCCTCAGGGCATTGCCGAAATTCGGCAATTGATCATTGAAATTGCCAAAAGCGGCAAAACCATCATTCTCGCCAGCCACCTGCTGGATGAGGTACAAAAAGTATGTAGCCACTTTGCCGTATTGCAAAATGGCAAGAAATTATACGAAGGAAGCGTGGAAGAGCTGAAGGCCTCCGATGAAATGGTGGTCAATGCCGAAAACCGCGACCAACTGAAACGGGCTGCTGAATCTATTGATGGGGTTATTTCAGTCAAAGAAACGGATCATCACATTTTATTAAAAGTAAGTGAGACGCTCAACGCAGAAGAGTTGAACCGGCAGTTAATGGATGCCGGGGTAGCATTAAACCACCTCACAAAGAAACAAAATAGCCTCGAGCAACGCTTTTTAGAAATTCTTTCCCAGAACCAATCCAACAACTAATCTATGAGATATCTGACCATTGAATGGCTTAAATTAAAGTATTATAAAATTTTCTGGATATTGAGTATCCTGTATGTATTGGGCATGGTCATCGTTGGCGGTAGCTGGATGTTCCTTATGGAGTTTTTAAAAAACCAGGGGGCCAGTTTTGAAGGTATCGACCCCACCGTGTTGCCCTTGTACGATTTTCCCGATGTGTGGCAAAACATGAGTTACATTGCCACCTATTTCAATGTATTCCCTTCATTCATAGTGGTTATTTCCATGACCAATGAATTTTCTTACCGAACGTTGAGGCAAAACATAATTGACGGTTTGAGCCGTGAGCAGTTCTTATTGTCAAAGTTGAGCTTGATTGTGGGCATGACCCTGCTGGCAATGGTGGTGGTTTTCTTTTTAGCATTTTTCACCGGATTGGTCTACGCTAAAGACCCTTCTTTCAGCCTGATCACGCAAGACCTGTTCTTTATCCCTACCCTGGGATTAACAGTTTTTTTATATTGTTCTTTTGCCTTACTGGTTAGCCTTTTATTAAAAAGAAGTGGCTTCACAATTGTGTTACTTTTTATGTACACCCTTATTTTCGAACCCTTCACTGTGTTGAATTTTGAGCACAACCCATTCCTCCCGGGCTTTTTTAAGACCATTGCGCCTTACATGCCGGTAGAGGCAATTAATAATCTTATTCATGTACCCTTCCAAAAATATATTTTCCAGGAAATTCAGGATTATCTGACCTTTTCTGAAGTATTTGCCGCCATCGTTTGGGCATTTGTGTATTGGGGTCTGATTTACTGGATTGTAAGGAGAAAAGATCTCTGATTTATTTTTTTCATCCAATAAAATGCATGGGTTCATTCGTTAAAATGAGAAAAAATGAAGTCAAAACATTTTCTAACTGCTATACTTATTCTCCTGGCAAGTACTGTTACCCTGGGTCAAAGCAACAATAAAATAAGTACCATAGAAATGGTGAAAATAAAAAATGGCAATAAGGCGGAGGCCCTATACTATTTTGAGCATAACTGGAAGGTTTTGCGGGAAATGGCCGTTGAAAAAGGGTACTAGATTCCTATCAGTTTTTAACCTGTATCATGCATTAGGATTTGTCATGAAAGCC
>DNTA01000039.1 GCA_003500135.1 Cytophagales bacterium | reverse complement strand
CCATTTTAAATAATAATAATTCTTATTTAGGAAACTGTGTCGCAAATGTAGTGGACATTAAACTATATTGCAACCAGAGAGGTATTAATTTGACATTACTTTTTTATTGCTATTATTAACCATAAAATGGATTTTTAGTTATGCAGAAATTTTTACAATACTGCCTATCATTTACATTTTTATTGCTGCTTGTTTCAGCTAAAGTAAATGCACAAGACCCGGGAGACTTTTTGAAAGTCGGAGCTAATGATGCAGAACTATTAGTTTCGCAATACATGGAACCTTTAGTCGTTGGTTTGGGAATGGGGATGTCCAATGGCTGGTACAACACCGCTAAACCTCACAACACCCTGGGCTTTGATATTACAGTCTCATTTCATGGGGTGCTAATACCGGAAAATAAAAGGTTTTTTACATTTGATCCTGACTTGTATCAAAACACGTCACTTGCGCCCGGCTCAACAACAGACCAGGGACCGACCATATTTGGCCCCGGTAATTCGGACCTGGAGCTACGATACACCGTCACTGAAGAAAATACCGGAAATACAGTTTCAGGTACTTTTACTACACCAGGTGGAATTGGTATGGAAGATTATGTGGGCTTCAATATGATTCCTGCCCCGGTTGTTCAGGGTAGCATAGGTGTCATAAAGAATACAGAGGTGATCATCCGCTACGTACCTAAAATTGAAGTTGATAATTTTGCCTTTGATCAAATTGGATTCGGTATTAAACACGACATTTTCCAATGGGTGCCGGTATTAAGCCGATTGCCGATTGATGTTTCAGCATTGTTTGCTTACACCAAATTGAATAATGTATACGACATCAGCGATGCAGGTATTGATGGTTCGGGACAGACCTCTAGCTTCGGAGTGGATACATGGAATGCACAATTACTCGTATCTAAAAAACTGGCCATTCTTACCTTTTATGGGGGGCTGGGCTATAGCAATATCAAGAGCGATCTTGCGATTAATGGTACCTATACGTTTGAAGATGAAAATGATCCGAACAACACAGTTACCGTGGAGGACCCTGTCGATTTCACTTACAAAACTTCTGGAATGAGAGGTACACTAGGGTTTCGATTAAAACTCGGGGTTTTCACCTGGCATACCGATTATACATTTCAGGAATACAATATTTTTTCTACTGGATTTGGAATTTCTTTCAGATAATAATAATTCATAGTTCACACCATTGTTCTAAGGCAAAAATTTGCTTAGAACAATGGTGTATTTGGTTTTGAAGGTGTTGTAAATCTGATAATTTTAAACTTATTTTATAAATCGGACAAACTGAATCACAACACCCGACACGTGAAAAACATTTTTCGATCTGAAGTATTTCGCATTTTTTTTGGGGCCGCAGTATTTTTATTTGCCTTTTCAGGTAAAGCCCTTGCTGAAAAATTTATAGGTTTCCCAACTTATACAAAGATTGACCAGCTTTTTATTGAACGCTGGACGGTAGATGAAGGGCTGATTTCTAATAACCTCACTTCTGTATACCAATCATCAGATGGCTATTTGTGGTTCACTTCATTCAATGGATTGAATCGGTTTGACGGTGCGGAATTTGACCTGTATCATAAGGAAAATACGCCGGCATTGCTCACCAATGCTTTTTATCAACTTTATGAAAATGATTCGGGCAATCTATTTGCCGCAACCCAGGGCAGTTATATATTAAAAATGGCCAATGGTGAATTCAGGCCAATTGGCAACCAGGGAAACTTATCAAAATCAGTGAGGGTAATAGTGTGAGACAAGAATGATGTGATTTGGACAGGGACCAAAAATAATGGTATTTTTTATCAATGTGATTCTTCATTTATTCAATTTGATCATGAAACGCTTCGAGATATTTCTACCCTGGAATTTTATGTGGAACCTCATTTTTACGAAACGGCATGGTTCTATGTATTGGTGTTTTTGGGGATCATTTTTCTATTGTACATCCTTTACAAAATCCGCGTTCGTCGTATTGCGCGACGCAATATGGAATTACAAAAATTAAATCAGGAACTTGACCGTTTTGTATATAGCGCTTCCCACGATTTAAGGGCGCCACTGGCATCGGTACAGAGGCTGGTGAAAATTGCACAGCAGGAAACTTCCGCAGAACAGAAAGATGAGTATTTACAAATGATCAGGTCGAGCATTCAAAAACTCGATGGCTTCACAAAAGAGATCACCGATTTTTCGCGCAATGCGCGGGCCGAGGTAGAAAGAGAACCGGTGGATTTTAAGGAATTGATTTCAGGAACAGTCCATGACTTACAATATCTCGATAAAAGCGAACGGATCAGGATCGACTTGAAAATTGTACCATACGATTCATTCATTTCCGACCAGCGCAGGTTAAGTATGATCTTTCACAACCTGACCTCACGCGCCATAATTATCATAATACCAGTAAAGAAGATCCTTTTATTGAAATATCAGTTAAGTTAGAAAATCAAAAGGCCAAAATTGAGGTGAAGGATAATAGGCGGGGCATTGCTCGAAACCATCTGCCGAAGATTTTCAATATGTTCTACCGGGCTTCGGAAGGCAGTCAGGGGTCTGGCCTGGGCTTTTATATCGACAAATAAACGGTTGAGAAGTTCAAAGGACAGATTTCAGTCAACCCTGAAGAAAATGTAGGAACCACTTCTATTATCAGCATTCCCTCCATGAAAATGAAGTGGGAACCCCCCCCATCATTTCAAAAAGTTTTTAAACCTGGATCATGCATNNAAAATGTTCATAAATGCTTGAGATTGAATCAGTTTGGACTTGCAATAGAATGCTAGTGCATTATTCAGGTTAAATCTTAAATTTGGGCATTAAGCTTTTCTGAAAGGACATTTTTCGGAACAGCTCCCACTTGCTTATCTACGATCTCTTTATTTTTAAAGAACAATAAGGTAGGTATACTTCTGATCCCGAATTTGGCTGAAACCTCGGGGTTGCTGTCTACATCAACTTTGGCAATGACAGCTTTGCCGTCGTATTCCGAAGCTAACTCTTCCACAACCGGTCCGATCATTTTACAAGGGCCGCACCATTCTGCCCAAAAGTCAACCAATACAGGTTTTTCAGTAGCCAATATTTCTTCAAAATTAGCGTCAGTAATTTCAATTGTTTTTCCCATCTGATGTTATGCTTAAATTCAAAATATTCTACAAATGTATTACAAAATCACTACCAAACGTATTTTGTTTGGACATGTTGTCATAATTGTTCAATTAACGACACATTTTTTTGGTAAAAAGTATCATTGGAGCCAATTTGTCATGTCAGGTTTCCACCATAAAATTCACTCCACTGATCATTTCCAGTTCCTTCAAGAGATCATCGTGAGGCTGGATCATATATTTTCTGCTCAATAGCTGCACCTCCATTTGTTCTACATCATCTCTAAGATTCAATTTCAACTGGCAATTGCCCGGATATGTTTCAGCGAGCGATTCCAACTTGTCGATCATATCATTGGAAATATGATCAGGTTGGACAAAAAGGGATAGTCGCTTACTCATCTTCTCCCGGATGTCGCCGAGTATCTGGATGTCCTGAATTTGATATTCAAGTTTTTGATCACCCCAGGATTTTTGCGTTACCTTACCCTTCAAATACAAAAACCATCCCGGTGAAATAAACTCTTTGAATTTGATATAGTCGTCGGAGAAAATATAAAAGGTGTGGTGATCTTCGTAATCTTCCAGTGTCAAGATGCCAAAAGGCTTTCCGTTTTTGGTCATCTTATGAGCGGCATCTGTCACTATACCGGCAACCATCATGTCATGGCCAATTTTACCATCCAGATCCTTTAAGTCACTTATTTTGCTATTGCAAAAATATTGCATCTCAAACTTGAACTGGTCCAGCGGATGCCCCGTGATGTAAACCCCAACCACCTCTTTTTCGATATTAAGCTTTTCGGTAGGCCCATAGGGTTCGCATTCCGAAACTTTTGGTTTCGGGATTTCAAGGGCATTTTCACCGCCAAAAAGTGATTGTTGTGCATTGTTTTTATCGGCATTCAGTCGCTGACCATATCGAACAGCTTTGTCAATTAGTGGTTGATCACCTTCCTCGGCAAATAAATACTGACGACGGTGATATTCCGGAAAACAATCAAAAGCGCCGGCCATTGCCAGTGATTCAAACGTTTTTTTGTTGACTTGCCTCGGATTAACGCGGGTAGCGAAATCAAAAATATCGCTGTACATGCCGTTTTCTTCACGCTCTTCTATAATAGCTTCTACCGCGGCTTCCCCACTTCCTTTTATGGCCGCCATACCAAAACGGATCCCGCCATCCTGGTTTACTGTAAATTTCGATTTCGATTCATTTACATCAGGGCCTAACACTTTAATGCCCATTCGTCGGCATTCTTCCATAAAGAAGGTCACCTGCTTTATGTCGTTCATATTGTTGCTCAACACCGAAGCCATATATTCAGCAGGGTAGTGGGCTTTCAGATATGCGGTTTGGTAGGCCACCCATGCATAGCAGGTGGAGTGCGACTTATTGAAGGCATAGGAGGCAAATGCTTCCCAGTCTTTCCATATTTTCTCAAGTTTTTCTTTCGGGCGCCCTCTTTCCTCGCCCTGGTTGAGGAACTTGGGTTTTAGCTCTTCCAGCAGTGCGAAGATCTTTTTACCCATGGCTTTCCTGAGCATATCAGCTTCGCCTTTAGTAAAGCCCGCCAGTTTTTGTGAAAGCAACATCACCTGCTCCTGGTAAACCGTAATACCGTAGGTTTCTTCCAGGTATTCCTTCATATCTTCAAGATCATAGGTGATATCTTCCTGGCCGTGCTTTCGGCGAATGAAGGAAGGTATATATTCCAGCGGACCCGGACGATAAAGGGCGTTCATGGCAATGAGGTCGGCAAAAACGGAAGGCTTCAGTTCACGAAGGTATTTTTGCATGCCTGGAGATTCGTACTGGAATATCCCGACGGTTTCACCGCGTTGGAAAAGCTTATAGGTTTCCTCGTCATCCAGTGGAATAGCATCGGGGTCGATATCAATACCGTGCCGTTCTTTTACGATCTTAACGGCATCTTTGATCAGGGTAAGCGTTTTTAAGCCGAGGAAGTCCATCTTGAGCAATCCGGCATTTTCCACTACCGAGTTGTCAAACTGGGTGCACCACATATCTGAATCTTTGGCCAGCGCCACCGGAACAAAGTTGGTGATATCATCCGGCGTAATGATCACACCGCAGGCATGGATGCCGGTATTTCTCACCGAGCCCTCCAGAATGCGTGCCTGATTCAGGGTTTGGGCTGTCAGGTCATCGCCCCCGGATATCTGTTTCAGCTCTTTGGCCATATTGATCATATCGGCGTTGTTTTTCAGTTTACCGGCGAGCGCTTTATCGTCCAGACTGAAAAGTTTATTGAGCTTGATGTCAGGTACCAGTTTAGCTACACGATCGGCTTCGGTTAAGGGCAGGCCTAGCGCTCTTGCCGTATCGCGGATGGATGACTTGGCCGCCATGGTGCCATAGGTGATGATCTGTGCCACCTGATTCGCACCGTATTTATCAATAACGTAGTCGATTACTTTCCCGCGACCTTCATCATCGAAATCTATATCAATATCGGGCATCGATACGCGATCAGGATTGAGAAAGCGCTCAAAAAGGAGGTCATACTCGATTGGGTCCACATTGGTGATTCCGATGCAATAAGCAACGGCTGATCCTGCCGCAGAGCCCCGTCCCGGGCCTACGGAAACCCCCATGTCGCGTGCTGCCCGTGTGAAATCCTGCACGATGAGGAAATAGCCCGGGTAACCCGTTTTTCTAATCACTTCCAACTCAAAGTCGAGCCTTTCCTGAATTTCTGGGGTGATGTCCGGATATCGTTTTTTGGCGCCCTCGTAAGTGAGATGACGCAGGTAATTGTTTTCCCCGTTTTTTAAGTTCGGATCCTCATCATCTTTGGGGTCCTTGAACTGCTCGGGGATTTCAAATTTTGGCAGGAGCACATCCCTGGCCAATTGAAATCCCTCAATTTTCTCAACGATCTCATTGGTCGTTTCTATTGCTTCGGGAAGATCGGCAAAAAGCGCCTTCATTTCCTCAGGAGACTTCAGGTAAAATTCATCATTGGGAAAGCCGAACCGGAATTCCCGTCCTCTTTTCCCGACGTAGCGCTTGGGCTTTTCAATGGTTTCGCCATCTTTTACACACAACAGAATGTCGTGGGCTTTGGAGTCTTCCCTTTTTGAGTAGTAGGTATTATTGGCCGCGAAATATTTGACCCCATATTTTTCGGCGAAGCGTAGCAAAACTTCATTTACGTGGTTTTCCTCTTCCAAACCGTGCCGGTTGAGTTCGACGAAGAAGTCATCGCCAAAATGATCTTTCCACCATACAAAGGCCTCCTCGGCCTGTGTTTCGCCTACGTTCAGGACCAGGTCGGGGACTTCGCCCCACAGGCCTCCTGTTGTGGCGATGATGTATTCTTTGTATTGAAGCAGCAATTCCTTATCAATGCGGGGCACGTAGTAAAAACCTTCGGTATAAGCATATGAAGCCAATTTGGCCAGGTTTTGATACCCCTTTTTGTTTTTCGCCAGCAGTACGGTCTGATATCCGTTATCTTGTCTCGATTTATCATTGCGATCGTGGCAGACATTGAACTCGCAGCCTACGATTGGTTTTATTCCTTCTTTCAGAGCGGCATTTACAAATTGAAAGGCGGCCATCATGTTTCCATGATCAGTAATTGCTATGGCCGGCATGCCCAGTTCTTTTGCTTTCGAAACGATCAGGCCCACCTCAGAAGTAGCTTGTAGTATGGAAAACTGGGAGTGCACATGTAAATGGCTGAAAGGCACATCTTCCACATGCGCGATGTCTATATCTTCATCGAGGTCGAGGGTGGCGCTCTTCTTTTTCTTTTGCTTTTTAAGGTGGGCAAAATTGGCGTCATACAGGCCAGGCGCTTCATATTCAATTTCCTGTGGGGATACGCCCTTCAAAGGCTTGACCACCTTTTGTTTTAACAGTCCGAAAAAGCACCTGGAGGTGGCAGCTACATCATAGGCGGCATCGTGGGCATCTTCGAATGCTTCACCGAATAGTTTTTCATGTAGTTCGGTAAGTGTGGGCCACTTGTATTTACCGCCTTTACCACCGGGAATGGCACAATAATCTGTCGCTTCGTCTTTGGTGTCAAGGCGCTTTTTGTCCCACATTAAACTCTCCACCTCACCACGGATAAATTCGGCGCCCATTATGTTCAGATCGAATTCTACATTATGGCCGACCAGCGCCTCTGCTTTTTCTATGTCACGGGCAAAGACCTCCAGCACCTTAGGCAGAGGCAAGCCCTCTTGTTTGGCACGCTTAGTAGTGATGCCATGTACCTTGGTGGCATTATAAGGAATGGTAAACCCATCGGGCTGCACGATCAGGTTTTCGGCATTGATCAGCTTACCTTTTTCGTCGTGAAGCTGCCAGGCGATCTGGACTAACCTTGGCCAGTTGTCAAGATCGGTATGCGGGGCATTGTATTTTTTGGGTAAACCAGTGGTTTCGGTATCAAAAATGAGGTACATAGGCGTATTCCTGTTGTCTAGATATCAATTGAAAGACGAGATCGATTCCAATTTGCAATCTTGCAATTTCCATCAAAATCTCAAAGTTTCAAACCGACATTTGTAGTTTATTTGCTGTCGTTAAGTTGCCAGTTGTAGTCTATATATTTTACCGAAGCGCCCGGCGAAATATCGGTTGCGGTATATGGGTTGATGAAATCGATGATCGTACCCTCTTTTTTGAAATCGCCGCCGAACCAGCTGAAGATTTTGGAGATCTCAATTTCATTTTTACCGATCCTGTTTTTCTCCGGATTGTTTAAAAATATTTTGGTCTGTTCTTCCAGTTGAGCTTCCAGCTTATCAGCTGTAAAGGCCTCATTGCGGAGTACCGGGCAGGAAATGGAGGCACAGTTGATGGCAAAGTGTATTCGGGGCTCGTCAAATTCCTTCCTTAAAATACTGTGCTCAATGTTGTTGAGGTCAAGCTTTTCACCACCAAGCTCAATAAATTTTATATCCCAGGCGCTATTGACAAAAGGTATGGACAAAAACCCACTTATATCTTTTATGCTTTCCAGTGGATAGTGGCGAATGACGAGTTGAATCGTGTACGCATTGTAGGCATTGATCCAGTAGGCCAGCTTTTCTTTTTCACTCCAATTATCGGCCGGTATATGATTCTCCAGGGTCGACAGGTATTGATTGAGTTTAGTAGAATCTTTGATAAAACCCCGGTAGTCCACCATGCCATCCTGCCTGACATGTTTTTGAAGTAGATCGGTCCATAGCTGATGACCGGGTGGGGTAGATTGAGTGGTATTGGGCTTATTAAAGCCGCAACTCAATAGAATTAAAATCAATAGTGGTAAGTGATATGATTTCATGTTTTTGTTTTGAATATACGGCCAGGCTGGCCTTTTGATAAAGCAATTATCCATCAATTCCAACAAATGTCTTCCAGGCGATTTTTGCTAATCTTCTTCATAATCCATACGCATACGCAGTTTCTTTTTGCGAAGCTTATTTATGCGCCTGTTCAGATCGAGGAAATAACGCATAAGTGGCGTTGATACCAAAATGGTGAGGATAACCATTACGACAATGGCCACAAAAATCTCTTCGGTGATAATGCCGGTATTTAGGGCGATAGTACCCAGGATAATTTCGAGGGTGCCATGTGTATTCATGGCAAAACCAACTGCCAGCGATTTTACATTGTCCATCTTTCCGGCTTTTGCACCCAAATAACCCCCCAGAACTTTACCAATAGTTGCCAATAAAAGAATAACCAGGATCATGGGGATATTGAAATTGGCTATGAAATTGACACTTAAACCAATTGATACGAAAAACAGGGGGGCGAAAATGTTATTGATAAATTGGTGCACGATTTCCTTGGCCCTTTCAGACATATGCTCCGAATCTCCCAGGGCAATGCCAAAAATGAAGGCCCCAAAAATACTGTGAATGCCGATCCACTCTGTAAATGCAGCAGCAAAAAAGCAAATGACCATTGCCATCGACAGCAACCCGCCCGGCCAGGCAAAATTGCGATTGATCCAGGGTAGGGCCGCATTGATGAGTACTTTCCCGATGGTCAGTGTAATTATGGTAAATAGAAGTGTGAGACCCAGCGTACTTCCAACGCCCATTTTTTCCGAGTTGCCATCGATCATGCTAAGGATGACTGCAAAAATCAGCCAGCCGAGCACGTCAATGACCATGGCGGCCGCTATGATGAGCATACCCATTTTCGACTTAAAAATATTGAGGTCCATGAGTACCCGTGCAAGCACAGGGAGGGCAGTGATAGAGAGCACCGTACCGAAGAAAAGGGCAAAAATCAGGTAATGGCTTTCATCGGTAATGCCAAAGAAAGTGGGATCGTATATGGCATAACCAAAACCTATCAGGAATGGAAAGGCCAGTGCACTGAGGCTGGTGTAAAGCGCCCGCCGGCCCTGTTGGATTACAAGGTCTAGCTCCACTTCCAGCCCGGCAATAAACAGTAACAGGACCAGGGCTACCTGTATAAAGCCGTCCAGCACGAGCGACCAGTGACCTTTCGCCGGAAATAATAATTCAAAAGATTCGGGCATTAGGTAGCCGAAAATTGTGGGGCCCAGGATGATTCCTGCCAGTATTTCGCCGACCACCATAGGTTGTTGTAAGCGGCGTGCCAACTCACCAAATACCCTGGCAAAGAGTATCATCAGGCCAATTTGACATAGCACTAGTATGATATCGATATGACTTAGTTTTTCGATCATTTGTTGTGTTTGTCAAATAATAGATTGGTCGGAAGATCGCTCATCACTTGTTCGAGGTAATGCGGAAACAAACGATCTAAAAATATTAATTTTCTGAGTGGAGCTTTGACTATCAAAAGATCAGCCTCGGTTTTTTCTGCAAACCTGCACAATTCGTATGCAGCTTTTCCCGCAGCTACCTTGACATTAATTTTTTGATCTTTGGTATCTATGGTACTAAGCAATTGCTCCATCTCCTCAAGCTCTTCATGGATAATGCTCCGGCGGGTTTCTGTATATTCCGATTCGGAATCTTCACCGGCCACCATCATGCTGAGGCCAAATCCGGGAATAGCTTTAAAAATATGCACTTGCGAAGCATCTTCCATGTGCGCCCAGTAAAGCCCTCGTTTTATAGTGCGCAAATCATTCACACCCTCGGTGCCATTGATGACGATTTTCTTAAAAGGCCCGGGGACCTCCTGAGGGTTGGTGAGCAAAAGCACTGAACAATTCGCTTTTCGCAGAATTTTCCGGGCTGTGGAGCCGATGTAGTATTTAAATATATTTTCGCGGCGTAGCGCCCCGGCCAGTAGCAGATCGATATTTTCCCGCTTACAACAATTTAAAATCGTGGTAGATGGTTTGCCTTGTTTCCAGATGATCCGGATATTGCTTTTGTCCAGCTCGATAATTTTTAAGAGCTTATTGAGGTATTCCTCTTCATGTTCTGTCTGCGGCCCCACATGGATGAGGATCAGTTCAGCATTGAAAAGGTTTTTGATCCGTATCGACTCGCTGAGCATGGCCAGGCAGCGTGGTGAAAAAGCGAGCGCAAGAGCAATTTTATTATACATAAGCTGTGCAGCCAGTATTTGCTGGCCGTGTTTGTTTTGTAAATGTTTAGTAGTAAAACTTATTGGCTACGATTCTTCCAATATTTTTCTTCCCTTCGTAAAAATATAATTTCCAATATACTTTTTATTCAAAACCCAAAAAAATGTCTATTGTCCGGTTGTACCGCTATTTTTTAAGCCAATAACTGGTATTATAGTAGAATTTTTTGGTCGGATGTCTATCTTTGCGGCTATGGCAAAAACAGACAACGATAAGGATTTTGGAATAAAGGATATCGTGGCGCATGCCAAAGAGTATGGCTTTGTGTATCCATCAAGTGAAATTTACGACGGATTGCAGGCGGTGTACGATTACGGCCCGTATGGCGCTGAGCTAAAAAAGAACCTCAAGGACCTGTGGTGGCAGGCGATGGTAAAGCTCAACGACAACATTGTCGGCCTGGATGCGGCCATATTTATGCACCCGACCACCTGGAAAGCTTCGGGCCACGTAGATAGTTTCAATGATCCGTTGGTTGATAATAAAGATTCTAAAAAGCGATATCGTGCCGATGTACTGCTGGAGGAGCAGGCGGAATATCTGAGGTCGGAAGGTAAAAATAAGGAGGCCAATACTTTAATGGCTGAAATGGCCCGGCTGCTCGATGCCGAGGACCTGATCGGCCTGAGGCAATTGATCATCGATGCAGGTATCGTTTGTCCCTTGTCCGGCACGGCCAACTGGACGGAAGTACGGCAGTTCAACCTGATGTTTTCCACCGAAATCGGATCGGTGGCCGATGAATCGAACAAGATTTATCTTCGACCGGAAACGGCTCAGGGGATTTTTGTCAATTATCTGAACGTTCAAAAAACCGCCCGGATGAAGGTGCCCTTTGGCATTGCCCAGATCGGTAAAGCCTTCCGGAATGAGATCGTGGCCCGTCAGTTCATTTTCAGGATGCGTGAATTCGAGCAGCTCGAGATGCAGTACTTCATCCGCCCGGGCGATGAGGACAAGTGGTACAACC
>DNTA01000161.1 GCA_003500135.1 Cytophagales bacterium | reverse complement strand
CCTTGATGTGAAAAGGCTTATCCACAAACTGGTTCGGCATATTCAGCCCTCCGGTTTTTTCGAGAGGAAGATCTGTGACCTGCGAGATTTTGTCGACAGCCGTAAGCATATCATATACCACTTCCATGTACAATATAAGTTTTTCTACCGAGGCAAGGATAAGTACGATCACTACTTCGGAGGCAACAAACTGACCAAGTGTGATTTCGCGCTGAATTACCAAAATGGTACCAATAATCAGCAACCCACCTGTTACAGCAGCCTTAAATAAAATAATGTACCAATATTGACCGATAAGTACACCGAAGTGCATCTTTCGATATTTCAGGTAATTGTTGACGTTGTATTCCGTTTTCTTGAGTGGTAAATTGGAGTTTCCCGACAACTTGAAGGAATTAATCGTACGTGCCAACTCCTCGAGCCAATATACAACCTTATATTTAAATTTGGATTCATTTATAGAGGTGCGTAAACCTTTGGGTCCTGTGAAGTAGAAGATCAGGGTCAAAGTAGTTAACAGGATCAATCCAAAGAATACGAAAAACGGGTGATAGAAAGAAAGAAGCAACAATCCAAACAAGATCGAGATCGCACCGGTCGTGAGGTCGATAAGCAGTTTTGGCAGCCCTTTTTGTAAGGTCAGCACGTCAAAAAAGCGGTTTACCAATTCAGGGGCATGCTGATGAAGGATTGATTCCAGCTTAATGCGCGGCACCCTGAAGGCAAATTCCAGAGCAGCCTTGCTGAATATCCGCCTTTGAATAAATTCCACGATGGTGATCTGCATCACCTGTAAGCCACCGGTACCTAATATACCCAGGATCACCAGGGCAATAAGCAGATAAACCGAGGTCACTACCACACCACCGGATACAAACTCAACGGTTGCCTGTATACCCAACGGTAGCGTTAAACTGATTAAACCAATTACAATGGCATAAATAAAAATATTGATAATATCCCGGCGTTCTTCCGATAATAAACGGAACAGGCGCTTAACAGGGGTCAATGGCTTGCCTTCACCACTTTCATAGGCCTCGTCGCTTACCAGGCTCTTGTAAGAAAAAACACCCATAAACACCACCTCACCGTTTTCGTTTTTCAGAAAGGTCTGGCAACATTCCGGCGTGAAATCGGTAAGTTCATTTTCTTCATCACCTATTCTGAGTAGCTTGGTATTTCCTTTTTTATCAGCGAATATGATAGCAGGAACAATAGAATCGCTGGTGGTATCAAAAGCCACTACCGGCATATACAATTCCCTGATTAAATCAGGGAAATCGTCCAGCCGGAGGCTGTTTTCCATGTATATGATACGAACCTTGTTGCCCGCCTCTACTAAATCATGTTTGAAAGCCTCCCATTCGTCAATGCCATAATTTGTAGCCAAAAGGTCAGTTTGATCGAGTATGGCATCGTCATACTCCTGTTTGAGCAAGATGGCTGACTCTCTTATTATTTTTACAATTTGTTGATTGTTCATTTGTATTGAATATGCTTGAAAGTTTTAAGGCATATTTTAGGCGCTGGCTTCAGTTACGCCAATGGCGTTGAATACCAGTATTTCAAGAAATTCGTTGTTCTTATCGAACCGGTTTTCTTTCATTTGGCTCAATTCAGTCAATGAAGGCAGATGCATGGCAAAAAATATTTGCTGGTGAGCTGCCTGTAACACGGTGCTGATCAATGCATGAGGGTAAGTATAATTAGGGTTGATCTCCTTAACAATGTCTGCAATTTTTTTACAAAGCGATTTAAAACCACGGAAAAGCCCTTCTTTGTTATCTTCATCTACCTGACGTGTTAAATAAGTTTTGTCAGACTCGTTGATCACGATGCGATAAAGTGCTGCTTCATCAATATCAGGGAAAAAGGGGTCTTTGCTTTTTTGCTCCGCTACAAGTTTCAGGGCAATTTTCAGTTTTTCAACAGGATTATTGATATTCTGTGTGCCAAAATCAATACGATATTCCATCCAGTTCCAGTACCAGGCAATGAGATATACCAGCATGCGGTGTTTGTTTTCAAAATATCGGTATATCGAAGCTTCTGTAGAATCAATTTCTTCAGCAAGTTTACGAAAGGTGAACTTCTCAAACCCCAAAGTATCAATCATCCGAATGCCGCTTTCCACAATTTTGCGCCCCAAAACAGTCTCTTGAGGATCGCGCACAAATAGGTTTTCATTCATCTGCAGTTGCAACTGAGCCATCTCGAAAAGTTTAGGTCAATAATACACTTTTTTATGTAATAGTTTTACTATCATTTATGAAACATACTTAACAACGACCATTTTTCCAAAAGGTTTGAATGATGTTTAAAAAATTCGGGATTTTTATTTTTCAGGGTTTAAAGCCGGTCAATTCTCAAAAATATGAAAGAAATAATGCTTTGATGGGCAATAAAATCTAACTTGGTAACCATTCTAAACTAATCTAATTTGACTTCAATGCTTTCTATTCTCGATATAGAATCGGCGTATCAGCAGGTAAAAGATGTAGTGCATCATACAATGCTCCATAGCAGCATGACCCTCTCCGAACGCTATTCTTCAAATGTTTTACTCAAAAGAGAAGACCTTCAGGTAGTACGGTCCTACAAGTTGAGGGGCGCCTATAATAAAATTTCATCTCTTTCGGCTGAAGAACGAAAAAAAGGGGTGGTTTGTGCCAGCGCAGGCAATCATGCGCAGGGGGTGGCCTATGCCTGTGCCCAACTGATAATACAAGGCAAAATTTTTATGCCATCTACTACACCAAAACAAAAAATCCGTCAGGTGAACATGTTTGGCAAGGACGCTGTAGAAGTGATCATTACCGGCGATACATTTGATGAAGCTTATACTGCTGCTATGAAAGATTGCCAAAAAAATGAATCTGTATTTATCCATCCTTTCGACGATGACAAAGTAATAGCCGGACAGGGAACGGTAGGCCTTGAAATACTTCGTGAAGCCATTGGTAAGATTGATTATCTGTTTGCGCCCATAGGAGGCGGAGGTCTGATCTCAGGGGTGGGGTCATACTTTAAGCAGGTGAGCCCGGAAACAAAAATTATTGGTGTGGAGCCCGAAGGTGCGCCAGCCATGAAGCAATCACTGGATGCCGGCGAGCGGGTAGTCCTGCCTCAATTTGAGAAGTTTATTGACGGCGCTGCGGTGGCGACCGTTGGAGAACGCAACTTTAACATTGCAAGAGAGGTGGTGGACGAAGTAGCGCTGGTGCCAGAAGGAAAAGTATGCACGACCATTTTGCAACTGTACAATGAAGAAGCAATGGTGGTAGAACCTGCCGGCGCCCTTAGTATTGCAGCACTGGATTTTTACAAAAAAGAAATACAAGGCAAAAATGTAGTATGTATTGTCAGTGGAGGTAATAACGATATCACACGGACGGAGGAGATCAAGGAGCGCTCGCTGCTTTATGAGGGATTAAAGCACTATTTCATAATTCGTTTTCCACAACGTGCCGGAGCCTTACGGGAATTTCTGGTAGAGGCGCTGGGGCCCGATGACGATATAACCCATTTTGAATACACCAAAAAGGTCAACCGCGAACAGGGGCCGGCACTGGTTGGTGTTGAAACAAAAACAAGAGATGATTTCGATGACCTGGTAAAGCGCATGCAACAAAAAGGGATTAGCTACCAGCTAATTAACGAAAGCCCGGATTTATTTACATTTTTGGTCTGAACGGATAAATAAAACATCGCCGGAAACATGCTTTTCTTATAAAAAGAAAAGGCGCAAATTGGTTTTTGGTCAACAAAAGCTCCTTTTTATGCATTTTCCGGCACAACTTCCAGGTATTCCACCAGGGCATCATGGATTTTTCTAAAGGTTTCTTCTAACTGATCGGTATCCTCTTCGAGTAAGGTCACACGGAAACCATTCAAGTCAGAGCAAAATGAGGATATGGGCACTACACAAACACCTTTGGCACCTAGCAAATAATATACAAAGCGTTTATCCAAAGGCATGTCTGGCACAGACACCCACGACTCAACCAGTTCTCTGACTTTTTCATTCTTTATTTCCAGTTTCTGATTGCCATTCAGTACCCCTTTTTTAAAAATAATAGTATTGTAAAAAGCACCATTGGTGGGATTAAAATGAACCCCTTCCACATCTTTTAAAATTTCCGATATTCGCCGGCTTTTTTCGCCAATCTTTCGATTATTCTCCTCCAGATGTAACTGATAACGGGGATCACTCATGATTTTAGGAATGGCCAGTTGCGGCAATTTTGTAGAGCTTACCTCAATCATTTTAGCATTCTCCAGTGTGGTACATAGCTTATCAAATTCCACATCCTTTTTACGATTGTAAAACTTTGCCCATCCACACCTCGATCCCGGCCAGGGCACTTCTTTTGACAATCCCTTTAATGCGATTCCAGGCACATCACCAATATATTCCGGCAGCGACCATGCCTCCGCTCCGTTGTAAGTTATATTAATATAAATCTCGTCGCTGATCAGAAACAGGTTAAATTCACGCGCAATCTCAACAAACCGCTCCAGAACTTCCCTTGGATAAACCATACCGGTCGGATTATCGGGATTGATGATCAGAATGCCTACGATATTGGAATTGTATTTTACTTTTTGATAAATATCATCCATATCGGGATACCAGTTGTTTCCGGGATCCAGATTGTAGGTAACCGGATGGTCATTTGCGTGGGCTGCTTCGGCGGAAGAATGTGTGGAATAGGCCGGTGAGGGACCAATTATTCTCGCGGTAGGCACCAAAAACTGGTAAATCTTGGCAATGGCATCGCCCAAACCGTTAAAAAAAAGAATGTCCTCAGCAGTAATTTGTACTCCTCCCAGTTCGTTGTTTTTTTTGGCTAAAAACTCTCTGGTTTCCAAAACACCCTTGGAATGGCAGTATCCATATGTCCGGTCTTGTTGTGACAGGTCACTGATGATATCTTTGATCCATTGTGGCACACTGGCATGCTTTTGAATAGGATCACCAATATTTTCCCAGGAAATGTCTTGCCCGGCATTGGCAACAAGCTCCGCCTTTTTTACGATTCCCCTGATCTCGTAACTCAATTCATCTGCGCCTGTTCTTAACAATTTCCGCCGCATAACCGCCTAATTTTATTTTAAAAAATATTTTAATTGCCAACTATTAAATTATCCTTACTTTATAAATCCAAATTTATGGTTATTTAGTAGCAAATACACAAGCACACTACGCTTTTTTAATTGATTTAGAAAAAATCTAAAGTATTTAACAATTTCTTCACTAAATCATTATCACTGTCAGATCCCAAGGTTAAAAAGTATCCGCAGGAATGTTTTTAGCCTCGTTTTTTTACTTTTGCAAAAAACCATTGAAGCCACTTTTCATGCATAAGACTCTATTCATCTTTTTCATATTTATAGTTATTCAGTTACCTGTTTTAAGTCAGCAAAATGACACCATATCATCCACCGTTTATTTAGAAGGAGTGGATGTACAGGGTTTCGAATCGTCCCGCTCGATTATGGACATACCGGCATCTGATCATTATTTACCGCAATCAATGTTGTTGCCGGGTCCGAAAGCAGCCCTGCTCGATGGCCCTAACACCTTGCCTGGCGTACGAATTGAGCAGCGGTCTCCGGGAAGTTATCGCGTAAATATGCGCGGCAATCTGCTCAGGTCACCATTTGGAGTTAGAAATGTGAAGGTATACTGGAATGGGATCCCCTTCACCGAGGCTACGGGCAGCACACCACTAAACTGGATCGATCCGGCATTTATGGGTTCACTGGAACTGATCAAAGGCCCCACTTCAGCTATTTATGGTGCAGGTATGAGCGGCGCCATGCTTTTTTCAGGAACACGCCCAACTGCTACAGGTGTTGCTTTAAATATAGAAGGAGGATCTTTCAACTACATTAAAACCACCCTTGAGGCCGACATTGTGGCTTCTGACCAAAACCGGCAGGTAATCAAAGCCTCATGGCAACAGTCGGAGGGTTATCGAAGGCATACCAATATGGATCGCAAAGCCCTGTACTGGCAGCAGAATTATACAGTTGATGACTGGAATATCACGGCTCAATTGCTCTACAGTGATCTTTTTTATCAATTACCTGGCGGGCTTACCAATGATCAGGTAGCAGAAGACCGAAGGCAATCGAGACCTCGGGCACCTGTACAAAACTCTTCCATCGATCTGCAGGGCCTCTATACCGGTGTAATGGTTCAAAAACAATTCGATGACCACATTTCCAATAAATTTTCGACCTACATCCAAACAGAAAACAAGGAAAACCCATTCATCACCAATTATAAGCTCGAAGAAAAAACCGGTTGGGGCCTTCGGGAAGTACTGACATTAGATTATCAGCAACACCAATGGCAGTTTGGCGGCGAATGGCTTGGTCTGGTCTGGGATAACCGGATTTATGAAAATGATAGCGGAAGAATAGATGGACTGCGCTTCGACGATCGCATTGTTGCACATCAGGCCTTTGCTTTTGCTCAATACCGTCTTAATACCGGAAAATGGGGGCTTGAAGCAGGAACCAGCTGGCAACTGACCCGTTATGTAATTGACCGTCAAGAAAGTAACACTACCATTCCCGAGGGCACTGTTACTTATCAACCCGGCCTGGAATGGCAAAGCCGGCTGGCCCTGAGTTATAAGTTCAGCCCTCGGCAAATTTCATATCTTAATATCAGTCAGGGTTATTCACCACCTTCTACCGAAGAAGTGCGCACAAGTAATGGCTCCATTAATGAAGACTTGAAACCTGAGCAGGGGATTAGTGTAGAAGTTGGCTGGCGAAATAACTGGAACACGCGGTTTATGGTCGATGCTGCCGTATTTCATATGCGTCAAAGGGAAACCATTGTGAGCAAGGTGGCAGAAGACGGAACGGTGGAGTTTGAAAATGCCGGAAGTACACAGCAAAGTGGTTTTGAAATGCTTCTGCTGTACAACTTCTTTGACCAACCCACGTCTTTTGTTCAAAAACTGGACGGCAGCCTGGCGTATACCTGGCACTATTTCGTTTTTGATGAGTATGAAAAAGAAGAAGCCGGAGAAAATGTGTCATTCGACGGAAATCGCCTGACAGGCACCACCCCTCACCGACTCTCAGCATTTATTGACTTGCAACTGATGAATGGCGCATTTTTAAATCTAAACTATCAATTCAATGATGCCATACCGCTCAACGATGCGAATACGGTTTACAGTGAAGCTTACCACCATGTGGTGGTAAAAGGGGGCTGGAAATTGCTTTCAAGAAATAATATGGAGTGGAATCTGTATGGTGGCATAAACAATCTGCTCAATCAGGAGTATAGTCTTGGGAACGATCTTAATGCATTTGGTAACCGTTATTTTAATCCGGCGCCAACCATTAACTTTTTTGCAGGAATAAATGTAAAATTCAATCGATAATGGAGATAAGAAATTTTAACACGAACGAAATAAACGAACTGATCAAGACACGACGATCAATCTATCCGCCAGTATACAAAAATGAGGTAGTTGACGATGAGATCATTAAAAAAATGCTGGAAAATGCCAATTGGGCACCCACTCATAAAATGACACAGCCCTGGCATTTTACTGTATTCAAGGGGGAAGGCCTGAAAAAACTGGCAGAATTTCAAAGTGAGCTGTATAGGGAAGTGAGCGAGAAAAAAGGCACATTTGATCAAAAAAAGTATGATAAACTGTCCAAAAAGCCCACCCTGGCCTCTCATGTCATCGGAATAGGAATGAAAAGGGATATAAACAAAATTTTACCTGAAATTGAAGAGGTTTCGGCTGTGGCCTGTGCTGTGCAAAATATGATGTTAACAGCCACGGCATATGGTTTAGGATGCTATTGGGGCACCGGAGGCGTAACCTACATGGAAGAGGCCAAACCCTTTTTTGGCCTGGAACCTAAGGACACCTTTATGGGATTCTTATTTATTGGCATACCTGAAAAATGGCATGAAAGTACCCGAAAACCAATTGAAGATAGTGTGCAATGGGTAGATTAATTATGGTTTAGTCGTCATAAAAATCCTGGTGACAGTCGAGGCACTCATTGCTGAAGGCATCATACTCATCATAAGCGGGGCCCGGCCTACCATCGAAAGTAATGATTTTATCGAGTCGTATATCGTCGCCACCAACCGATGCATATTCGGCTCTTTTGCTTGTATATATATCTTTCAAATTGCCCTCGGCCTGCTCGAGTTCTTTTTGATCATTAAAGTAAAATATCTTTAAAGGTTTGTTTTTGGTTTTGTACAACGCCAGTTCGTCATAAAAATCACAATCGACAGGTAAGTAAGAAGAGGTGCAGCAGTCCATAATGTTTTTTAGTATTGAAGACGTTTTTTTTGCACTTAAAGTTATATGGCCCTGTTATTTCATGCCATAATTGATAAATGGTTACCCATTATTTTATCAACTATTACCAGATGGTATGATCAATTGCCACCGAAAAGCCCAGTGCCAGGTAAGTTCATATTGCTCTATACCGGCTTTTTGAAGTATATCTTCCCATTCACCTTTAGTAAACCCGCGCAATACAGAAAGCGGGGCGTCGTACTTCACCATTGGCGACCTGGAAAACCATGCAGTTAGCAGTCGTATGGAATAAAACGCAAGGGGGTGCCGGTGCAGATCGTTAATTACAATACCTATTTGGGCTTGTTTATGCCATTTTGAAAGTAAATCAGCCAGCACATCGCTATCGAAGTGGTGTAAAAATAAAGTGCAAATGACAATGTCCTGATCTTTAACGGAAAAATCAGGATCGAGAATATTTATCGCTTTGTACTCAATTTTTAATCCATTCAGAGTTTTATTTCGAGCTACCTCGATAATATTTGGATTGGCATCAATACCTAAAAGTGAAGTGTTAAAATTTTTTTTGTTAATATTTTCACCTACCCTCCTAAGCATTTCCCCGTCACCACAGCCCAGGTCGATTATTCTCAATGGGTTTTGGTTATTATGTTTAATTAGTTTGCCTATCCCGTTTAAGGTGACTTTATTTCCTCCAAGCCAGGAATTAATAAACTCTAATTCCCGCAACGTTTGATCTACTACATCCCCGTTACAATCAAGATCGTCCATCAACTCTTCATCTTTTGAACGGTGGGTAAAATCAATTTTGTAGGGGAAAGTCATTCGTAGTGGATTTCGAGTAACATTGATTCAAGTGTCAGACCAGGACCAAAAGCAAAACTGAGAATGTGCTGTCCATTGTTTTCCTTCTTAAGCCGATCCAGTATGTTTTTCAATACAAAAAGTACCGTAGGTGATGACATATTGCCGTATTTACTCAACACTTCGTAAGCTGCGGCATTATCTTCTTTAGTTAGTTCAAGTTCTTTTTCAATCACTTCCAGAATTCTCTTTCCACCAGGATGAATGGCGTAGTGCTCAATTTCATGCCTGTTGATATGGTGCCCTTCAAGCAGTTTATGAGTCAATTCCGTTATTCCTTTTTGTATCAGGGCCGGAACATAGGATGTTAATCGCATTTCGAAGCCATGATCGCCGATATGCCAGGCCATTTCCTGTTTCCCGTCCAGAAATAAATCACAATAGAAACGTTTGGCCTCCAGGTAAGGACCTTCATCTGGCGCCTGGTTCGACATCCAAAGTGCGGCTGCACCATCGCTGAAAAGTGCGCCGGATAGTAAGTGATCTTCTTCCGTGCTTTTTTGAAAATGGATGGTACAAAGTTCCAGGCATAGTACCAGTACTTTTGCATTTTCATCGCTTGCACAGATGGCATCAGCAGCTTTTATGGCATTAAATGCTGCATAGCAACCCATGAAATTAATGGCTGTTCTTCGTATGTCTGAATTCAGGCCAAGTTTTTGAACCAATTGAATGTCGAGTCCCGGTGCATACATACCAGTGCAGCTCACTGTAATTAGATGGGTAGCAGATTTAAGTTTTGCGCTGTTTATTTTTAAATCATTTATAGCCTTTTCCGCCAATGACAAAGCCGACTTTTCATAAAGCTTCATCCTTGAATGGATGGCAGGAAAGGGTTCGAGATTCTTTTTTTTCGGGTAAAATGAAAAATTATCGACGTTAGTGCCGTAATCGGGAATAACCGAATGGCGACTTTGGATACCCGTAGCCCTGTAGAGTACCCGAAGTTTTCTGGCCTCACGGTCGTCAAGTTCCAGAGCATCGATCATGAACTCTACCGTTTGCTGCTGATCTATTTTATATTCAGGTACCGCCGTTCCAATGGCGTGGATGTATGCGCTCATATATTTTCTTTCCGAAAGGCTTTCTCCACCTCTCGCTTCTATGTTAATTATCTATGACTACAATCTAATAGCCCGTTTCATATTAATGAAAATTCGGCTATCTTGTTTGACAGATGCAAAAATTTATATTTAAAAAGTCAACTTGGTTACATCTTCGAATACCATTTTCTTTCTATTTACTACCGGTATTTCTGCTTTCGTTGGCCACCAGCCCCGATCCGCATGGATATGGCATTATATCCGTTTTTGCGATTTTGCATTTACTGGTTTATCCGGCCAGCAATGGGTACAATAGCTATTTTGACAAAGATGAAGATAGTATTGGAGGAATTAAGCACCCACCTAAAGTCAGTCGTGAACTGTACGATGCGGCACTCATATTTGACGGATTGGCTTTGCTGTGGAGTTTGACTTTGGGTTGGCAATTTACAATTATGGTATTTATTTACGGAATGGTCAGCAAGGCATATAGTCATCCGGCAGTAAGGCTTAAAAAATATCCGATTACCGGTTGGTTTGTCGCCGGCTTTTTTCAGGGGTTTTTCACGTATTTAATGTGCTACATGGGAATTAATCAAGTAACTATGTCCGCTTTGGGGCATTGGAACGTTTTGGCTCCGGCATTGTTAAGTTCTGCCATGCTATGGGGCTCCTACCCAATGACACAGGTATACCAACATCAGGAGGATGCCAGAAGGGGTGACCGCACCATAAGCTTATTGCTGGGCATAAAGGGCACTTTTTACTTTACGGCTATCTTTTTCAGCATTTCCACAGCGGGTTTTATCTATTATTTTTACCAAAGCATTAAACCCCTTTGGGGATTTTTATTTCCCGTTTTTCTACTACCGGTACTAATATATTTTTTCTACTGGTTTAATAAAGTACGAAAAGATCATGCAAAAGCCGACTTTTCTCATACAATGAAACTTAATTTCATTTCT